>CARSRA010000010.1 GCA_949063825.1 uncultured Candidatus Saccharibacteria bacterium
ATCTCGACCGTGGACGTGGCTTCGCCATCCGCTGCGTTACACGGGAGGGGTAGAGAACCCACTCGACTTTGCCTACACTGGCTACTACTATTACTCTTCGGGCTCTCTGTACTATGCGACTACGGACGGGTACTTCTGGTCACGTACGGCGTACTCTTCGACGAGTGCCTACTTCCTGAGCTTCAGTGGCAGCAGTGTCAATCCGCAGGGTAACGGCGTTCGTGGCTACGGTTACCCCCTACGCTGCACCGCGAAGTAGGGTGGATATTAGGCTATCTCCATAACCCTCTTTTTGAAGAAACGCTGAAGATGAGTGCTTTGCAGTCATTACCATCCACAGTTGCGTCTTTCATTCTTCAAAAAGAGGGTTATAAAGATAGATCGAGCATTTGGAATAGAATCTCTCAATATCAAAGGGCTATGGAGAAGATCTTGTACCTATTCTTGTTAGTTATAGATTGGAGTATATCCCCTTAGCTCTTTTGGAAGTGTGAAAGATACAACTGAGATTCATAATGACTTTAGAGTAACTTTCTTCAGTGTCACTCCCAAAAGAGCTAAGGGGGATGAGGCTTCCTCTATTGCATTTATGATAGATTTCTAATTACAAAAACTCAAAAATCCCCCATATTATAGGGGCATATCTACGCTTCTGATTTTATGGAGCGTACTCCGTGTTGTAGTGCAGATGTGGTACGCCGGACAGGAGTCGAACCTGCGACACCCAGCTCCGGAAGCTGGTGCTCTATCCACTGAGCTACCGGCGCCCATCCCCACAGTATTATTATACTGCAAATTAAATACGTCTGCAAATACCTGTAAGATTATGCGTAGAGCATTTAATGCAATACTATTATTTCTTATAATCTAAGATCACAACGTTCGTGAGCCATGCTTTTAGGCCACCAAGGGAATTATAAGCCTCCGTATCAGCATCATCATTCGCATCTAAGAAATCCGCAATCTTCCCCTGTCGATAAATGACCAAACTCGGATAAAAACGCACTTCATCCGCCAGTCCACTATTCTTTAGATCAGAAAAACTCACCTCGAAAATCTGTACAGGATATTCAGAGATCAACTCTTGTAGAATCCCCCGTAGATGTTCGGCAGTTTTACATTCCGGTTGTGAAACAAACAAAATGAAAGATTTTTTCTCTTCGGTCATAGTGCGCAATTCATCGATTGTAATCGTCCCGATCCCACCATCGCCACGATACTCCGCACTCAATACGATACGACCATCCCGAAAAATCAACACTGCTGCCAGCGCCAACAAGACCACCGCGATTACCCCTAGAACCAATCCGAACAACTGTTGCTTTTTCATTCTACTCCTTTAGGATTATCACTCGTATTTTAATGAGGTAGCTTATCTTAACGTCAAGCGATCAAAATCGATCTCATGATATGGAACTTTCCAAAAAGCATAAGATACATTACCGTTATCGTCAGTCTTTTTCACTTCTATGTTGTTATCTCCTTCATAAAACCAATAGCCACCGACATTGTAAATTTTATTAGCATCCCAGCCGAGCTTCACTAATAGATCCTTGGTCATGCCAGCGTAACCAGCACCGCCACACATCAAGAAAATATATTTATCTTTTGGGAACAGATCTTCAAGAATCTGCATCGACTCGACATAATTCGCCTTAACTTCACCATTATTGTTTTGAGTAAATAATGTTTTACCGGTGTAAGTAGAACCGACCTCCGCTGGCAGACCGGAGACATTCACGATATACGGCAATGGTACCACCTCAAATCCATCTACATAGCCAGAAAGATAGGAGTCGCCACCAATCGCAGCATAATTTCCCGGGTCAATTAACATGCGCATGTCACGATAAACGGCATCGTCACGTTTCAGATATTGATCAATCGTCTCTTCATTGATGTTTTTATCAACGCCAAATTGTTCGCCACGTACACCATCAGTAATTTCCGGAGCAGGAAGGCCTGAGACAGATTCCTCTATAGAGGTAGCCTGCTGACGTGGTTTAATAGTAAGGGCAAGAACTAGTCCTATGACTAAAACCGCCACTGCCGACAATAAACCAACAGTAACGGCAGAAATTTTACGACGCTTTGTATTCATATAACCATTATAGGCCAAAAGCTATTTTTCTCAACCACAATATACCTACAAATACCTCATGTTGATATCTTTTTGTAGACTCAAGTACTATTTACCCTACTTCGCGGTGCAGCGTAGGGGGAGACCGTTGCTACGAGAGTTATAGGTTTGCGGGAAAACACCGCTCATGCTGAAACCTAAAGTATAGGCATTGGTCGATGAATATGTTGTACGCGACCAAGACCAGCCGTTCGATATATCAGTCAATGTGCCTGCAGTGCTATAGAAGCCAGTTTCAGCAAAGTCGAGGGGACTAGAATCCACCAAACATAAAGTGCCCGACCTTATAAAGCAGATCGAGCACTTTATTACTTTTATATCAAACGTGACGTCTTTACTTGGTGAGTCGGGAGGGACTCGAACCCTCGACACCCTGCTTAAGAGGCAGGTGCTCTAACCAGCTGAGCTACCGACCCAAAAGACATTTTTATTATATCACGTTTCTCGCCTAAGGGAAACACTTTTTACAATGCTGACATCGAATTTGCGTGCTGAATTTTTCATTTTAAGTAAAAAGTGGTAATATTACAGCATGCGAGTACTCGAAAATGTACCAATAGCCAAACTTACTACCATGCGTATCGGCGGTCCGGCACGCTATGTTTGCGAGATTATTTCTAAGGAAGATTTCCTCGAAGCATGGGAGTTCGCTAAAACTAAAAATTTACCAACCTGGTTCATGGGTGGAGGTGCTAATACACTCGGTCGAGATACCGGTTTTGATGGCGTAATCTTGTTGAACAAAATTCCCGGAATCGAAATCGTCGCTGAGACTGATAATAGCCTACAAATCAAAGCTATGGGTGGTGAGGAGTGGGACGATGTAGTTGAGTTCGCTTGTAAGCGGGGCTTCTCAGGCATCGAAGCCATGAGCAAGATCCCTGGCACAGCTGGGGCGGCGCCAGTTCAGAATATTGGCGCTTATGGGCAAGATATCGCGCGAATCCTTACCTCGGTCGACGTTTTCGACACACAAAGTGAGGAATTTATCACTATCCCGCGTGCGGAGCTCAAGATGGATTACCGTTATACTACATTCAATCACGGACCAGATGCGGGTCGATACTTCATTGTAGCTATTACCTTGCATCTGAGCAAACATTACCTTGAGCCACCATTTTATAATTCCCTGCAAAATTATATTATTGAACATGGCGAAACCGATTATTCCCCCCTCAACATCCGTCGCATGGTCAGCGAAATTCGCGCACATAAGTTACCCGACCCCGAGGAAATTGCTAGCAGTGGTAGTTTTTTTAAGAATATTTATCTTGATCAGGTCGGCGCTGACGAGGCCGAAGAAAAAGGTATTCCGGTCTGGCGCAGCAATGATGATAGCGGCAAAATCAATTCTGGTTGGTTGATCGAAAAATGCGATCTGAAAGGTAAAAAAATTCACGGTATGCGCATCAGCGATAGAGCCGCTTTGGTTCTCATTAACGAAGACGCTACAAGTTACACTGATCTTGCTAGTGCTAGATCTGAAATTATCAATACTGTGCAGCAAAAATTTGGCTACACACTAGAGCAAGAACCAGTGGAGATCTCTGACGAATGAAGATTTTAAATGGTGCTGATATTGCTGGATATATGAAAGAAAACCAAGCACACCAAGTACGTGCGCTTCAGTCCCGCAAGATCCAACCCAAACTCGTCATTATCCGAGACAATGATAGTCCCGTAATTAAAACGTATGTTCACTTGAAACAACTGTACGGCAACGATATTGGCGTAGTCGTCGAAGACAGGCAAACTGCAGAGATTGAAAAAGCGATCTTAGAAGCAAACCAAGACCCAAGCGTGCATGGCATCATCGTACAATTACCACTCGAACACGAATATGATCTTGACCAAGTATTCTCACAGATTTTACCAAAAAAAGATGTAGATGGTCTAGGTGGCAGTAGGATCTTCGAGTCTGCCACCGCAACCGCCATTAACTGGTTGCTCGCGAGCTATGACATCGAGCTTAGTCGCACAAAAATTGCCCTTGTCGGACGTGGTCGACTCATTGGCAAGCCCCTTTTTAAAATGTGGCAGGACTCTGGCTACGACGTAAGCGTATTTCATCGTGGTGACGATTTATCCAAACTAAAAGATTTCGGAGTCATCATTAGTGCTACTGGCTCTCCGCATCTAATCAAAAGTGAAATGATTTCAAGTGGCACGGTAATTGTTGATGCTGGTACTGCTAGCGAAGGCGGCGTATTAGTTGGAGATGTTGACGATCAAGTGCGTGAACGCTCAGACCTACTCGCTATTACACCAAAAATTGGCGGTGTTGGACCGCTGACGGTGACTGCATTGTTTGAGCATGTTTTACAGGCGACGAAAGAAGCTTAGTGCGGCAAATCCTCACGCTTCATTCTTTTTCTTTCGCTTTTTAGGTAACGGTGTAACTTTTTCGAGTTCTAAAACCACCTGCTTACTTAATTCCGCATTATCAATATCGAGGACATAATGATCTTTCGCCCCTTTGTACGGAATACCAGTTTCCGCTCCTTCCATTAAATCTCGAATTACGTCATGTTGTTTTACGAAAACCGTATCATTGCAAACTAGTATCACTGGTCGATCATTCAAATAAATCATTGCTTCGCCGAACATTTTCCTGTGCCGCAAAGCCCCGATTCCACTTAATTGCTCTAATACAAAATCTAAAAATTCAGTTGATGTTGCCATAAATCCATTTTAACACGTATACGTCCCGGACTGGTTCATTTTCACTTCCTCCTTAATATGAAACACTTGCTATGAAAGTTATTTTACTCGACGTAACTTCTTTAGCCTCATTTTATCTTCTATATTCACGCGCAAAGAATCACAGCATTTAGAAATTGCTTTATTCTGCACAAAATCTGAAAGATTATTGTCTCCCTCTAGGTATGTAAGTGTTGCATCACGATTTTTTACCATCATTACCGAAATTAGCCAAGCCGCCGCCATCTCAACATAATGCGCTTTCGATGGCAAATCTTCCAAAATCTCGATAATTCTCGCCCAATATTCCGCCATTATAAAATGATCCAGAATCATCACTAGCATAAATCGTCCTTCGAATTCTGCCTCGCTCTTTCGATAACGCATAATGAAATCCCAATATTGATCACGCTCAGATTCGCGAATCTTAAAACTGGCCGCCACGCAATCGCAAGTCGCCCAATCATGAATCTTAGGAACAAAATTCGCTAGATAGTCAAAACGTTCCATAGTAGACATTGGTGCGCTAGCAATTACAATCCCCTCAATCATAATTTCCTCATAATAATTCTTAGGCTCCTCGTCAAGAAATCGCCAAAAATCAGTTTTTATAATCCGCTTTGCAATCCTGCGCTGCTCCGGAATTCGTACTCCGAGAGAGTTATACAACTCAGGATTAGTCTTTTTATTGAAAGCTAGATAATTATCATCACGAAGCTCTAGCAACTCAGCGCGAATTTCCTCGAGCATCTAATCTCGCTTCAACATTACCGTGAACGCCTCGCTCGGAATATCAATCTTCCCAAATCGCTTCATTCGCGCTTTCCCACGTTTCTGTTTTTCTAGTAATTTTGCTTTACGATCACGATCGCCCGTATGAATTTTAACTGTCACATCCTTGCGATAAGCGCCAATCGTTTCGCGCGCGATAATTTTAGCGCCAATTGCCGCTTGCAATGCTACCTCATAGTTTTGACGTGGGATCACTTCCTTGAGCTTCTTGGTAATTTCTCGCCCCAAAACATCTGCTTCCGTACGATGACACATCAAGCTCAGCGCATCAATCCGATTTCCCGCCACCAAGAAGTCTAATCGCACCAGATCCTCCGCTCGATAATCCGCCAGCTCATAATTAAAGCTCGCGTATCCCGAAGTGATTGACTTTAGTTGATCATAAAAATCCGTGAGCAAATTCGCCATCGGAGCCTCAAAATCAATTACCGCGCGGTCTTCAATATAGCTCAAGTTTGTCTGATGTCCACGTTTCTCATTAATCAATCCCAATACACCGCCAATCATTTCAGTCGGCAAAATGATTTCGCCCTTCACCCACGGTTCTCGAATCTCCAAAACTTCTGATTGATCCGGCAAATCAGCCGCCGAACGGATTTTAAGTTCCTCTCCGTTCACCAAGGTCACTTCGTAGCTTGTCGAAGGGTTCGTCACTACTAAATCAAGTTTAAATTCGCGTTCTAAGCGCTCGCGAATAATATCCATATGTAGGAGTCCCAGAAATCCAATACGAAGACCAAAACCAAGTACTGGCGAATTTTCCGGCTCATAATGCAGGGCCGAGTCCGACAAGGCTAACTTCTCGATTGCCTCTTTGAGATCATCGTATTGATCATTTGAAACTGGGAAAAAACCTGCATAGACGAACGGCAGAACTTCCTTGTATCCTGGCAACGGTGTACTAGCTGGAGTTTTTAGTAAAGTAACTGTATCGCCAACCTTCGCCTCGCGCGTCGTCTTAAGATTCGTTACAATATAACCGATATTCCCCTCTTCTAGGCTCGCCGCTGGTGTCATCTTTGGTGTCAATGCGCCAACTTCGAGCGCAATACCATCCGCTCCAGCCGCCATCATATGAATCTCAGTATTTTTAGGAATCGAACCATTAAAAACCCGCACATAAAGCACTACGCCGCGATAGTCATCAAAATACGAATCAAAAATGAGCGCCCGGGTCGGAGGAAACGACCCTGAAGTTTTAGTTTCTGGCTCGGCTATTCTTTTTGGTTCTGGCGCTTTTTCAATAATCGCATCCAAAATCTTATCAACATTTAGTCCAGTTTTGCCCGATACCGCAATAATATCCTCCGGTTCACAACCCAGTAAATTCATTAACTGCAGAGAAACTTTCTCGACGTCTGCCGCGGGTAGATCGACCTTATTGATCACCGGTATAATATATAGATCTTGTTCGAGCGCAAGATAAACATTGGCAAGCGTCTGCGCTTGAATCCCTTGGGTTGCATCGACTACTAGCACCGCCGTCTCTACCGCTTGTAGCGACCGCGATACTTCATATGAAAAATCCACATGCCCCGGTGTATCAATCAAGTTCAAAATATAATCCTTGTAACGCATCTGCACTGGAGTCAGTTTGATCGTAATCCCCTTTTCGCGCTCTAGCTCCATCGAATCGAGTAGCTGCGACTGCATTTCACGCGATGAGACAGTCCCGGTAAGCTCCATCATCCGATCGGCAATCGTCGATTTACCATGATCGATATGCGCAATAATACAGAAGTTACGAATTTTCTCTAGATTCATATCTGTAATTATACTATAATTAACTTGCTATGGCAAAAGTAATCTTAGCGGTCTCTGGCGGTGTAGACTCGATGGTTATGTTGGATCTTATCGCAAAACATTATTCTTCTGATGATATAATAGTTGCACATTTTAACCACGGTATTAGAATTGATTCAGATAGAGATGCCGATTTTGTTGCTAAAATCTCCAAAGAAATATATCATATACGATATATTATTGGTAGAGGCAATCTAGGGGCGAATGCCTCTGAAGAAACTGCACGAATAGCGCGATATAATTTCCTACGTCAAATCGCGACAAAAAACGCGAATGCCCCGATTTATACCGCCCATCACCTTGATGACCTTGTCGAGACTATCATAATCAATCATCTCCGAGGGACTGGCTGGCGAGGACTAGCCGTACTAGATTCTCCTGGAATTAATCGACCATTATTAGGTACTAAAATAGTATATGAACCAATGGATAAAGCTGCGATCATGGAATATGCCGCGAGACGCGGTTTGCATTGGCGCGAAGACTCGACTAATTCTTCCGACCAATATTTACGAAATCGCATTCGGACTCGTCTCACAGAATCTAAATATACAAACTACGACACAACTAATAATGCCCGATCCCGATCCGCGCTAGACTTTGAACAAAAATTGCAACTTTGGCAACTTTGGCAACGCCAGAAAGAATTAAAGCATGAAACCGGCACTCTCATCCAAAGTCTCATTCCCGAACCAGGCGCAAGATGGCAACGTAGCTGGTTTAAAAAGCTTGATCAAAATATTGCTATAGAATTACTGCGCGCTGGGACACTAGAAGCTAATATCCGCGCCACGAGACCGCAACTCGAAGCTTTTCGCCAGGCAATTCTAAACTATGCTCCTGGAAAGCATTTTAATCTCCCCGGAGGCAAATTAGTCCGAATTAACAAAACCGATTTCATCATATCCCCCTAACGCTGATATTAAAATATTTTCTAGACCTCTAGAAGAAATATGCTATAATCAGCCTATATTAAGCTGAAAGTGGAGTTTTAATGATTACTAAAGCGATCATCCCGGTAGCGGGCTGGGGCACACGTCGACTGCCAATCACCAAAATTATCGAAAAATCGATGCTGCCGGTCGGAAATCGCCCTCTTGTAGACTATTCGGTTCAAGAACTAGTACAGGCTGGCGTTACAGATATTTATATGGTGATTTCAAACGTAGAGCCTTGCCAAGTCAAAGCATTCTATCAGGATAATATCGCCCTCAACCAATATTTAACCGATCGCGGCAAAGCTGATCGGCTTGAGCTCGCTAAGACTTTGCCCAGCAATGTTAAAATTCATTATTTAGCACAGGATCCTTCGGGAAAATATGGTACTGCCGTACCGATCGCGATGGTAGCTGAGGAATACAATATCAATGAACCAGTCCTAGTTTTCATGGGAGACGATTTCATTTGGAATCCTGGGGGAGAAAGCGCTGCGAGCTCCCTACTAGAGGCCGTCAAAACCGATCAAGAATCCGCAATGGTTGGCGTAGAGGTTCCACACGATCAGGTTGACAAATATGGAATTCTTTCAATCAAAGATGGCTTGCTCACAAACGTAGTCGAAAAACCCAAGATCGAAGATGCCCCATCGAATTTAATTAATGTCAGCAAATATATCCTTTCGCCTAAGCTATTGCAGGAAATCGTAGATTATGTCAAAACACATGATTTTGGTCCCAAAGATCAAGAATATGTCATTACTGATCCGATCGACTCTTATATTAAAAATGGAGGCACGATGCGGGTCATCACTGCTGAGGGACAATACCTCGATGGGGGCTCAGTCGAAGGCTGGGTGCACGCCAACAATGTCGTCTGCAATTTAGAATAGGCTGAAAATAGCTATTCTCCATATGATATAATTAATTGTAAATTTAACAAATATTGCGATTATCTCCTTATATTTTCACATAGTTTACTCGTATCATGATATATTTTCTAAAAACTATATTCACAAGGTGATATATTTATAGTAAAATGTCTTTATGGACAGAGAGAAACGAGATAAGAATTATCAACAAGCAATCGGTCAAGTAGTACGTCGCTTACGACGCGATAAAGGTTGGACGCAAAATAAGCTCGCCGAAGAGATCGGCACTAGCCAATCAGCAATCCATCGTATTGAAAATGGTGGACAAAATATCTCTCTTGAACTAATTCAAAAACTCTCTGCAGTTCTGGGCGGTCAGATTCTCTCGGTCAATAATACAGTTTCACAAAATTTCCTCATTAGAGGCGGACGTGAACTTCACGGCGAAATCACAATCAATACCAGCAAAAATGCGGCAGTTGCACTACTTTGCGCTTCCCTATTGAATCAGGGGACGACTACTCTTCGTCACCTAGCACGTATTGAAGAAGTTTTCCGCATTATCGAAGTCCTCGAGTCGATCGATGTCAAATGCCGCTGGATCAATGACGATCAAGATCTTGAAATTACACCGCCAAAGAAATTAAATTTAGATGCTATCGACATTGAAGCAGCACGCAAAACTCGCTCGATCTTGATGTTCATGGGGCCATTGCTGCACAAAGAAACGAAATTCCGTCTACCTTATGCCGGGGGCTGCACCTTGGGTACGCGCACGATCGAACCCCATCTGCGAGCCTTGTCGCGTTTTGGGCTTAAAGTCGACGCAAGTGTATGTAGTGGTTTTTATACGGCTTCGGTTGAACCAGATCGACGAAGTATGCGACCAAATTGGCAGAATCGTCATCATATCGACGAAGTGAAACATCCTTACCCACCCAAGCGCATTGTTTTAATCGAGCGCGGAGATACCGTGACCGAAAATATCTTAATGGCAGCGGCGCTTTATCCAGGAGAAACTACGATTGTTGGCGCTTCTCCGAATTATATGGTCCAAGATCTTTGCTTCTTCCTCGAAAAACTCGGAGTACGAATTCGTGGGATTGGCACGACTACCTTGCGAGTCATTGGCTGCCATAAGATCGACACTAATGTCGAATATTCCCCGGCTGAGGACCCAATCGAAGCAATGTCATTCATCGCGGTAGCATTAGTCACCAAGTCCAACCTCACTATCAAGCGTGCGCCGATCGAGTTCTTAGAGGTTGAGCTAGAAGTACTCAAAGCTATGGGAGCGCGAATTGTTTGTTCGCCAGAATACTATAGCACCAATGGGCATACACGCCTAGTTGACTTGATGGTACATAAATCCGAGTTAGCCGCTCCGACCGACAAGATTGCTCCGATGCCATTTCCTGGCCTCAATATCGACAATCTACCGTTTTTCGCGGTAATAGCTGCAACTGCCAAGGGACGCACTTTGATACATGACTGGGTGTTCGAAAATCGAGCTATCTATATCACTTATCTTGAAAATTTAAATGCACGCGTTGAACTACTCGATGCACACCGGGTTTACGTCGAGGGTCCTACTAGCTGGCGCCCAGCAGAGCTCGTTGCTCCACCAGCACTACGCCCAGCCGTAGTTGTCATGATCGCAATGCTTGCCGCACCAGGGACTTCGATCCTGCGCAATGTTTACTCGATCAACCGAGGATACCAAGATTTCGCCGAGCGTTTAAACCGACTTGGTGCCAAAATTGAGCCTTCTGCTGGACTCTAGAGCATTTTAATGTTGTATTTTTTACAACATATATCCATATACAGCGTATATTTGAGGTCCTAGAGGTAAAGTGAGCCGACATAGGGCTTTCAAAATGCTCATGCTTGTAGTCAGCTCGAAGCCTAGCGTATGATAGGGAGGGGGACCGATATTCACCTTGCCATAACAAGGGTGAAAAGTGCTTGATTTTCAAAACTTAGTGTCTTAGAATGAGGAGCAGGAGTAATAGCACATGAATTGATATATAGAAATTTCAACATAGCTCCAAAGGTAATGCTTTTTTACTCCTAAAAGTATGTTACAATAAACCCAGTAAAGAGAGGTAATATGACAAAAAAGGCAAAAGATACTTCAGCTCCAGAAGATTCCGGCAAGAAGCAAGCTCTAGATTTAGCAATTTCGCAAATTACAAAGCAATTCGGTAGTGGTTCGATCATGAAACTCGGCGAAAGTCGCAAAATTGATGTTGAGTTACTCCCCTCTGGCTCCCTGAGCTTGGACCTAGCGCTTGGTGGCGGTTATCCGAAAGGACGCATTATCGAAATCTATGGTCCGGAGTCATCCGGTAAAACTACTTTGGCGCTCCACGCTATCGCTGAGATTCAAAAAGAGGGCGGCCAAGCAGCTTTCATTGATGCTGAACACGCTCTTGACCCGAGCTATGCCAAAAAGATCGGCGTCGATACTGACAATCTATTCATTTCTCAGCCTGATAACGGTGAGCAAGCGCTTGAAATCTGCGAGACGCTAGTGCGTTCCGGCGCGGTCGACTTAATCGTAGTAGACTCGGTGGCAGCCTTAGTCCCTCAAGCCGAAATTGACGGCGATATGGGCGATGCTCAAATGGGCCTACAAGCACGTTTGATGTCCCAAGCGATGCGTAAGCTCACGGGTATTATTTCCAAGTCGAAAGCAACCGTCATTTTTATCAATCAGATTCGCATGAAGATCGGCGTAATGTTTGGCAACCCTGAGACTACGACTGGCGGTAACGCACTTAAATTCTATGCTTCTGTGCGCCTCGACATTCGCCGCGTTGGACAAATCAAAGCTGGCGAAGATATTGCGGGCAATCGCACTAAAGTTAAAATTGTCAAAAATAAGATTGCCGCGCCATTCAGGATTGCTGAATTCGACATCATGTATAATGAAGGTATCAGCAAAATCGGCGACATCCTAGATCTTGCGATCCAAAAGAATATCATCGAAAAAGCCGGGGCATTCCTCAAATATAACGGCGAGACTATTGCTCAAGGTCGCGAAGCTGCAAAAGCTCTGCTAAAAGAAAAACCCGAACTATTAGAAGAAATAGAAACTAAAGTCAGAGCATCTGCTGAAACTGAATAGCCTTTTATGCTCGAAATCGAATCGCTGAGCGTCAACGACCGCCTCGATCAGCAACGGCTTGAGGCTGAGATGATTTATGGCAGCGACGATGATATGGAAGCAACTAACGATTACTCTAGTGAGTTCAACGATGTTGAGAATTTTACAATTACCAAAATTACCGCCGGCGTACGCGATCCGAATCGAGTTAATGTCTTCCTAGATGGTCACTTTGCTTTCTCGCTTGATATCGCACAAATAGTTGAGTTAAATGTTAAAGTAAAACAATGCGTGACACCGGAACGTCTCAAAGAGCTCCGTGAAGCTTCGGAATTCGGCAAGCTCTATCAGCGTACGCTTGAATGGCTACTGACGCGCCCACATTCGATTCGAGAAACATCCACCTATCTTAAACGCCGCAAGTTCAAACGTAAGCAAACAAATCGCCAGCGCGAACGCGAGCAAAAACCTCTCCTACCAGAGATTCAGGATAAAACTATTAATCTAGTAATGGAACGTTTACTTGCTAAAAAATATCTAGATGACTTGAAATTCGCTAAGTTCTTCGTCGAAAACCGTTATGTACGTAAAGGAATTAGCCAAAAAAGACTCAAGATGGAATTACGACAAAAAGGTGTCGACGAAGAATATATTAAGACCGCACTCGATGAAGTTGATCGCCCTGAAGATGAAGAATTACTTAAAGTTATCAAGAAAAAACGCAAAAAATACTCTGACGATTTCAAATTAATTGGCTATTTAACCCGCCAAGGATTTGACCTTAATCGTGCAAAAGATGTGGTAGCAAATTACTCCGAAGAAACTTCTGATGAGCTCTGATTATCAGGAGCAAAATCTGGCTGACGAAACGGATTAACAAAATCTGGAACCAAATCATCAATCGGGGCGGCTTTAAGCTTAGTTTTACTCTTCTCTCGTTCCTCTTTAATTATTACCCGATAGTCGTCAACTTCGACGATACGACTTCGATCAATAATCAACTCCGGATCAATCAAAGCTTTCATCACTGGGCGTTGGACGATCAACTGCTGCACGCCCCAATTACTACTCTGCAAGACAAAATCCGCAACTTTTCCGAGTTTAGCATGCTTCTTCGTAATCACTTTCAATCCCAGTAAGTCAAAATTCAGTTTTAGAATTTTCTGTAAACGTACTATATCCTCACTACGCACGAATTCATCATTTGAATCTATAATCATGCCGGCTCGCGAGAACTCGCGTACCGCACTCATCATCAAGATATCACCCTCATCCGGATCTACGAGCGGACCCTCTACTCTTACCGCAACGAGACTTAGATTATTGGGATCAATGATCAGATCCACCACACGCGCAATCTGCCCACCGACATGCAGGCTTAGAATTGGACAATCCTTGAGTTGTGATCCACTAATTAGCATCTTATTTCACCTTTCTTTTCTCGGGAACTTGAGCAGCGATAACATTCTTCCATTATACTCTATTAGTGGTATCACGACTTGAATCCACTAAGTCACGATTAACGGTTCTCGCCACTCCGCTGGATAATCATTCTCGCCTAGCAGCAGCGCAATTGTTGCAGCCAGATTTGTTAGCCCTGCGTCCTTAAGCTCAGCGGACTGATATTTTTTAGCATTCTTAGTATTATCATAAAAGATGCATGGCACAGGATTAGTCGTATGCGAAGTTCTTGGCACACCATCCTTGTCGATCAGTTCCTCAAGGTTCCCATGATCAGCAGTGATGATCATCATTCCGCCTAACTCGTCAATTTTTTTAGCAAGACGACGCAACTGCAAATCTACCGCTTCGATTGCAACAATACCCGCCTCAAGATCCGCGAAATGTCCAATCATGTCGCCATTTGGATAATTGATCCGGATAAACTGGTATTTGTCTATATTATCAAGCACGGCGTCGGTGATTTCACCGGCCTTCATCCAAGGATAATTATTGAGCGATTCGGCTTTATAGTCGGATTTAATCTCAATATGTTGCTCGCGCGGAGCCTTTTTATAACTATTACCATTGAAGTAATAGGTGACATGGCCAAACTTCAAAGTCTCGGACACTGCAAGCTGCGAGATCTTGTTCTTACCTAAAAAGACATTTAGGGGCATTTTGATCTGAATCGGCGGAACCAAAATATGCTCTGGGATATGTCGGTCTCTATCATATTCAGTCAAGCCCACATAAAAGACTTTCGGGCCAGGATTCTTTTCACCATCAATATCCTTTTGATTCTTAGGCGAACGATCAAACTTATCAAATTCTTCTACGCAGAATGCCTCTGAAAATTCTACCGCTCGATCTGCCCGGAAATCATAATAAACAAATACGTCGCCATCACGAACTTTACCAATCGGAGTTGCGCCATGTGCCGTACTAGCCGAAGAATGTTTTGCACGTTCAGCACGCGCTGCTAGGGCTGATTTTGCGGCATTATTCTCCACAATCACAAAAGCTGGTAAATATTGATCTTGTACTTTAGGGTCTTCACTACGCAAAACCTTAATTGCCTCAGTCGCTGAACGGAATTCACGCGGGGCCTTACCATGCACGATCGCATCCCAACCCAGTTTTACTTTACCCCAATCATTTTCATAACGATCAGCTACCATCATTTCGCGCCCACCGCCAGAGGCAATACGGAAATCTGCATCCTTAAACTGACTGCAAAATTCCTCTAATCGCTTGATATATTTCGGCTCAGATTGTGGCGCTACATCGCGACCATCAAAGACTGCATGAATCCGAATACGTCGCACACCCTCGTCATATGCTCGCTTAATCATCTGTTCGAGATGATTAATGTCACTATGCACGCCGCCATCAGAAAAAATCCCACAAAAATGCAATGTCGCTGGAACTTTATTTTGAGCTTTTTTAGTTGCTTGCGACTTCCAAAAGTCAACTGCCGTAGCTTTTGCACTCTTTTCGGCTTTTTTTCCAGCGAAACGCACGGCAACAGAATCATCCTCGGTCGTCTTTGCTCCCAGCTGAGCCATCGCTCCACGCCAAGCCTTTGACAACCAGATGTCGCCAGTTTTAAAAGCTGCCTCAATCCCAGCAATTCCCTGCTTAATAATTTGCCCTGCACCAATCGCATTATGCCCGACTTCGGAATTCCCCATTTGCCCTGGCATAATTCCAACCGCCTCACCCGAAGCTTCAAGTGGAATATGTAGATATTTACTCATCGCAAGATCTAAGAATTCAGTGTGTGCCTGGCGAACAGCATTACCACTACGGCGTGAGCTTAGCCCCATACCGTCCACTACAACCAAAACTACTGGACCGTCATAATGTATCTTTTTCATTATACCTCTCTAATCTATGATTACGGTTTCGGAACCTGCTGCGTGATACAGTGAATATTCCCACCGCCCAACAAAATTTCGCGCGCATAGATCGGTTCGATCACCTTATCCGGGAATAATTCTTTCAAGGTATCAATCGCCGCTTGATCATGTGGGTCATCGAAAATTGGCAAAATGATCGCACCATTACAGTTATAATAATTGACATAACTTGCCGGTAAACGGTCACCTTCTTTGCGAGGGAAAGTCCCCTCAACTTGATCAACATGTGCTGCCTCTTCGGCGGTAATTGTCACCGGATTTGGGACGTGAATTTTTACGACCTCAATTTTGCGACCCTTAGCGTCAGTCTGGCTCTCAAGATAATCGAGCGCTATCTGACTGCGTTCATGCTGCGGGTCATCTTCGTTGTCTTCCCAAGCCAAGACGACTTTACCTGGAGCAACAAATTGACAGATATTATCGACGTGTCCGTTCGTATCTTCGTCCATATAAATACCTTTTGGAATCCAAAGCACTTTCTCGGCGCCAAGGTATTCTTTGAGTTTTTCCTCGATCTGCTCTTTGCTCATTTCAGGATTACGCCCCTCGTCAAGCAGACATTCCTCGGTCGTAAGAATCGTACCTTCGCCATCACTATGAATACTGCCACCCTCAAGAACAAAATCACTCGTACGATAACGATCAATCCCCTCGATCGCACACATTTTCGCACCAATGAAATCATCTTGATCCCACGGGAAATAAAGACCATTTACCAGGCCACCCCAAGCATTAAACTTCCAATCTACACCGCGCAATCGTCCACGACCATTAATCACGCAGGTCGCACCACAATCGCGAATCCACGCATCGTTATTTGCAAGCTCAACCACCTGCACATTCGGCATATTCATTTCTAGGACATGCGCATATTGGCTAACATTTACTCCTACTACGACCGGCTCATATTTAGCAATAGTTTGGATGACTTGCTGAAATACCGCCTGCGCCGGCTCAGCATTTTCACGCCAGTTATCCTCACGCTCCGGCCATAGCAAATAAGTACAACGATGCTCATGCCATTCCGCCGGCATATAATAACCATCTTGCTTAGGAGTCTTATCATTAATTCGCATTATTTTGTCGCCTTTCTTGTAGTTTTTGTTTTCTTACCGCTCTTCAGGGCACGATTTTTCTTGCCACTGCGATTATATTTATTCCATTCCCCATAAGTCACAGTGACATTACGCACCATAATCTCACCAGCAATCACCGCAAGACATGCCCCCGCAATTAACGGCCAATTATATTCAAACATTTCAAGGTTAAATTCTGGGAAGAGCGTAAAGAAGAGCGCCACAATGAGTAGTAGCATTGGTACAAAAGCATACAGAAAGATTTTTATTCCACCACCGCTAATCCAGTAACCGTTCTTCGTTTGTGGTCCACGTTTATGTAACTTATAGAAGGCCGCAAACATCGGCAAGTACGACATCAAAAGCGTCACTAGGCTGAGCGAGAAGAAGGTCCAGAACAGATTTGTAATGTCCTCAGAGACGAATTCAGCAATTAGGATACCAGCCACCGAGATGACCGCTGCGACTACGCCAGTCCAAATTGAAACTACATATGGCACGCCGCTCTTGTTTCGTTTCATCCATGATTTCGGGAATGCTCCATCCTGTGCTGCAAAAGCCGTGACCGAATTTACACCAAAAGTCCATGAGGAGATATTAGCAATCAAAGTATAGATAAACATCCCGCCAACCACGAGCGTGATCGCCTTAATCGCACCAGCCGAAAGACCAATCGTAGTCAGTAGGCTATTGTAGCTATCCAGCAACCCCGAGTTCGTCTGCAGCTCTTCTAGTGGCACCGCTACACCGATGCCAAAACTTGGCAGTAAGTAGAAAATTGCGATCAAAATACCACCGAGGATAATCGCTTTGGGAATTTCTTTTTTGGGATTTTGCATATCATCGCTAAAGGTCGAAACCACCTCAAACCCAAGCATATTAAAGATGATTAGTGAGACAAAACCAAGGCCAGTAAAATCAAAACCGCCATCAGCGCCGACCATCGGCAAGAAATCAGTCCAAGATTCAATCGGATTTGCGCTACCCTGCGTAACTAAGACGTAAATTCCTAAGCCACCGAGCCCTGCCATAAAAATAAATTTCACAATCGCACCAAGATTCGACACCCAGGCACTCTGTGAAATCCGAAGCATACCAAGCACCGTCACGAGTAAGATATAACCAAGCTGAATCGCAAGTATGATCGGCCAAGTCATCTCAAAGCCTAACATCTGCAAGAGATAGGTCGTGACAAGATCAGCGAGCGAAGCTACCCAAAGCGGAAAGTTAATCCAATAATACCAAGCAACTCGACTAGCCCATTTCTCACCTAAAGCTTTTTCGATCCAAGTATACATGCCGCCTTCTGACGGGTATTGCGAACCGAGCTCGGCCGAAATCAGACCATAAGGGACAAAGAATGCAACCAGCATTAATATCCACCAAATATACTGCGAATTCCCGATTGCCGCTGTTGGCGCAACCGCATCACCCACTAAGATAATACAGACTGTCGCCAGTACGGCGCTAAACAGCCGGAATTTCTTAGCGGTTTTATTTTTTTTCGGCATTATTTCTCCTTCCCTTTTGTTTTATCGGCTTGAGCTTTGATCACGTCCAAAGCTTCTTGCGCCATGCCACTAAAGTATAATAATAACCCTCGCTGTGCCGTAAGACGATTTTCAGCCTCGTCCCAGGCCAATGAATTCGGTCCATCAAGCACCGCGTCTGTCACCTCTTCCCCGCGATTTGCTGGTAGGCAATGTAGGAATTTCACATCTGGATTCCCAGTAGCCGCCAACATTTCTTCGTTGACTTGGTACTTAGGATAAAAATCACGCATATAAACTTCTTTTGGCGTTTCTTTATCATAAAGCCCATACCAAACGTCGGTATAAATAAAATCCGCATTCTCAAGTACGTAAGGATTGTCCGAAACATGTACGCTGCCGCCATAGTTTTGATTATTAGCGCGTCCAATTTTTAGATAATCATCCGAAAGCCATTTCGCCGGTGGAGCATACTGCGTAAACTGCATCCCCATCTTCGAACAAATCATCATCAGCGAAGCACATACCTGCGTACAATCACCAACGAACACTACTGAGACTTTATCGAGAGTTTTACCCTTCGGCAAATTATCAAAAATCGTAATAATGTCACCAATCTCTTGGGTCGGATGATTATAATCTGACATGCCATTGATCACTGGCACGCTCGAACTCTCCGCTAGAGCCATAATATCGCCATGATGGTTCACTCGTGACATAATCATATCGCACATCCGAGCTAAAACTTTCGCCGTATCACCCACCGTTTCGTGCGAACCAAGCTGGATCGAACCTGGATCAAGATTGAGCGCGTGCCCACCAAGCTGCTCCATACCGACCTCGAACGAAACCCGTGTCCTAGTCGAACGCTGTTCAAACAGCATCGCGAGAGTCTTATGATACAGAGTATCAAGTGTCCCACCGGATTTCAAAAAACCGCGCACCGTAGTCGCAGTCTTGATAATGTCCAAAATTTCCGATTGATCAAAATCGGTTGTGTCAATGAAATCTTTTTTAGTTGGGGTTTTATGTTTGAGCTCATACGGATTATACATAAGCTGATTGTATCATAATTTCTAAAAATAAGCTTAAAAATTAGTATAAGCTTGACTTTTTCGATTGTATATGATAAAATAGAAAGATAGGCCCTCATTTTACATGAGGCGGCATACTTATGATCTATGCTATAATTGCAGCATGGGAATTGAACGAAAAATGGATCTAGGAAGCGAAAAACCCGAACGATTAGTCGATACTACGCTCAGTAGTGATCCAGCCGAAGAGTCCGAAGAAGTCACCTTGCGCCCGCTCAGTTTTTCCGATTATATTGGTCAAGATCGTCTCAAAAAAAATCTCAAACTCGCAATTGACGCAGTCAAAAAACGCGATGATGGCACCGCGCTTGATCATATTCTGCTCTATGGGCCACCCGGACTCGGCAAGACAACGATGGCTAATGTTATCGCACATGAGATGGGAGCGAGTCTGCGCGTTACGAGCGGTCCAGCGATCGAGCGAGCTGGTGACCTAGCCTCGATCTTAACAAATTTGCAAAATGGTGACATACTTTTCATTGATGAAATTCATCGTCTACGCCGCGCCGTGGAGGAGGTTCTTTATTCAGCTATGGAGGATTACAAACTAGATATTGTGATTGGCAAGGGTCCAGCTGCGCGTTCGGTACGTCTAGACTTACCGAAATTCACAGTCGTCGGTGCAACAACGCGCACTGGTTCTTTAGCGGGTCCATTGAGGGATCGCTTTGGTCTCGTACATCGTCTAGAATATTACAAGTTGCCAGAAATCGAGCGAATCATCGCGCGAACCGCAAAAATCCTAGGTACAGACATTGCCCCAGAGGCGACTAGTTTGCTCGCGACCCGAGCCCGTCTCACTCCGCGCATTGCAAACCGTCTGACCAAACGTGTGCGCGATTATGCTGAGGTGCATGGCGACGGCTTCATTAATACTGAATTTGCCACTGGCGCGCTCGAACTAATGGAAATTGACGAGCTAGGCCTTGATCCGGCCGATCGCAACATGTTAAAGCTAATGCTTGATAATTATGGCGATCGGCCGGTCGGTCTTAATACTATTGCCGCGCTAACTGGCGACGAAGCCGCCACAATCGAGGATCATTACGAGCCATATTTGTTACAAATGGGATTACTCACTCGCACACCGCGCGGCCGTGCCGTGACTCTAAAAGCTAAAGAACACCTTAAGAAACATGGCATCTAGTGTCCCAAAACAGTCGAAATCAACAAAAATACCATTAAGTTAACAATACCCCGTACATAGTACGGGGTATTAGTGCTACATATGTAGCGTCCCTGGCGCAAATGATCAGAAATTATGCTTAGAGGCGTCCCTATACGAATTCATCTGAACCGTCGCCCGTCCATCGCTGTCGAATGTGACCACCTTGATCGGGATGATCTGATGCTGATGCATATCAACATACTGCCTACGTAACCGTTCGAGGGCCATAATCGCCGAGACATATTCATGTCCCGTTTCCGGGATATCGCGCCGATTATAGTCTATGCTGGCCAAATCACAAAAACGGCGTAATTGATAGTACACTTCTATCTGACGTTTGGTCGGAGAGAAGCCAGCCACATCCATATCTCCACGGTCAAGAAGCTCCTCATAGGAGTGCAATCGTGGATCATCAAATAGCGCTTCATCCTGAATCGCCCCAGGATAATCCGCCGTCAGATACGGTAAATTCAAGGTATGCGAAATTGCAGTATTATACCGCTTACTCGCTTTTGACCCCTCTTTGCCGCAAAGCGCCCAATACCCGGGACCACCGCTGTGTGGTTTATAATGCTTTTTTGGCTGAGCCAAGTCACGCTCTTTAGTGCGACGTTTTTTGGGCCCACTTGGAGACTGCGTACTGGACGCAGTCTCTCCCTGCGTTATATCCACTTTCACATTCACTTTAGTGCTAAGCGGAGCGTTAACTGTGACTTCGACTGAAATCTCCGTCTCGGCCGACTCTTCGGCAGCTTCGGTAGCCTCATCTGCGTCTGCTATCGCGAAATTATCGGTAATCTTGTTAACATCGACAATATCGATAACTTCGACGACTCCAGCAGGTTCAACAACCTCGGGTACATCCGTCACTCCAGACGTAACTGGCACCTCTGGCTCGCATAAGAGCCTCATAGCCATCTCCTTGATTTTTCGCATGATACCATTGCTCATACAATTTCCCCCTTCGATGATTTTTGCACCAGATTGATAAGCTACTTAAGACGATCACGCCTTAAGTCTATCCAACCATGGCGCTACGAAAAATATTTCGCCTTATCCTTCCATTGTATCACAGATATCGTATTTTGTCAAGCATTTTAACACAAGATCGCGCTTTTGCCCCTTAACTAAGTATAAGAGGCGGTCCGTCGGACCGCCTCTTGCGTTTTTAAAACGCCATTTCAATTATTTAGATTAGAGATTAAGAACAGATCCGCTTTATTATTACCAGCTTTCAACTTCCGAAAACCGTGCCAGTATTGCCTTTGCAATACTCCGCGTTGATCCGGAGGCGTTTTCTGGCAGTTCACCCAAGCCGAACCACTGCAATTCAGTGCTCTCGAAATTCGGCTTAGGTTCGCCCCAAAAGCGCTTGACGATATATATCAGCTTGACCGACCAAATTATGTCGCCATGCGGGTAGATGTGCTGCTTGCCGGAAAATTCGTCAAATAGGCGCAAATCCTCTTCATCGACCATAAGCCCGGCTTCCTCGTGAAGCTCGCGGACCACTCCTGTCTTAGCCGTTTCACCCGGCTCAATAATGCCGCTCGGCAAACTCCACTTGCCGTTGTCGCTACGCCGCTCCAAAAGCACGCGCATATCGTTGTCCAGCACAACGGCCGTCGCTACCGGTGTGACCATCGGAAAATGTCCGATCAATTTACGGATAGTTTTACTGTATCCATCCTGCTGATCACGCCACGGGTATTCTTCGGGGTCCTGCAGGTTAGCCTTATTCAGGGCATTGATGAACTCGATATACCCCTGAAGAGCCACCCTTTCCTCCGGAGGCATCTCCTCTGCAGTCGTTAAGCGAAATGCGAGCCGCTCCATTAGGCCCACCAGTTTCATTAATTGCGGATTCATATTCATATGAATTCCTCCTCTCATAAAGAACTTCATCGCTAAAACCAGTATATTGGTCTTTAGCTAAGATACCGATAAATTTTATCAGTAGTTATTAACTATGTCAATAGTTATAATATAATTTAATGATCTGTCCGAGAGATGACTTAAAAATATCCGTAATACATTCCCCTACCCCATTAACTATGCTAAAATAAGATTATCGACAAGGAGGATAATTATGACTGAGTGGCAATATCGACCAGTAGCAGACAGGACTATTGATACTCAATACAAACGTCTGATCCGCGAAGTACTAGACAAGGGTATTCGTGGACCAGGAGTAATGGTAGATAAAGACGGCAAAGAAGTCGACACGATCGACCTAATGGGACCAACGCCATCACGTTTTAACTTACTTGAAAATGGCGTACCACTATTGACCGAGCGCGAAATTAAGTTTTGGAAAGCCTCAGTCGGAGAGTTATTTGGCTTCATTAATGGTGCCCGAACTCAAGAAGAATTAGAAAAATTTGGTTGTAAATGGTGGAAATTTTGGGCCACACCCAAAAAATGTGCTAAACGTGGGCTTGAGCCAGGCGACATTGGTCCCGGTAGCTATGGTGCCGCTTTTACGCACTTCCCTACTGCTGAAGACCCGAATTTTGATGCAGCCCAGGGTGTCGGCGGTTTTGACCAAATCACCGAAATTGTCAAACAAATCAAGGAACGCCCAGAGCTCAAAGCACATTTTATCTCCCCCTGGATCCCACAATACACGATCCGTAACCATGATCACCAACAAAGAGTCGTTGTCGTCCCCTGCCACGGCTGGATGCATTTTCGGGTTTTTGGCGACAAGCTGAGCCTAGTGATGTTTCAACGTAGTTGTGATATTTTAATTGGCTGTCCGACTAATTGGATTCAATACTCAGCACTACTACTTGCGATGGCCGATGTTCTCGGTTTAGTGCCATTTGAATTCGTCCATCTGATTTCTGATGCCCATATCTATACCAACCAGCTCGACTGGGTCGATGAAATCCTAAATCGCGAATCCCATCCCTTCCCCACGCTAAAGCTTATTAATCATCACGACAATATCAAAGATTATCGTCCAGATGATTTTATGCTCGAAGATTATACGGCCGAACCAGCAGTCAAAGGTATTCCGACCGCAATCTAGTCGAGCGAAACCAAGATCAATGATACAATTAGAACAGTATGATGGAAGAACAAGCAGACCAATACAAGCAAATTCAGCAAGCTAGAGATACTGGCAAGAAAATCGGTCTAGTACAGGGATCATGGGATATGCTGCATCTCGGGCATATTTGTTATTTACAAGAGGCGCGCAAAACTTGTGATTACCTAGTAGTTGCAATGGATGATGATGAGAAAGTGCGCAAACGCAAAGGCGCCAATCGTCCGATTATTCCGCTCGACGAGCGCTATCAGACAATCAAGCGCTTAGGCGTGGCAGACGCAATCATTGTTAAAACCCTCGATGAACCGCATTGGCATCTGATCAAAACCGTACGCCCAGACGTACTAGTCGTAATCAAAGAAAATTATAAAGATCACGAAATCGAAGAACTCAAAAATTATTGCGGACGAGTCGCAGTCTTACCACGCCAAGCCACTACCAGTACTTCCGATATTATTCGACGTACATTGATCAAAAACGGCGTCAAAGCTTTACTAAAAAAAGATCCGCGCGTAAATGATCAAGTTGCAAAAATAAAAGCCAATATTGGTAATTACAAAAAACTGCCAGAACCTTGGCCAGAATTGCTAGATTACTTGGAAAATTCCAATGACTGGGTGACTCCGACCGCGGCCTGTTGCAAAATTGACGATAAATGGCACTTCGGAACTAATAAATTTGACCAAAGTATCCCAGTGCGCGACATCGAAGAACGTACAGAACTATTTTACTCAACAATTGAGCATGGCGAGATTAACCTCCTAAAAGCGATTGAAGGCGCTAGACTTGGTGGGATACCGGTCTATAGCGTACTTTTCCCTTGTGATCAGTGCATGAAGACTTTAATTGATAAGGGTATGCGTACGATCTACTACCTCGAAGATCACCCTGAACGCAATTGGAGTAAACGTTCACACGCTAAGGCTGAGAAAGCTGGGGTGCGCACGATTCGGATCGGCATAGATGAAAACGGTCAATTCTACCAAAAAGTCGATGGCGAAGATGATCTGACGCGCACAGAATCAGACAAATTATATGGCCATTTCAAATTCATCGATCCCAGGAATGCTCGCTCACAAGATCAACTTGACGTCATGTTAGAAAACGAATACACCGGTAAAGACCCTCTAGCGCTCGAAAACGTCGACGATGAACAAGAGATCGTAATGCAGAAAAAGCATTGGTACGTAACTAAGAATCGCTACCCATATGATGGTATTGAATATCAATTCGTAGTTTTTGCGCTCGGAAAAATCTATGATCTAAACGAGGTATCACCGGAAATGTGGGCGGAACTCCAAGCGATTTGGAATGAACTACGTGAAAAATATCAGCTGCCCGGCGGCGCAATGTGTTTCCGTTTTGGCGATACCTTCCGCTCAAAAGCCTCACTAAAACGCGTGCACTGTCATATCATTGTGCCAAAAGAAAAACACAAAGTATCATTCAGCATTGGTAGCACACGTTATGACCTAAAAGACGGCTTAAAAGTTTGGGAGAAAAACACGAATCCCGGCAAACAACCCAAAAATAAAATGTAAAAACTGGATGTAGTTACAAAATTACCCAAATAAGATATAATGGATGTATAGCAATATAATATACAATCGTATTACGCTGTATATACATTGTAATACATACCGTTAATTTAAGGAGGAAAATGAAAGAGTTATCCAAAGATAGTAAAACCTGGAAGAATTTAGAAGCCGCCTTTGCTGGTGAGTCTCAAGCTTCCGTTAAATATCAATATTATGCTTCGCAAGCCAAAAAAGATGGTTACGAAAAAATCAAGGAAGTTTTTGAAGAAACTTCACATAACGAAAAAGAGCACGCAAAGATTTGGTACAAATATCTACATGATGGTAAGGTTGGCTCGACTTCAGAAAATCTCGAAGCAGCAGCTGCTGGCGAGAACTACGAGTGGACAAATATGTATAAAGACTTCGCCGACACTGCTCGCGAAGAGGGCTACGACGAAATCGCTCATAAATTTGAAGAAGTTGCAAAGATCGAAAAAGGCCACGAAGCGCGCTATCTTGATCTGAAAAATGAAGTTGATGAGGATATTATCTTCAAGGGCACTGATGTAACAGTTTGGAAATGCCGCAACTGTGGATACATTTATGTGGGCGAGAAAGCTCCCGAAATTTGTCCAGTCTGTGCACATCCGCAAGCCTATTTTGAAAAAGTATCTAAAAACTACTGCGCCGAATAGCACAAATTCTCTAAAAACACAACAAGGACCTCTAGAATACTATAGTCTAGGGGGTCCTTTAGTCTATGCGGATATGCCCTCACACATGCCTGCAGATTACTATCTACCCTACTTCGCGGTGCAGCGTAGAGGGCGACCGCCACCACGATAGT
>CARSRA010000011.1 GCA_949063825.1 uncultured Candidatus Saccharibacteria bacterium
ACTACGTTAACCTCATCACTACTACCTATGGTATTACGAATGATAGTACTGGATCCATCAAGCTACGTTCTAGTCCCCTCGACTTTGCCTACACCGGCTACTACTCTACTTCGGGCTCGTTGGTCGATGAGACTACGGTCGGGTACTTCTGGTCTCGTACTGCGGACGATTCGTCGTTTGCCTACCTCCTGGGCTTCTATAGCAGCTATGTCTATCCACAGGTCAGCGGCGGTCGTGGCTACGGTCGCTCCCTACGCTGCACCGCGAAGTAGGGTAGATAGACCCACATTTTGCTCTTAGATAGTGCTAGAGGACCTAGAAATGGCCATAGAGAGCAAAATAAGAGCCCATATATCTATGGATTCTGTAACAATGCCACTACGGTCGGATACTTTTTGTTAGGTATTTTAGTATCAAAGGAGAGAATAATAGCTTCCGCAATGATATATCACCAGCTGCATAAAGTATTTAAACCCATACAATGTAATAGCTATAAAGCAATAGGGATTTTTCCACAAATTGTGAAAAACCACTACCGGCCTAAGAATCTAATGTTCGGGTTTTATTATTGGAAGTAAATTACATTAAAAACATAAATTAAGCAAAAAAGCTATTGACAAAACGAAAGCAGTATGCTACAATGGTGACAACATCCGTAAAAAGGGTGGAGTTTATAATAATTTGGTGGGCAGAAAGAGGTGAAAAAATGGCAGGAACAAAAGCCGGCGGCCTCAAGGCTGCACAAACTAATCGTGCTAAATACGGTAAGGAGTTTTATTCGACGATCGGCCGCAAAGGTGGCCAAATGGGTCATACGGGCGGTTTTGCCGCTAACCCAGCGCTTGCTCGAATTGCGGGTGCAAAAGGTGGTCGTATTTCTCGCCGTGGTCCAGCAAAAAAGACTACGGACAAATAATTAGCTACGAAAGAAAAAATTGACTCGTCAATTACGACGGGTCAATTTTGATTTGCAATCAAATTGGGTTGTTTTCGGCTATGCTCGTACTGAACAAAATAATTCGTTATAATGGGCCAAATGGAGGACCGAAAGTTTAATGAATTACTCGCAGTTATAAAGCGCGATTTTCCTGAACTGCGTTTTAGGGCAGGGGTGAAATTTGCGTTTCGACCCCGAAGTACGATTATTATACCGAGTTTTCTCCAGGTACAAGACAATACTAGATCAGAGAATAAAAAGGTTTATTCAGTAGTTGAACAAAAAATTTGTTCACTGCGATTATTACATGAGTTAGGGCATGCCACGTCGGGGCACTATGATTTTACGACTGATATCGAACGCTTGAAGATGGAACGAGAAGCCTGGGAAAAGGCGCACGAGTATTGCTCATTTTATGGAGTGGAGTACGACGAGGATTTTGTCGAAGGCGAATTGGATAGCTATCGAGACTGGCTTCATCAGCGGTCAAAATGCCCTAATTGTGGTCAGACACGTTACCAGGCTCAAGATGGACGTTATGTATGCCCCTTTTGCAGGGAATTATCGAAATTATCGAGATAGCACCTAGACAGCCTTAGTTGTTTTTAGTATAATAGAATCAGATTTTGGGCTCGTTCAGAAGTTGCAGTTTTTAGATTAATGCTAGATATGTTGTATGCGGAGTTTTGACGTGAATATGCGTGAGTGGGGGTCAGCTACTGCTAGATGCGTAGTCTTGGCCTAATAGGAGTGAAACTACATTTCTGAACGGGTCTAAAGAAAGGATAATTAATTAATTATGGCAAAAGCCAAAATAAGTATGGACGAATTACTTGCTGCAAGCGAGGAAAACGCCCAGCCAGTAGCAGCTGGTGAAACTGTGACAGGGAAGGTTCTGTCAATTAAAAAACATGAAATCCTAGTTGATTTAGGCGCGCGTGGGATCGGCATCGTGCCGCGCCGCGAGGTATCGTTTGCTCGCAATCTCAACGTGGGTGATGAGGTGACGGCCTCTGTGATCGAGGCGGAGATGGCTGATGGTAGCGTGCTGCTTTCACTGCGTAAAGCCGCTAAGGAAAAAGGTTGGGATGAAATCCAGTCTCGGATTGATAACTCTGAAATCATCGAGATTATTCCTTTTGACGCTAACAGGGGTGGCTTACTAGCAGAATATGAAGGGATTCGAGGGTTCTTGCCAGTATCTCAGCTTTCGGCGGAGCATTACCCGAGGGTCGGATCGGCGGATAAGGATGAGATTTTACAGCGTCTTAATGCGCTAGTAAATAATCCTATGAAGGTGCGGATCTTGGATGCAAACCGCAAGGACAATAAATTGATTTTTTCTGAGAAAGAAGCAGTGAAAGACGGGCTTGCAGAGCGTTTTGCTGAGCTTAATGTCGGCGACGTTGTGAAGGGGATTGTGACTGGGGTGGTTGATTTTGGTGCCTTCGTAAATGTCGATGGTGTTGAGGGGCTGATCCATATTTCTGAGATTTCTTGGGAGCGCGTTAATAATCCAGCCGATTATGTTAAGGTTGGTGATACCGTAGAGGCGAAGATTATCGCGATCGACAAAGAGCGTCTCTCGCTTTCGATTAAGCAGCTGACTCAGGATCCATGGCTTTCAGAGGTAGAAAACTTGAAACGTGGTGATGAGGTTGAGGGGACAATTACGCGGATTACGCCATTTGGTGCGTTCGTGCAGATCTCTCCAGCAGTAGAAGCATTAGTGCATGTCTCGGAGCTCGGTAACGGTAATGGAGTTGATCCGGAGAAGGTATTCACTCTGAATGAGCGAAAAAAGTTTAAGGTGCTTGATATTGATAAAGATGGACGCAAGATTAGCTTGACGATCGTCAAATAGATATCAAGAAGATCTAAGCATAAAACCCACCTTCGAATGGAGGTGGGTTTTATGAAGAGCACACATGCCTGCAGAGTACTATCTACCCTACTTCGCGGTGCAGCGTAGGGGGATACCGAAGCCACGGTAGCCATCGTTCTGTGGATTAACACTGCCACTAAAGAAGCTCAGGTAGTAGGCGTACGCTGAAGAGCTCGCCGTACGTGACCAGAAGACCCCGTTTGCAGCTTCATAACTCAACTTACCCGTATCGTAAACGTAGAAGCCAGTGTAGGCAAAGTCGAGGGGGATCAACTTTCTCCGGACGGGACATTTCGATCGATCTCGTGGTAGCCTTTTCTATCGTACGACAAGAGGCGTTTGGTGGACTAATACCGCTACAGACTTTGAAAATAGCTCAAGTTTGGCTACATATCCGACTTATAGCAATACGCAACTCAGCGATTACCGTGGCTACGGCTTCGCCATCCGCTGCGTTACACGGGAGGGGTATAGGAAGAGGATAAATAAAACCGCCTACTAAAGAGCTTGACTTTTTTGGTAATCTGTGCTACAATAGAAGAGTAGAGTAAACCACAGGAGTATTTATTAACCTCCATGCATGGAGGTATTTGCATCGCAAATACCTTTCAAGTTTACTAGCAGTTTGAAAAGTAGGGGCAGCTACCATATATCTAGAAAAGGGGGATCAGGATGATTAAAACTATAAAAAAGCAAATATTTGCAGTATTTATGATGGTAGGGCTAATATTTTTATTGGTCGGTTGTTCTCAGGCCGATAATGCCACCAGCCAGTTAAAATCGGAGGCGGACGAATTTCAAATAACTCGACGAATTACGGTCGTTAATCTGCGTACGGATAATGTTTTGTACGAGATCGAAGGGCGGATTTCCTATAGCGTTGAGGCGGATGGAGACCTTTCGATTGTGGCAAAAATCAGCGATAACAAATTTACGCGCGACACAATCGGCGTTGGGCAGGCTGGCAACGGTATCACTTATGTGGTCAAACAGATTGAGCCAAATACGGTGGACCCGTACCATTATCATGTCAAGATTTATGCGCGGATACCGGATGTTGATATTATTCAATAATATGTATCGAGTATTTTATGTAGAGATACTGGCGATTTTAATGCCGAAAATATGAGTAATATGCATTGAGAATATGGGTAGTTGCTGATAGCTGTTTTAGTTAAATCCCCCGGTTTTTAGGGGGATTTTGCTTGTTTTTTGAAAAAGTATGCTATAATGTAAGGTAGATAATCCCCGGTAGCTCAATGGTGGAGCAAGAAGCTGTTAACTTCGAGGTTACTGGTTCGAGTCCAGTCCGGGGAGCCACAGAAAATGCCTCAGTTTAGATTGGGGCATTTTCTACGTGTAGGAGTTTATCTTTAGGGTTAATCGCCGAGGTAGAAAATTAAAGCGCTATTGACTTTTTAAACCAAGTGTGCTATAATGAAAGCATAATCACTGGGTGGGCATTGAAGAACATTATAAATTTGGTGTCCATACTAAGAAAAGGGGGAAATCTTATGTCACTGAGAAACAAAAAAGAAGCAACGGAAATCAGAGAGCATACTGATGAATTATTGGAGGAGTACCACGCGCTGAGCGGCGCGTGGTACTGCAAAGGCACAAACTACCTCGTGTGGGACGGCGCAATTGAATATTGGATGGTAAATATAGCATTTCTTTTGCTGTTCATAGCCGTTCTCGTGTCTGTCTCGGCAGGTAAATTGAATATTGAGGAGGATATTTCATGGGCTGTAAGCTGGGCGATATCTGCAATATCATGGTGGATGCTTGCTTATGCGTCTGCTCGTTCTCATACGATTGGCAAAAAGTCTGGCGAGAGCACACGCCCCGATTATATAATTCGGCGGTTTAATGCCAAGAATTTGCGCCTGATGCTGGTTGAGGAAAACGCTTTGGAACGAGAAGTTAGGAATTTGAGGCAACTGACCGAAAAAGGACAGAAAGTGTTTTTTGAGGACGCCTCGAAAAACTTGGCGGAAAATTTTCCGGGTTTACAATTATGGAGGATAGCAAGGCCCGATGAACGTTCCAGTTGTCCGTACTACCAGGAATGCCACCGGAGTATCCATGAATGCATCCATCATCGTTTTGGTTGTATAGTATTGACCAATGCTGCGGGCGAGATGTGTGAATCTTTCCGCGACAATTTGGTCGGCTATCAAGAGCTGACTCAGTATTTGACAAAGGAGAGTTTTAAGGAGAAGAAATTTGAACTCCGTCATAAATGGGATGAGGCTGTAAAACAGGATGTCTAAGCGTTCTGCGGTTATTGGATTTGCTTTACTAAAGTATGACACCATAATTACAAAACGCTGCTTAAGCATAAGAATTGTTGTACTTTTGCGTCAGCCTCCAGGTCTATGACTTGGGGGCTTTTGCATTTTTTGGGTATCTGTGCTATAATACTAGGAAATAAATGAAAAAATGAGCATGGAGTTGTCTGGAGATTTTTTTGAGAATTTGTTTACGCCCGACAAAATCTATATTACGATTGCCGTAATTGCGACTTTGGCGTTCTTTTTTGTGTCTGTGTTAGCTGGAGTGACGATTCGTCGCCGGCAACGTCAAGTGATGTCGAATACTAAGTATCGTCCGCGTAAACGATTGATGGATGGTGCTGAAAAAAAATGTTTCCAGCTTTTGATTGAGCTTTTCGGTGATAAATTTTACGTGATTCCGCAGGTTGAGTTATTGGCATTGCTGAATTACCGAGTCGGAACGCAAGACTATCGTCAGGCGCGAGGGTTTATTGAGAATAAGACTGTAGATTTTGTGCTCTGTAATAAGCGCGATGTAAGGCCGATTTGTGCGGTAAAACTTTATGATCCGAAGGCGGGTCAGGAACTTGGTAGCGACCCTGAAGACATGGAGCGGTTTTTCCGCAGTGCACATCTGCCTTTTGTCTACCTACCAAAAAAACAAAGTATCACGCGCAAAAATGTGATTGATGAATTTTCGCGCGTGATTTACGAAATTAGCAAGAGCTAATATCTTCTTGATCTGTCTGATTTAGCAACTAGTAGCCGGGAGGGGGAATTTTAGAGCGAGCTCACGTACTTCGGTGCGAATTTGGGCAAGACTATCTTCATACGGAACAAGTAATGCCTCATCGCCGGTTTCTTCTGGCTGCTGTTCGTGCGCCTGTGAGCAAATTTCGGCTACCTGCTTCATCCAATTTGCAACGGTTTTCATTTCGGCTTCACCTAGACCGCGCGTGGTCATAGCTGGTGTACCGAGACGTACTCCAGAAGGCCTAAATGCACCGCCCTTATCGCTTGGTAGAGCATTGGCGTTCAATGTTAGACCGACTTTGTCGAGCGCGACTTCATAAGTTTTACCATCGATCCCGAAGCTGTCTTTGACATTGACAAGAATGAGGTGGTTTTCGGTGCCGTCGCCCTGTAAAATAAAGCCGCCTGTTGCTAGTTCGCGAGCAAGAGTTTTGGCGTTTTTTACGATATTTTGAGCGTAAGTTTTGAATTCAGGCCGTAAGTCTTCCCCGAAAGCAACGGCTTTAGCGGCAATGACATGCTCAAGTGGCCCACCCTGAGTGCCAGGGAAGACGGCGCGGTCAATGAGGGTTGGTAGATTTTCAATCGTATGATCGACTTTATGCAGGGGGTTGCTGACTTTACCCTGGGAGAGGATTAGCCCTCCACGCGGACCGCGCAAAGTCTTGTGCGTAGTGGTGGTCATAACGTTAAAACCGAATCCGAGCGGGTTTGGGTGTGCTCCGCCAGCGATCAAGCCGGCGACATGAGCCATATCGGCCATCAGGATGGTTTCCTCGGGATTGTCGAGTACGCGATCAGCAATCTCACGTACACGCTGAAAGTCAGGAATTTTCATAAAGGCTGAATATCCGACTAGGATCAGTTTTGGCTGGTGTTCTTTTGCTAATCGTTCAAGATCTGAATAGTCGATATCTCCATTATCATCGACGCCATAACCGATAAAATTGTAGATTTTTGCGCTCCTAGTCACTGGTGAACCATGAGTAAGGTGACCGCCGGCGGGTAGGGACATTGCGAGAATCGTATCACCAGGCTTGCACCAAGCAAAATATACCGCTTCGTTGGCATTTGCGCCTGAATGTGGTTGGACATTGGCATGGTCGGCCTGGAAGAGCTGTCGGGCCCGCTCGATGGCTAGGCGCTCGATTCTATCAATATTCTGATTGCCACCATAGTAGCGTTTGCCAGGGTAGCCTTCGCTATATTTATTAGTTAAGACCGAGCCCATTGCCCTGAGCACGTCTCCTGAAACGTAATTTTCGCTTGGAATCAGCTCAAGGCCTTCGCTTTGGCGAATAATTTCATCATCAATGATCTGGAAAATTTCATCTTTTGAACTTTGCATAAAACTCCTTATTTTAGCTTAAATTTGCCCAAAAAATGAAAAATTAGTCCATAACTACCTCCGTTTGGTTCATTATAGCAATTAGTTTTATTTTTGTAAGCCTCGACATTATATGAAGCCCGTGATACAATAAAAGGTATTGTGTAATACTAAGAAAAGGAGCTAGCATGGACAAGGCCACAGGAGATGATGCCGAAAAAGTGATTAAGATTGCTGGCTCAATTACGGTTGACGAGTTAGCGAGCGCATTGGGCCTCAGCGTCACAGCGTTAATCGGGGGATTATTTAAAAATGGAATCGTAGCGACTATCAATCAGCGATTAGATTTTGAGACTGCTGAAATCATGATTGGTGAGCTCGGGATTGAGAATGTGCGTCTCGAACGCAAAAATACCGCTACTAAGACTAGTGATAGTTTCCGTACGGAGCTGAGCGACCACGCGAAGTCACGCCCGCCAGTAGTGGCGATGATGGGACATGTTGATCATGGTAAGACTAGCTTACTAGACAAGCTGTTAGATAAGAAAACCGCAGAAAAAGAGGCGGGGGGGATCACTCAGCATATTTCCGCCTATCAGCTTGAGCATGATAAACGTAAGATTACTTTTCTTGATACTCCAGGTCACGAAGCGTTTGCGGCTATTCGTCAGCATGGCGCGATGTTGACTGATATTGTGGTGATTGTAGTGGCGGCCGATGATGGTGTTAAGCCACAGACGGTAGAGGCGATTAAGTTTGCGCAGGATGCCAATGCAAAGATTATCGTGGCGATTAACAAAATCGACCGTGAGGGGGCGGATGTTCCTCGAACGATGGCTGACCTCTCGACGCACGGTCTCCAGCCAGAGGAATGGGGGGGTGATATTATTATGGTGCCAGTTTCGGCCAAAACTGGCGAAAATCTTGAGAAACTACTTGATAGCATCTTGTTGATTGCGGATGTCGAAGAGCTAAAAGCTGATGTCGATATCCCGGCCGAAGGGCTAGTGATTGAGAGTCATATGGAGACAGGTAAAGGCTCAGTAGTAAATTTGTTGGTGACTGGTGGCGAATTAAAGGTTGGTGAGTTCATCCAAGCGGGTAATACTTACGCAAAGATCCGCACCATGTTGAATTTTCGTGGTCAGCCGAAGGGGAAAGCTGGTCCTTCTACTCCAGTAACAGTGACTGGATTCAAAGATTTGCCGAGCTTCGGTGATCGTTTTATTGAGTATCCAGATGAGAAATCAGCTCGACGAGCATCAGTTTTGAATGCTGAAGCTGAGGCAAATGCGATGGCAAGCGCAAATGTCACTAGTACCGATCTTTTGAGGATGATGAATTCAGCCGATAATTCCAAGGTATTCAACGTGATCGTAAAAGGTGACGTGCTAGGCTCGGTGACGAGCGTCGTAGATAGCCTTAAGATGATCGACACTAAGGGTGAAGTAACGCTCAATATCGTAGCTACCGGTGTAGGTGATATTACTGAAAATGATGTTTATATGGCGGCTGGTGATGATCGGGCGGTGATCTACGGTTTTAATGTCAATGTACCGACCAATATTGCTAAAATGGCAGCGCGTGATGATGTGCCGATTCGTAATTATAAAGTAATCTATGAGCTGCTCGATAATGCAAAAGAGTCGATGGAAGATCTGCTTGATGCAGAGATAATTGAAGAAGAGCTTGGCGTAATGAAAGTGATGGGAGTGTTCAGGACCACAAAGAATGAGATTATCGCCGGTGGGGAAGTGACTGATGGGAAGGTCGTACCTGGGGCGCTCGCGCGTATTGTTCATGGCAAGCAAGCAGTATCGGAAACAGAGGTTGCTAGCGTACAAAGGGAAAAGATCGAAGCGAAAGAATTGATTGCTGGTGAAGTCGGCGGTCTAGCACTCAAAACCGAAAAGAAGACCGCACTTGAGGTGGGTGATAAGTTGGAGTTCTTTGAGCGTAAAGAGGTGAAGAAAAAGCTCTAAAAAAGACCTGGGGCATAGGGATTTAGCATTGGTAAATGCCGAATTTTATAGCCATATCTTCTAATTATACCACATATTTTATAAAAAATCAATAGAAAAGCTGAAAAAGTACTTGTTTTTCCTAAACATAAGCTGTATAATGGAGTGCAAAGTACATAAAATAACAACTGGCATAAAAAGGAAAGGGTGGCACCAATGAATCCAGCAGACAATAATTCGAACATAAATCCGAGTACGGGGGACTCTGGTGGTTTTGGCTCGACGCCAAGTGCTGGTGGGCCGAGTGGTTTTTCGGTTGGTGATACGATGGGGGGTATCGGCGGAAGTCAGGCGACTAGCGCTAAGCCGGGTACTGATTCTCCAGATGCAGCGTCTAGCAATGATGCTATGACGATGGATTCAGCTCAAGAGGCGCCATTTGTGCCAGCCGCGCCAGCTCCAGGATCGATCGGGAGTGTGACTTCCGGTCCAGCTGTGCCGAATTTGGCGGCTGCAGTCGCTCCGACTGGTGCTGACGGAAGTGCAGCTTTTGCGCCAGTAAACGATATGAATTCAACTATAACACCAGCTGGTGATAACAATCTAGTTGCTCAGGCGGCTAGCGAAACGCCGACGATGAATACGGCCTTTAATCCTTTCGCTCCGACTCCTGCCGCTAGTACTCCAGCCGTAGGCGGGGCATCTACGACTGCCGCTAATGTAGCTTTGCCAAATACCGCTATGGATCCGATGTCTATGGGGGCTCAGAATGCTGCTAATCCGCAGCCTGCGCAGGGGGCGCAGCCGACTATGCCTTCACCATTTGAGGCACATATGAATAATCTAGCTGCCAAGGGCCCGAAGCCAATGGGGAAGAATTCAAATCTGCTTACAATTATCCTGGGAGGCGTCGGGGTGATTGCGATTATTGCAGCAGTTACATTCTGCATCCTTTGGCGTCAGGCGCTGGCAAATCCGGAGATCCGTTATGTACCTACTCCGTCTGTCGGTGAACAGGGTGCTAGTACTATGACTTGTACGCGGATGTATGGTGGTAATGAAATTGGCGGCATGGACAACCTAGTCAATGCAGAAGCATCGTTGAAGTTGAACTTCCAAAATGACGAATTGCAGAGCTCGAATCTTTACACGATTTACAATTTCGTTGATCCTGCTGCTGCCGAGGCGGCCAATGCTGGTATTTTTGCCGCTATGGTGTCGTCGATGGCGCTCAATAGCGACGGTGGTGAAGTGATCGTGAGTACTAGTTCGCAGCCGCTAGAGAGCAGGGTAGAGTACCGTGAAGATACCGATATCACACTCATGAGCAATGAACAGGCGAACGGTCGTAATCTCCCTCAAGCCGAGGACGGTTCGTTGCAGAAGAATCGTGGGGGTGTTGAAGCGTACTATACGACACACGGTTGGACTTGTAAATAGAATTACATATCAAAGTTAACGAATAATTACCTCGGAGAGATACTCCGAGGTAATTACTTTGGCGTGATTTTTGAATTAAAGTAGATTACTTTACTAAGCGATAATAGACCGATGGCGCAAAACGAACCGGCGCCAAGGCTTTTTGGGCGACTTTTTCCATGTTCACAAGATTTTTAGTGCCGAACAACTTTTTTAATTTTGCACTACGGAAATTCGATACTGATAATACTGTGTCAATCTTGAATCCAGACTCTTTAAAAATAGACTCAATGTATTTGGGATGATAATTGTAGAAGCCATCCGTATTGAGCTCTTTTAGGTGGGCTGGCTCTAGGTTAAATGGGTTAATCTCAGATTTTTTAGTCCAGTAGCGCCACATTTTAGGTAGGGTGCGTTTGTTAGCTACCTCAATTACGGCGACGCCACCCGGGGCGAGTATTCGATAGAGTTCGTCAGAAACTTTTTGCATATCTTTGAAATGATGCGTGGCGCGAACCATCATCAGGGCATCGAAACTATTATCATGGAAGGGTAAGCTGTAGATATCTCCAGCTTTAGTTTTGATCTTGTCTCCATAGAGGTCTTTAGCTTGTTTTAGCTCGGTCTTGGAGTAATCAAAAAGTGTGGATTCCTTGGCGCGAGGTAAGTATTCGTCGGCTAAACGACCGTAACCGCCAGCAATATCAACGAATTTATTAATCTCTAGTGGCAACAGACGACGAATAGCTAGTCGATCGGCCATATCTTCGTATTTACGGTCAGCATCTTCCCAAAAGATCTTTTTGTAATCATAGCCATTATAGTCAGCTACTACGATATTATCGGTAGTAGTTTTCGCAGTTTTCTTGTTAGTCATATATTGATTATAGCATAGCTTGGGTAGGTAGCGAGTTGAATAATAAAATAGCTGTGGTGTATAAAAAGTAGTACGTGGAAAATTAGGGGCGTATGCTATAATGTAGAGGTGGCGCCATCGTTCAACGGATAGGACATAGACCCTCTAAGTCTACAATGCTGGTTCGATTCCAGCTGGCGCTACCAACCTAAAAGCTCAATACGGAGCTCTTTGGTTGGCGAGAATATTGGTTAAAAATTATACCTCAAGATTGACTACTTGGAGTACATGGCAGTCCCCTCGACTTTGCCTACACTGGCTTCTACAATTACTCTTCAGGCTCGTTGAGTGGTGAGACTACGGTCGGGTACTCCTGGTCACGTACGGCGTACTCCTCCTCGAATGCCTACGGCCTGTACTTCTCTAGCGGCAGCGTCACTCCGCAGTCTAGCGGCAATCGTGGTCTCGGTCGCCCCCTACGCTGCACCGCGAAGTAGGGTAGATAGTACTCTGCAGACATGTGTGAGGCATGGCTGCAGAGTTAAGGAGACTAGTGTCTGTTATTCATATCGCTTGGCAATAAGATTACTGTCTTTTGGGACGGATCTGCGCTAATCTTCTCAAGAGTTTGTAAGGTACGAATATTTATACCTCCTGGTGTATTGCTCAGCATTTGCGCAGCTTCAGCTACGGCAGCAGCGGCACTTTTCTCACCTTCGGCTGAAATAATCGCGGCACGACGTTCGCGTTCAGCTTCGGCCTGTTTAGCCATAGCTCGTTTCATATCTGATGGTAATTCGATATTTTGCAATTTGACGCTTTCAATATCGATACCCCAGTTATCAACTTGCGTGTCGACAATTTCACGAATTCGCGAAGAAATTTCGTCGCGTTTGCTCAATATCTCATCAAGGTCAAAATTACCAGTCACATCTCGTAGAGCGGTTTGCGAGAAGGTCGCTGTGGCATGGCGATAATCGGCGATTTCTAGGGTAGCTTTTTTCGCATCAATAACTTTAGCATAGACTACGGCATCAACATTAACAGTTACGTTGTCGCGCGTGATGACTTCCTGCTTAGGGATATCCATCGTAATCGTGCGAATGTCGATTTTATACATTTTATCGAGATAGGGGATAATCACGCGAAATCCTGGGTCAAGGGTGCGACTATATTTACCAAGACGTAACACTACGCCTCGTTCATATTGATTAATAATTCTAATGCCGGGGATGATTATGAGCACTAGAACGATAAATATTAAAAACAAGACTGACATACAACTCCTTAGTTACTTTAAGGAGATTATATCACGATATGGGCGGGGTCGGGCTAGTTTTCTTGGGTTGGAGTGTTAGAAGTGAACCAGTCGGAATTTTTGATCGCCGGGCCTTGGCAGGAGAGCATAAAGGTGACTTCGTAATCTCGAGGACCATAAGGCTCCTTCGGGAAGAAGCGTATTGAGGTCATATTTGTATCGCAACGGACGTAATCGTTAGATATTTTTTGAATGTACTCGCCAGTTTTGGTTTTGTCATAAACGAGTAATTGACGTAAGCGTGCAATGGGTAGACCTACCTGTTGATAATCGGAGAGTACAGCGGAAGGATTGTCGATCTGCTTACCAAGTACATATGGGTAAAGATATTCAATATAGTAATCGTCAGCTAAGTTCTCGAGAGCGGTCTTGGCGTCACGCGCCGGATCAAAAGCAGCGTCAGCACATAAGCTCACCGTGATACAAACCATACAAGCTACAATAATCCCTAACATCGCTCGCTCAAACCAAGTTAATGGTATGGGTTGATGTGTGGAATGCTTCTTAGCTAATTTAAATTTCTTTTTTACCATAACCTTTTTTATTGTAGCATAATATACATTGACATTAAAGATTAATTAATAAGCTAGTAATAGAGATAATTATATGCTAAAATAATTCAATATGAGCAGTAAAGTATTCAAACGCACAAAAATTTTAGCAACAATTGGTCCAGTTTCGGGCAATGGCAATCAACAAATATTGGAAGATATGATTATGGCTGGATTAAATGGCTGCCGGATCAATTTTTCGCATGCCAAATATGAGGAGGCTGAACAACAAATCGCTTGGATTCGTGCTGCAGCAGAGAAGGAGGGTCACCATGTGACGATTTTGCAGGATTTGCAAGGCCCGAAGATTCGCTTAGGTGAGCTACAGGATAATTATTATGAAGTGAAAACTGGTGATAGGATTTTAATCGATTATGCTGTAAAGGAGCATAAGGGTGATAATATTTTACCATGTCAATATAATCTTGCGCCAAAGGTAAAGATTAATGAGCCGGTGCTACTATTTGATGGTAAAGTAAAAACTCATGTTGTTGATATTCCTTCCGATACTGCGATCGAGCTTGAGGTTGAGAATGATAGCTATCTACGTAGCTTTAAAGGTTTGAATTTGCCTGAAACTGATTTTGGTGGCGACATCATCCCAGAGAAAGATCTGCGTGATATTGCATGGGGGGCCGATAAGGACTTTGATTATATTGCGTTTTCGTTTGTCCAAACTGCTGAGGACATTCGCACGGCGCGTGCAGCTATGACTGAACGCGGACACAAAGCGAAATTGATCGCTAAAATTGAGACGAAGAAGGCTGTCGAGTCGCGCGAGAATCTAGAGGAAATCGTTAAAGAAGTTGATGGAATTATGATCGCGCGTGGTGATATGGCAACTGAAGCTGGTACGGAGGTAGTACCGATTGTACAACGTCAGCTAGTTGAGTTATGCCGTGAATATAATAAGCTTTGTATCGTAGCGACACAGACGATGGGTTCGATGGCGGAAAATCCTTTCCCGAGCCGGGCCGAGGTCAGTGACGTAGCGAATGCTGAGATTCAGGGCACGGACGTTGTGATGCTTTCGGATGAGACTGCGATGGGTAAATATCCACTCGAAACCGTTAAGGAAATGAAGAAAGTCCTACTTTATACTCAGGATCATGCCAGCGTTGAGCCATTACGGGTTAGCTCCGCCAACCGAGGCGAGAATTATGATGGGATTGCTAGTGCAGCTGCGCAGTTAGCCGAGGACCTTGATGCCGATGTGATCGTTTGTCAAACTGCTACTGGCGCTACAGCAAATGCCGTCGCTACTCAACGCCCAGCTCTGCCTATTATTTCAGTCACTGATCAGCCACGCGTCGCAAATCAATTGGCGCTCCGATATGCAAATGCTGCCTTTGTGAGAACATTGTCAGATGATGCTGGGATCGAGCTAGTGCGTGAGCTTAAAGAAAGTGGTTATCTACAGCCGCGTGAAGATCGCGACGAGCTTAAAGTAGTTTTGGTTTCGGGTACTCAGGGCTCGGGCCAGACCGATACGATTAAGCTGCGCTACGTCTAGAACTATGAAAGTTCTAAGAGATTTGGACGTCGAGGACAAGATTGTCCTTGTACGGGTTGATTACAATGTACCGCTCGAGCTTGATGATGCGGGCGAGTGGCAAGTTGCAAGCGACCTTAGGATTCGTGCCAGTTTGCCGACTTTACGATACTTGCGCGAGCATGGCGCAAAAAAGATCATCCTGATTTCGCATTTAGGTCGACCCAGTGTGAAAGAGCAGGCATTGAGCCTTGCGCCAGTGGCGGAGCGTTTGGCCTGGCTTTTAGCGGAGGGGGGTGGTGCTACGGACGAAGATTCGGTAGTGCCACCTTCGGTCGATTTTATTGATCACCTTGACGTAAAAGGGGTGAAAAGTGCCATTGATAAATTACCTAAGGGCGGCATCATTTTGTTGGAAAATTTGCGTTTTGATCCGCGCGAAAAGGCGAATGATATCGATTTTGCTAGGGAACTAATTGATGCGACTGGGGCTGAAATTTTCGTGCAGGACGGTTTTGCGGTCACACATCGTGCTCATACTTCGACCGATGCGTTGGCAAAATTACTTCCGAGTGCAGCTGGATTCTTAGTTGAAAAAGAGATTGAGGGGCTTAGTCAGGCTATCCAGGATCCTGAGCACCCCTTTGTGGTTATAATTGGCGGCGCAAAAGTAGAGGACAAGCAGCCACTAATTGATGAATTTAAATCTTCAGCAGATCAGATTCTAGTAGGCGGGAAGATTGCTGCAGACGGCTATAAGACTGATGATCCCAAAATTTACGTAGCCGAGGATTTTGATGAGGATGCTGATGGAAATAAGCTCGATATTGGTCCGCTTGCGACTGCTAAATTCCTAGAGGTGCTTAGCACGGCCAAGACTGTACTCTGGAACGGCGTGCTCGGAAAGACGGAAGATCCAGCTTTTGCGACTAGCTCGGAAATGATCGCGAAATATCTAGGTGAACATAATGGCGAGATCAAGACGATTATTTGTGGTGGTGATACTACTGGATTCGTAGAGAACTTGACCGAAAAATACCCCGATCTAGGGTTTAGTCTTATTTCTACTGGTGGTGGCGCAGCATTAGAATTTTTGCTAGGAAATAAGATGCCAGGGATCGAGGTGCTTGAATGATTATTTTGATGGGGTTAGCTGGTTCAGGCAAGAGCACGCAGGGGCAAAAATTAGCAGCAGCAACCGGGCGAGTTTGGCTTTCGGCAGGACAGATCCTGCGTGAATCGGGCCAATTTGATGAAATTTTAAACAGCGGTAATCTAGTAGATGACATGCTAACAGTAGAGATCATGGCACATGCTATGGCGGGGGTAGTGCGCGAGGGAAAGAATTTAATTCTGGATGGATTCCCGCGCGATGCTAAACAGGCGAGCTGGATGGCGGATAATATCGCCGAGGTGATTGAGCAAATTATCCTGATCAATGTGCCTAAAGATGAGCTACTGAGACGTTTGAAAGCGCGGGGGCGCGCGGATGATACCGAAGAAGTCATCTTGCAGCGTTTTAAAATTACCGAGCAAAATATGGGTGAGATTTCACGAATCCTCGGGGCAAAAGGGATACCGACGGTGATGATTGATGGTACTGGTACACCGGATGAGGTGTTCGCCCGTCTGGCAAATACTATCGCAGATAATCATAATGCGGTATAATTCCGTTATGGAAAACTTTGGCGAACAGGCACAAAAGATAACTGCAATGCGCGAAGGCGGCAGGATCTTGGGGAATTTGCTGAAAGATTTAAAGGCCTATGTAAAGCCTGGTATGACTGGCAAAGAGATTGATGCTTGGGTACGGTCGGAAATTGTACGACGAGGAGCTAAAGTTGCCTATGACTACCTTGAGGAAGATTTCCCAGGTGCGATTTGTATCTCGGTGAATGATGTGCTGGTGCATGGCGCGCCAAATGATGAGCTGCTTGAAGAAGGGGATAAAGTGAGCTTTGATCTCGATTTGCTTTACGACGGTTATTATACTGATTCGGCTTTTACGATGATCGTGGGGGATCGGAGTTCACCGGCAGTTAAGGAGATGATTAAAACTACCGAAAAAGCTATGTGGGCTGGGATCGATCAAGTACGACCAGGGGCACGGATCGGAGATATTGGTTTTGCGGTCGAGAAGGTATTGCGACGCGGGAAATTAGGGGTCATTGAAAACTATGTTGGGCACGGGATCGGTAAGGAAATGCATGAATCGCCAGAGGTGCCGAATTATGGTATTCGCGGTCATGGTTATAAACTAAAGGCGGGGGATACGATCTGCATTGAGCCTATGTCATGTTTAGGGAAGCCAGCGAATTATATAGATGAAACTAATTGGTCGGTACACATGAAAGACGGTAGCATTGGGTGTCATTGCGAGCATACCGTGCTAGTGACCGATGACGGGTCGGAAGTACTGACTTTGCCAGAGTAATTATAGCCGATGGTAGTTGATGGGGGCTAGATCCCGATTCTAGACCTTTTTTGCTGAAAATAAAGATTATGGTTGACATTTTTGACAATGTGTGCTACAATGGCAGATGAGATGGACAATTTAGTCCATAGTACAGCAAGCACTTTCGCTGTTTTAAAAAATATTCCAAAAAAAGGGGGATCATCTATGAAGAAGGATGAAAGAAACAATAGTAGGGAATTCAGTTGTGTACGAAACAGGAGGACAGTTAATGAACTCTTGGAGCAGTATGATGCTTTGGCCGAGCGGGCTAGGGCATTCAGTTACCAACCGCAATATCGGCGATACGGCGCAGCCTATAGGATATGGGCATTTGTCGGCATACCATTGATAATGGCTGCCGTTTGGATGCTGTCTTGGCGATGGCTTTCGGGCTATCGTTTCACGGATCCGAGCTTGGAAGGCTCACTCCTGCGGCCGATCATGGTGACGATTGCGGCGGTTGGCATAGGAATGTTTGCCGATCGTTTTCCTAAGGCACTGTTTTTTGAGAAGTATACGTTCCTGCCGTTAAGTGATTATAGGGCGATCGGGATGCTCGAACGGCAAATTAAGTTCTTGACTCCACTGTGTGGTCAAGCAGACGCCAAAAAGGCAGAGTTACAGCCGCTGATAGCAGAGTTCGCTAAGTTAGGGTCATTAATTGTGAATGACTCTCTTGGCCGGTATTACGACCTAAAAGAGGAGCTAATCGGTGACGAAGTGAGATTCTTTGTCAAAGTGAAATTCTTTGGCCAGTTGTTCTCAAGAAAATATTACATCAACACTGTCCAGCTCGAACGGTTGGAAAGAGAAACCGCTCATAGATGGATTTATAGGCATTGCAATGACAATGAGGAGGAGGTGCTTAGCAGATTTAAAGCCGAGCTGCAGGAGATGTAGCAGGCGAAATAGAGCCTGGGACACATTTGTGCCCAGGCTTTTTAATGTTGTAAAAGATTGATTTTGCGTTATAATAAGCTTATGGATGAAATTTCGCGCTATGCAGTTGGTCTAGATGTGGGCACAAGTATGGTGCGCGCAGTGGTTGCGAGCGTGAATGCTCAAGGGGGGATGAATGTGATTGGCTATGGTGAAATGGCAAATTCTGGTATGCGGCGGGGGACGGTAGCGAATTTAGCTGGTCCTGCTCAGGCAATTGATCAGACGTTGGGTGAAGTTGAACGCATGAGTGGCTACGAAGTGAATACTGCAACGATTTCAATCAATGGTTCACAGATTCTTTCTACTGAGGCCGAGGGGATGATTGCAGTTGGTGGCTCGGAACACGAAATTAACGAGACGGATTTGCGGCGGGTCGAGGACATGGCTTTGAATGGTCGTGTACCGGCCAATCAGCAGATTCTAGAAGTGGTGCCGTTGCAATTTTCGCTGGACGGTCAGACTGGCATCAAAGACCCATTAGGGATGACTGGCTCTCGGTTGGAAATGCGAGCAAATGTGGTTTCGACCCTGACGCCAAATTTCGATAATCTGATGAAAGTGGCTGAGACGGCCAAAGTCACGCCCGAGCGGATAGTGCCGAGTGCCGTAGCGGCAGCGCGAGCTGTACTCACGGAGCGCCAAAAAGAAAATGGTGTCGCGGTGATTGATATAGGTTCCGCGACTACTGGTGTAGCGGTTTATGAGGAAGGCGAGTTGAGGTATGTTGGCGTGGTACCGGTAGGTTCGAATAATATCACTAATGATCTCGCGATGGTATTGGCACTTGATACTGAGGTGGCCGAGGAGGTTAAAAAGCGATTCGCGACTGGTAATTTCGTAGAGGAAGCAGGGGTTATGGTGACGATTCGTTGGCGCGGCAAGGAAGTGCGCCTAGAACGTGACCGGATTGATGAGGTAGTTGAAGAGCGACTAGAAGAGATTTTTAATCTCGTACGTAAAGAGCTTCGCCAAGCGCATTACGACCAGCGTCTCCCAGAAGGAGTAGTGCTGACTGGTGGTGGTGCTAGGATGCGCGATATTGACAAGTTCGTACGAAATATGCTAAATATGTCGGTTAAGATTGGTGTGCCTAGCGGTTTACTTGGAGTGGCTGATTCGACTTATAAGCCAGAATACGCGACGGCGGTGGGGTTAATGTTATTGTCGGCGGATGGAGGCGCAATGACGGGAGGGAAGCACCCGCGTATAAAGGCGAAAAAAGACAAGAAAGCGGGATTTCTAGGTCGTTTTCTGGGGAAATTCTAGGGTACTTGATTTTTTAAGCCGAGTGTGATATAATAGAATATGGAAGTAGATTTTGATGAAAATAGTGGACCCATCTAAGGGATGGGTCTTTTTGATGCAAAAGTAATTGTTTTTGCTAAAGGTGTGCTATAATGAAATAAGATACAGAGAAATAAGCGAGGTAGGAAAACGATGCCCGAGATTAAGCCAACAGAGGTAGAGAGTTCAGCAAGTATTAAGGTTGTCGGTGTCGGTGGCGCAGGCGGATCTGCGGTCGACCGCATGAAAGAAATTGGATTGTCGGGGGTGGAATTTGTTGCGGTTAATACTGACGCTCAGGCTTTACATCACTCTAACGCTGACGTAAAGGTACATATCGGGCGTGGCTTAGGTGCGGGTGGCGACCCAGATAAGGGTCGTGAGGCCGCTGATAGCGGTCGTGAGGCGATCGGTAAAGCTGTTGAGGGTGCTGACATGGTCTTTATTACGCTTGGTGCTGGCGGCGGTACTGGTTCGGGTGCTGGTCCGGTAGTTGCTGAGGAGTCGAAGGGACGCGATATTTTGACAGTGGGTGTTGCTACCAAACCATTTACTTTTGAGGGCGCAAAGCGCCGCGATAATGCCGAAAAAGCGATCGAGAACCTTTCTCGCAATGTTGATGCTTTGATTACGATCCCGAATGATCGCCTATTGGATACGATCGATCCCCGTACTCCGCTTACGGACACCTTTAAGATCGCGGACGATGTCTTGCGTCAGGGTGTGCAGGGGATTTCCGAATTGATTACAGAGCACTCGCTAATCAATCTTGACTTTGCAGATGTCAAAGCAATCATGAAGAATGCCGGTTCGGCGTTGATGGGGATTGGTCGAGCTTCAGGCGACAATCGTGCTACGGTCGCAGCGCAGCAGGCGATCGAATCACCTCTGATCGAGGTAAAGATTGATGGTGCGCGCGGTGTACTCTTCTCAGTGGCTGGTGGTTATGATATGGCGATGAGCGAAATTCAGGAAGCCGCAGAAGTTATCACTCGCGCAGTGTCTCCAGATGCTAATATCATTTTTGGTGCTTCGATTCGTCCAGAGCTAGAGGATGAGATCGTCGTCACGGTCGTCGCTACTGGTTTTGATGGCGGGTATTATCGCACCGAAGAGCCGATTGAATCGGTCAAGGAGACAATTGCTACCGTCAGCGATTATGCAAATACTATGTCTCAGACTGAGCCGATCCGTGATACCGCAGTGGTGATGGAAGAGTCAAAGCCAGCTGATACTAGTATTATGAATAATCCTGAGACCCATCGTACGAACACGACTGCTGAGTTTACTGGTAGTGACCATTCGAATATGTGGGATTCGATTCGCACTAACGAACCAGAAGATGACCTAGATGTACCGCCTAGCCTCCGGGAGCGTCTCCGAGGGAAGAATTAAGGGTCTTGTTTGATGCCGATAGTACCTCGGATAACAGGTAGTAAAGTATTAGAAAGCCGTGAGACGGATGACGGCACGACTATTCGGCGGCGTCGAGTAACAGAGAGTGGTCAACGATTCACTACTTATGAACGGGTCGAGCAGCCGCATCTAGTCGTGCGCAAAAGTAATGGCAATCGCGAATTGTTTGATCGCGAGAAATTGATCACTTCGGTGCGGCGTAGCGTAGGGAAGTTTATTGGTTCCGATCTAGAAGTAGAAGAGGTAGTGGGCAAAGTTGTTGCATTGCTGCGTTCCGAAAACGAAGAAGAGGTCACTTCACAACAAGTCGGCGACGCCGTGCTTGATGTGCTGGCCAAGACCAATGAAGTGGCCTATGTGCGCTTTGCAAGTGTGTTTTTAAAGTTCAAGACTTTAGATGATTTTGAAAAGATTTTAAAGCAAAGACGAGGTGGTGAATAATGCGCATAATTTGTATTTGGCGAGATAATGAAGACTACTCGCGGAGTGTTTCGGAATGGATTCGTGAGTTTGAGCGGCGGACTGGTCGTGAGATTGAGAATGTCAGTCCGGATACACGCGAAGGGGAAGGTCTATGTAACGCTTATGATATAGTTGAATATCCGACGATTATGATCCTGAAGGAGGACGGGTCGGTGGTAGCGAGTTGGCGGGGGAGGAATTTGCCGCTATTTGATGAAGTTGCGTATTGGGCATAGAGTAGGGTTGGTCTAGATTTGTAGGTCGGAATTTTGCAAAAAAATTATTGCTCATCTCGGAGCTTTGTGATAATATATAAATATATGCGGGCGTAGCTCAGTTGTTTAGAGCGCTTCCTTGCCAAGGAAGAGGTCGAGAGTTAGAGTCTCTTCGCCCGCACCACATTTTGTAGACAGTAAAAGCGTTTGAGCGGATATCACCCGCGAGCTGACGAAAGAAATAACCTTGACGTTTTATAGTATCTGTGATACAATAGAAAGATAGAGGTCAGATTAGACTCGTCCGTAGATCTGCGTAAAAGATAAATTGAGAGTTCTCTATGCAGTTGCTATAAAATAGTGATTTACACTAGGCTTAGGTCAGTGTAGGATGGAGAAAAGTTAGATGGTACCGCCCACTAGGGTTCTAACGGAATTCTAGGGGATTTTTTGTTTCTAGGAATCATTTTGTTGAGGTTATATAATGGTTCAGTCAAAAGAGTGAATAATATTATAGCACTGAACAAAAAAGTGATCAGGTTAACTTAAAGGGAGTGAGAGGGAGAGACTATGAAATATAGCAACAAGCCACGACGAAAGGCCATTGAGTATGAAAAGGCTTTGGTCGAGTGGTGGAAGAAGCATCGGGTCTTTGAGCGGTCTATCGAACAACGCCCAGAGGACAGTAGTTATGTATTTTATGACGGCCCTCCGTTCATTACTGGGATGCCTCATCATGGCACGTTGCTTAGTTCGATCGTAAAGGATGCGGTGCCACGCTATCAAACAATGCGTGGTAGGCGCGTAGAACGGCGTTGGGGTTGGGATTGTCATGGTTTGCCAGCAGAGAATTTCGTCGAAAAGCAACTTGGGATCACCGATCGACGCGAGATTGGTACGAAATGGTCACTGGAGGATTATATCCTAAAAGCCCGTGAGAGCATGGTCGCGAACTCGGAAACTTGGGAGGGGACGATTGATCGAATTGGTCGTTGGGTAGATTTTGAGGGTGCATATCGCACCATGGACAAAAGCTTCATGGAGAGCGTCTGGTGGGCGTTCAAGACCTTATACGAAGCAGGGAAGATCTACGAAGGCGCGAAAGTATTGATGTATGATACGAAATTCGCGACACCAGTTTCAAAGTCGGAAGTGACGATGGATAATGACGCTTATCAGACAGTGACGGATCCGAGCGCATATGTGGCGTTTGAGGTGGAAGCGGGGCAAAAATGCCATAATGGCGAGTGGGAGACGGGGGAACATACATATCTACTAGCGTGGACTACGACTCCATGGACCTTGCCAGGGAATATGGCCTTAGCGGTGAATCCAGAGCTAGAATACGCCCATGTGAAGTTAAAGGATGATGATAAAATCTATGTTTTGGCGAAGAAGCGCGTCGAGGAAGTATTTAGGGGTCTGGATTATGATGTGCTTTATGATGATGCAAAAGGTAGAGACCTTGTTGGCCTGAAATATAAATCACTTTACCTTGCCAAAAAAGGAGTGAAACTTGTAGATTGGCAAAAATTTGAACAAAAATATTATTCAGCCAAAACAGAGAATGCACACAAAATTTATGCAGCAGAGTTTGTCTCCGATAGTGACGGTACAGGAGTAGTGCATATTGCGCCGGCGTATGGTGAAGATGACTATGAACTAGGGAGGAAGAATGGTGTGCCATGTGTTGATGTACTGGACGAATACGGGTGCTATTTGCCAGGAGCGGATGAAGGTCTAAAAGCGGCAGGGGTGAGGCCGAACGAACAGGGGCAGATTCAGATTTGGGAGGCGAATAAGTTTATTGCGAAGTGTTTCGAAGAAGTGGGGATTATCTGGAAAATCGATTATATCAGACATGAATATCCATTTAATCCACGTAGTAAAGAACGCGTGATGTATCGAGCTTTTCCGAGCTGGTTCTTTGATGTTCAGGGGCAGAAACCATTAATGATTGCACAAAATGAGAATATTAACTGGTTCCCGGGGTACTTGAAGCATGGTCGGTTTGAAAAAAATATTGAACAGGCTCCGGATTGGAATCTCTCGCGGGATCGTTTTTGGGCGACAGCAATGCCAGTCTGGAAGGGGGATAAAGGTACGGTGAAAGTAGTCGGTTCATACACAGAATTAAAAGAGCTTAGTGGGGTAGAATTGGAAGACTATCATCGACCATGGGTAGATGAAATTGAGTTTGAGATTGATGGCGAGCATTTTAAACGAATCGAAAAAGTCCTGGACTGTTGGTTCGAATCTGGATCGATGCCGTTTGCACAGTTGCATTATCCGTTTGAGAATAAGGAGAAGTTTGAGCGTAATTACCCAGCGGATTTCATTGTTGAGTATGTAGGTCAGGTACGCGCATGGTTTTATTATGTACACGTCGTAAATACGGCTTTAGCCGAGGTAGGTGGATTTGGTAAGGCGGCGCAAGGGAAGCAAGAAAAGAATGCCTTCAAGAATGTGATTACTACCGGCACGCTGGCTGGCAATGACGGGCGGAAAATGAGCAAATCTCTCGGAAATTATACTGACCCAAACGAGCTAATGGATCAATATTCAGCTGATGCGTTGAGGTTCTTATTGCTCAGCTCACCAGTATTGTCTGGAGAAGATTTTGCGCTTACTGACAAGGACGTCTCCGACGTGAACCGGAAACTTGCGATGATCTGGAATGTGTATGATTTCTTCGTAACTTATGCGGCGGTGGATGGCTGGGAATTTGTCCCTGGGACGTGTTGCCTCAACCCCCAGGATGTACAAAATTCGCTCGATAAATGGATCATTTCGCGTATACACGAGCTGAGAGATGATGTGACGAAAAACATGGACGACTATAATCTACCAGGAGCATTATCGTCTATCTTGCCGTTCGTAGATGATTTGAGTAACTGGTTTGTTCGGAGGAGCCGTCGGCGTTTCTGGAAGTCTGATGATGATGGCGATAAAGTTGAAGCGTATCGTACTTTGCATTATGTTATGGTAAAGCTTGCGCAGATTATGGCGCCATTTACACCTTTCTTAGCTGAAGAATTATGGCAGAATCTAGTCGGAGATGGGGACGCGAAACAGTCGGTCCACCTTCAGGATTGGCCAAAGCAAAAGGAGATTGACCAGGCAGTCTTAGGCCAGATGGCGCGCGTTCGCGAGGTGATCAACGAAGGCTTGGCGCTGCGGATGCAAAGATCAGATACCGAGGATCAGATTAAGGTGCGCCAGCCACTGAATAAATTTGTGTATCAGGGTGAAAAATTACCAGAATGGGGTGAGGAAATCATCCGCGAAGAAGTGAACGTCAAGCAGGTTGAAAACGGGAAAGAGACTTGGCTAGATAAGGAGATTACCGAAGAGCTAGCGCGCGAAGGTTGGACTAGGGAGCTAATCCGATCAGTGCAGAGCGCACGCAAGAAAGCTGACCTACAAGTAAATGATCGGATCAAACTA
>CARSRA010000012.1 GCA_949063825.1 uncultured Candidatus Saccharibacteria bacterium
CCTTGATATCTGAGTTAAGCAACCAGGAAGCCCAGCGCATATGCGTAGGAGGTATATTTCGTTACCGGCAATTATAATGCATAGAGCATACTTACAATCACTAATTCGAAGGCCTAAAAAGAGAGTTCTAGTTCGGGTTTTGTTCGGTGAAAATAGAACTATGAAAAATGATTGTGTGGACGAGTGCGTCACAAGTGGCTTAATTGATGATGGTTATTAAATAATTAAAAGGTTTTTTGCCGGATTGGATGGGAATTTGGTAAAAAATAAAAATCCGTAGACGGGCCGCGCGGCAGCTGGATTGCGGAGTTGGCTGAGTAGGCGGCGAGGGGTTGCTCCAACAGATATAGCGTCGTAAAATATGTATTGTGCGACATTGTGCTATAATGCTTTTCAGGTATAAATATAAGTAAATGAAAGGAAAAAATATGCCTATCCGCGAAAGTTTATTTGATAATGTTCAAGATGTTTATCTTGAGGTTCGTAATTCTAAGTCAGGTTCTCCCTACAAAATGCTCGTTGTTGAATTCACTGATGGTTATAAATTCATGAAACCTGCTTTTGGTGATACTGAATATATTCTAAGTAAGCAACTTAATCCTCAACAATAATTATATCTATTGTGGTACTCTTCAGTCAGGGAAGAGTTAAACAGTCCTCCTTATGGGGAATTACTAATTCCCCGCTGGTTACGCCACTTTTAATATCAATTTAATAAGGTAATAAAATGGATCTATCTATTTTAGCTGTGGAGGGTTCTACTGGTATGGATTGGTCAGGTTTAACAACTGCACTCAATCTCGGTGCGTTTGAATCGGTTATCCAGAGTGCTTTGCCTATTGTCGGCGTAGCAGTTCTTTGTGGTTTCCTATTCTACGTTGTCCGTTGGGCTATCGGTCTTTTCCGTGGTATCTAGTCCGAGGCGGACGCTCGTGAAGCGTTCCGCCATCGGATCTCCGGAGTTCCCCCTACTTGGCAACAGAACAGGGGATTAATTTTTAAGGAGTAAATAATGGAAGAATTAATTCAAGCGACTATCGATGTTATGGCTTACTTTTTAGGACCATTTGCTGTAATGCTCGGTGTTGGTTGGCTTGTTTCCCTCTTTGCTTTTGGGAGAGATGGTAAATGACATGGTTTTCAATTCCTGAGGGTTATTCATGTGTTATTCGTCAAAGCGATACAAGCCTTTATGCCTATCAGGGAAGTCGTCGAGATACATTTATTTTAAATGGTTTATCTTGGCAAAAGTCTTCCACATCTACAGGTTCCAGCATTCCGCCCAATTCTGTTTGTGTCTCCACCCCTCAGATCCCTTCTACTTTTCTGACGGGTTGCACTATTTCTAGCGTATTAATCGTCTTAGCTACTTTCAGTATGATTTATAAGATGATTAGAAGGGTTTATTTATGAAAGGATTTCTATGCAAAAATTACCATTCCAGCAGACTTTTGTTAACGGCATTATTTGCGGTTTTGCTATCTCTGCTTGGCTCATTTGGGTTATTTACATCATCTGTTAGTGCTATCGACTACGACCCCTCAGTCAATGGACGTGTTCGTATCAATGGTATCACCTGTAATTATCAGAATTTGTATCAGCACCCGGGTGAACATCTTAATGAAAAATGGTTTTGTTCCATGCTTCCTGTTGGCGAGCCCCGTGTTCAGCTTTTAGGCTCTGGCGATTTATATTTTGATTCCACTATACCTAAAAATAGTATCATAACTTTGTATGCTATTTTTGGTGGAGTTAAAAACGATCCTCCTCTTGTGTTTCCAGAAATGCCTGCCTTGACTTATTCTAATGGTGTTTCTTCTATCGATCAGTCCTTCTTGTCGCTTAAAGAATATTACTCTTCCTCTCCTACCTTTCCGGATGCTGACAATCCTCTTCATGAGTTGACTACTGTTGATACTTTTGTGTCTACCACCCTATACGTCACTGAGGATATTAATAGCCTTCATTTTAATGGTCCTTTTGGAGATACTCATTGGTCTGTTAGTTTTTTAGAAACCATATCTTATTTAGGTGTGTCTGACGCTCAATCTCAGATTAAAGATGAGATCCAGCAAGGTAATCAGGCAGAACAGGACCGTTATGATCAGGAAAAACAAGAGGAGAGTGAACGTGAAGAATCTGCTAAAAATGATGGTAATTCCCTTGCTGGCATTTTTAATATATCTATTCTTAACCCATTTGCTGGCATTTGGGAGATATTTAACCCGGGTGGCTGTACGTCGATTCCGACGATTTCTGCGTGGCTTCATTCGGAAGATACTCAGTATTGTTCGTGGTGGCCTCAGTCGATTCGTGCCACCTTAACTCCTGTGTTTAGCTTAGCTTCAATGGTTATTCTATTTGGATTTGTTGTACGTTGGCTTGGCGGTGGTGATGGTCTTAGTGGTAATTTTATGGTTCCTGGTTTAAGTAAAGGTAGGTAAGTATATGGGTGAGATGATTAAATTTGGTATTAAGCTAGCTCTTACTATTGCTATGGCTACAACTTTCTTTGTTGCCATTACCACAATAATTAATTTATTGACAACAGTATTATTTGATAATATAATTGGAGAGGTATTAGGGATTATGTCGGCTTGTCTGCCGTTCAATGCCCTAGCGGTATTTAGTGCTATTGGTACATCGACTGCGGCAATTCTTAGTTTCTTGGTTGCTCAGAAGATATTTGAACTTACTAATGGCGTTGTTACTGCTACATCATAATTAAAGGTGTCTATGGGTGTAAAACTCGGTGTTGATTTTAAGCGTCCAATTGAGGACTCGCTAGATTCTATCGCTACCTCTCTCGAGAGGATAGCAAAATGTCTAGAAAACAAGAATCAGTAATCAGTCTCGACCCTATTGACCGGTCGAGAAAAAAGCAAAATGCCCCACTCCCCCGTCTATTCAAAACTCGGTGGAGTGGTGGTAAACGTCCCTCGGGTGAGATTCCCTTTGGTCATTATATGTTTTGTGGTAAGCAAGGTGCAGGTAAAACTGCTTCTGCTCTTTGGTATTCCAATTTTTTGCAACGTAAATATCGTCGTGTTAGGGGTAAAGATGGTAAATTCCATGCAGTGACTTGGAAGATTTATAGTAATCTTGGCTATGGCAATCCAGTAACTCGGCGGACTATGCTTGAGGTCTTTAAAAAATTCACTTCTCGGGATCAGAACCCATATGAGTTTAGGATAATTTTAATTGATGAGATCCAAAGCTATTTTCCTCGTGATTTTTCTGATCGAGAAGGCAAACTTATTATGAAAGATCTTGTGGGTTGCTTTTCTCAGTTGCGCAAACGTAATACTTTTGTTTTGTCCACTGCTCAGGTGTATGGTCGTCTCGATAAGACTTTGCGTGAACAGTGTCTATTTATGGTGAGTTGCCGTAAGTCTTTTACTGGTCGACTTCTCAATGACTTCATTCCTGGCGATGACATCATGTGTGATGAGATGGGTCGTTGGAGTGGTGTGCCTACGCGAATTTTTTCGCATGGGTTGTCTAAAATTCGCTATAACACGGCGAAGATCATTCTTGATTAATTATTAAGGTGCCGGATCGGGTCCTATGGCGCTAGCCACCGATTCGGCGCAAACACAATTTGTACTATTCTACTTGATTATATAGTACAAATTGTGTATCAATTTGGAGGTGTACAGTATGGAGGGTTCTCTAATTTTTAATACCATTAAGGAGTATCCGAATATGATTAAGATTTCTATCTATCATGAGCCAATTCGTGTTTTTAACGGCTATAAACGTAAGCGTCGTAAAAACCCTGAATCTTCTGATTCATCAATTCGCCGAACTCGTACGGCTCTTGAAGATTTATGTATTTGCAATAATTTTGAATTATTTTGTACCTTTACTTTTGATCCAAAGCGATACAATTCTAAAAGTATCCTCTTTTGTCGGCGCTATATGACTACTTGGCTTCATAACATTAAAAATCGTGGTTCTAAGTGCCTTGAATATATTGTTGTACCTGAACTTCATAAATCGGGCGCTATTCACTTCCATGCGCTTCTAAGTGGCTATAACGGTAGATTAAAGGACAGTAAGCACTGTCAGAATGGTCGTCGTGTTTATAATTTGCCAAACTGGCATTTCGGATTTAGCACTGCTGTTAAGATCGATAATCGTGAAGCTGTTTCTAAGTATATTAGAAAATATATTACTAAGGATATGTTGTTATTCCCTGGCAAGAAGCGTTATTTTTGTTCGCAACGTTTAATTCGTCCCGTTAAGCGCCATAATTCCCCACTCGAGTTTCTTCGCGATTGCAAGTCTGATTTCTTTTGCAATGACATAGCCGAATATTATACAATTGACCGTTTTGATCTCCCCACAAATTTATCAGATCTTCGTCAACTCCCCCTCTCCGGCAATGTCTTGTTGTAAAAATTACAACATTATTTTTACAGAGGTAATTTTAAGCTTTTCCACAATAATTTGACATTACACACTATGTATTGTGCGACATTGGAAATATCTAGATATGATGAGTATAATATCATTAAAATATAGGGCAAAATTATTATGAGTAGTCTGATCAACCGTGTTTCTGATGTTCGTCTTGAGTCACGTAAAAATAAAGCTGGTAAGGATTACTCTGCTCTCGTGATCGAGCTCGATGATGGTTATAAAGTTGAAAAGCCGGTATCCGGTGAAGTGGCGTGTATTTTAGATTTACATTTTAACGATTAGATCCTGAATATCAAGCAGGATAGAATGACTAGGCTTCAGAGGGAATTACTAATTCCCCGCCGTCAGACCTTTTTTATTAGCAATAAATATATCCTTAACTAAGCGATCTGAGCAAGTTTGTCTTGCATTTGTATTTTGATCCATACGGTTAAATCCGAGCAAGAACTATCAAACGCAGCGGCTTTGATCGCGGCATGATAAACGCGCTTTTTCTCGATATTATTACGTGGAAAGCCGGCAATGATCGGGATGAAGCCGAGCGCGACTGATAGCTGATCGGTGACCACCCGAGCAATTCGGCCGTTGCCATCGAAAAAAGGGTGGGTACGGATGAAGTTGTAGTGGAAATGGGCCAAAAATCGGCAAACTTCATCGAGATTTTCGACTGGGACGTAGGGTAGACTGTCTCTGAGGTAGCGGGAGAGGGCATAAAGCTCATTATAAACTTCGGGGCCGCCGGACGGGATATGATGTAAATCTTCATCCCCTGGCTCCCCGAAACGCACATCGTGCCCTTTGGGTCGTAGCTTGCCTGTTTCGCGATAGACGTGCTGGAATAATAGAGAATGCATCCGCTTCCAGTCTTCGATCCAATCATTTTCTTGGCGATTAGAGAGGTTAGTACGAATATCGATCGGGCGTTCCAATTCGCGCACAAAGCTCATGATGACGTCGCTGAGGCCTCTCTCCTCTGCTTCCCTGACCAATGGATGAGTTGAATTAATAGAAAAACGACGTCCGGATTTATATTCAGCTGAACGGCGATATCTACGCCAAAGTGACTTTGCGACGTCCTCTTCGGCTAGCTCGTACCGCTCAAGCGTATTACTCATTCTTGGGAATCCTGTTTCGGTTTCATCTTAGGCTCTTTTGGATTGGCTGGAGTGTCGTTCCCTGATTTAGGGCTAGTGGGATTCTGTTCTGGTTTTGTTCGGTAACTATCAGTTGGCTTCTTGCGCGAAATTTTCAATCGAATAGTGGGGAGTTGCAACCATTTGAGGTTCGCCTTTGGTACTTTGGCATTTTTTTGGCTAGATTTTTTAGCTGAAGGTGGAGTGTTAGTATCTGAGTCATCAGGGTATTCTAAATCGGTGCTTTCTTTGACAATATCAGCGATCATACCACGCAAAAGATGTGCCTGCATTGCACCGATCTTGTTGACTTCGGCTTTTGCCTTGTCGTTTATGGGCATTAAATTAATCTTTAGGTGTAATGGTCTTTGCTCGGGGAAGGCTAATTTTAGGTCTTGCGGGGAAATTTGGTAAATTTCACCGTTTCGATGCGCTAGCCAACTGGGTTCATTGTGACTAATACGAATGAGCTCCGGGGTTGTATAAGGGTGAAGGATTTTAAGTGTTTTTTCGATCACGCCGAGCATCTCACGGTATTGTTCGAGCAGTGTAGCTTCAGACTCGAGTGCTTGTTCTGAGACAGTGTAATCTTCGGCAGCATAAGAAAGATTCGAAGAAGTATTTTTCTGAGCGATAATGTCGCTGCTCTCCATTATGAGGGTAGTATAACCGTCGGGAATAGGCCCGAGCGGCGAGCGAATATAGAGGATATCGTTTGACGTGAGCAGCTTTTTGCGGATAAGGTCTTTATGTGCAAAATAAATTAATCTCGCAAGCCTAACTTTACTGACTGGCTTACCAATCAGCAATAAAATTATGCGCGCAAGATCAAGTTGATTCATACCCCTATTTTACTCTACTCATGACTATTTTGCCAAATCTATAACTAATTAAAATGGGTTAGCCCCTGCAAAGCAGGGGCTGTGTAATGTACTAAAGGTTTATGGACTACTCAATTGTTAATCGATCGGTCTTGGTTTAGAAGGCTGAAAACCTTCGTCATCGGGTCTCTGTACAGGTCCATTCGGACTGTCATTATCTGATCCGCCGTTATTGTCTCCGTTATTGTCTCCGTCTCCGGAGCCGTCGCCATTTCCTGGCTCGTCCGGGTCCGGCGGAGTTATAGGCTTATCTTCTACTGTCAACATCTCTATGATTTCAGAATCTGTCGATAATGCTTCAATGTTATTCGAGATCACATAGTAGAATACCATGATCTCTTTCGCGACATTTCGTGCTTCGACTTTGATACCGAAACTTTTATTGCCTTTTGCGACGATCGCATTCACGGTCGACGTTTTATCATCTGTGATGACCGATGCCGAACTGTTCCATTTCTTGCTTGTAGCAAGATCATGGAGCTCACCCCAAGCTTTCTCTGCGGCTTTCTGCAGATCCTCAGCCGTCGGCTCCGGTTTATCATCAGGCTGGTCCGGGTCCGGGTCCGATGGAGTTGTTGGTTTGTCCGGTTGATCCGGATTGTCATCGGGTTTGTCTGGTTGATCGGGCTTGTCGTCTGGCTCGCCGGGTTCTTCATTGACCTGGTATTTCTTAAGATATTGGACGAAATACTCTTTCGTTACTATCTTACCCTTGATGTATAACTTGGCTTTAGTCTCGTTCTGTTCCTTTATCGCCTCCACCTTTGCCGGAAAACTCCATTTAGAGTTCTCGAACATCAAGCTGATTTCTTTAGTGCCAGCTCCATCAGTGACACTAACCGTCCAGCCAAGTTCGTTGGCTGTTTCAGTGAGTGACGCCACTTCGGATGATGCGAGGGCGATTAAGAATTTTTCCGTTACTTCTGGTGCTCCGGGATCTTCTGGCTCTTCGGGATCGTCCGGATCTTCTGAGTCATCGCCACCCATAGCGAACTCGTTGATCCATGAGATAATGCGTTCCTTAGTGTCCTTGTCTCCTTCCAGGCTATACACAGCTATTGCTTTACCGTTTCCTCCGTCAATGGCTTCGACTGTCACATCGAATTGCCATTTAGAATTCTCATAGTGTGAACTAACTTTTGTGGTTCCTTGGCCGGATGTGATTTTAGCCTCCCAGTTTTTTGCTGTAGCCATAGCCATCAGCTCACTCGTTTCAGCTGCGGCAAATTTTACCAACTCCTCCTGTGATACGATAATTGTAGGATCATCAGCTATCGCGTACTCGGTAATCCAAGACTCGATGTACGCCCTGTCGACCTCGCTACCCATCAGCTCGTAGCTGACGGCTGCTTTGCCGTTTTTCACAGCCGCTTTTACAACGACCGTGAAGTTGTACTTTGAGTTCTTGAAGAGCGTTTTAATGTTAACGGTTCCAGCACCCGACATAGTTGTCACCTTCCAGTGATACCTCTTGCCGAGCGTAACAAGCTCAGCAGTTTTACTGCTGGCAAGCTTTTTCAGCTCGTCATCTGTGACGACTACCTGTTCACTACTGCTACCTCCGGTTTTGTTCTTGTTCTGCTCCAGCCAGTTTTTGATGGCCTTCTCAGAAGATTTTTTACCGGATAACTTATAGGCTACCTTCGGACCCTTTTTATTCCGGGTCACTGTAATTGTAGCCTTTGTTGTCTTCGTACCGCCCGTAAAATTGACTGTCGCAGTCGCTTTCTTCGTGGTACTTTTTACCTTGGTGACTGTTTTCCAACCGCGAGCCTTAGCATATTTTTCTAGGCTGCTAGTCTTCTTGTCTGCGCGGTTCTTTAGGAAACTCTTGACAGCTTTACTGTCAGAGTAACTTCTTAAACCAGATTTCACTTCTGAAGTAAGGTATCTCACTTTACCCAGCTTAAAGGTAGTCGAATATTTCTTGCCTGACTTCTTTGTTACTTGGGTATACGCAAAATATGTCTTGCTGCCGGATTTCTCAATCCGGAGCTTTTTTGTAACAGAGTTGCTAGTCTTTTTGGTAACTTTTGCCGTCATCACTTCCCAGCCGTAATAATTGGCTGTGTTGGTAACGTCCTTTGTTGCCGCGTCCGCCTTTTTCATGACAGTGCTCTTTGCAGCGGCCTGCACCGGTGTAGCCCCCATTACGAGAGCTAAAACAATGAGTAGCATTACTGGAAAAATATGAAATTTATTCTTCATAATTTTTCCTCCTTTCCTTTTTGTTAATGTTCTCGATTACTTCACTGTAATCGTGTTATGCTTTCATTGTAGCACAGATTGCTAAAAAAGTCAATAGCGTTTTGGCGATTTAGTATAATTTTCAAGTGTTAGCGCTTTTTATAGCGATTTTTTCTAGGTTTGAAGCGCTTTTGTTTTGGATTTTGATTGTTACCTTGGGGGTTCACATCGGATTGATCGGGGGTGGTGATTGTTGGTGTTGGTGAGCTAGAGGGGGCTATGGTGTTAGTATCCATTTGAGTGTTTGTTGGGGGGCTCGCGATGCTAGTATTGTTATTGTTAGTAGCTCCCTGTTGAATTTTAGCGGCCACTAGGCTACTTAGATCTTTTAATCCAGGACGATTTTCTTTATTCTCGGCGGCATTTGGCGAAAGCTTGAGCTTGCGGAAATCTCCGGCGGGACTAGCAGGCTTAGGTTGATGTTCCCTGGCAGTATTTGGTACGAAAGCGAAATCAGGGCGATTGGGACGGGGAGAATTTGCATATCCGCCAGGCTGATTCCCTATCTTATTCATACCCGAACCCTGCTCGCCGGCCGCACGCCCGCTATCAGAAAGGTCCTTTTTGTATTTTTCGGATTGTTCGATGGTCTCGCGGATGATAGATTCGACTTCGGCGCGCGGCCGGGCGTAGAGCTCACGCGAGCTTTGGATAATTTGCTCGAAATTATCCTTGGGCGTGGTTGGTAGGCTGAGTGTCGTGGCGGAGAATGCTGGGACTTTCTCGCCATTGATGATCATTGAAATCACGAAGTTACGGTTATTCATTTGGATCAGATCAGCGGCGTCAAAGGTGGGTTCAAATTGTTTAGATAGAATCGGGGCATCGTCTGCTGAGACACGGAAAGAGATGGTAGTACCGACGTTTCCGAATACGGCATCACGTACCGAATCGGTCATTTGAGCGGTGTACTGGTTTGCTACGGTTAAGTTGAGGCCATATTTACGCGCTTCCGACAGAATAACGGCGAAACTATCGGTCGCGAAGTTTTGGAACTCATCTACATAAAGATAGAATGGACGTCGATCCGCTACGTCAGCGATATCAGAACGGCTCATAGCGGCTAGCTGGACTTTGGTAACGATAAATGCGCCGAGAATCCCGGCATTATCTTCGCCGATTAGACCCTTGCTAAGGTTAACAACTAGGATTTTCCCTTCATCCATGATTTTACGAATGTCGAAACTACTCTTAGCTTGCCCTACGATATTACGGATAATCGGGTTTGCGGTAAAAGCGCCGACCTTGTTCAAGACTGGAGCGATTGCTTCGTTGACTTGTTTTTCGCTCCACTGCCCGAATTCATGTTTCCAAAATTGTAAGACCGTTACATCTGTACAATAATCGAGCGTTTCTTTGCGAAAATCCTTATCAGTCAATAAGCGTGAAATATCAAGCAGGGTCGTTTCTGGACGATCTAGTAAGGCGAGCAATGTATAACGTAGGACGTGCTCGAGTCGCGGGCCCCAAGAATCACCGAACATGCGCTTTAATACGCCGATTACTTCGGAGCTGATATTAGGTTTTTTAGCTGGGTCAGTTACTTCGAGTGGATTAAACGCAACTGGGAAAGCCGTATCGGCTGGATTAAAGTAAACCACATCCTTGATCCGGTATTCAGGCACAAAACGAAGGTTATTGATTGCAAAATCACCATGTGGGTCGACGATACAATAGCCTTGATTATAAAAAACATCCGAAAGAGCAAAGAGTTCAAGCATGCCAGATTTACCAGCGCCAGTTTGACCAATAATATAGACGTGGCGTGAACGATCGCGGCGTAGCATTCCAAATTGATGGTTAATGCCACGAAAATTAGTTAGCCCGAAGGCGGAGATATTTTCGTCGTGCGCAGGATCGCCAGTGATGAGCGGCAGTTGTGCGGGCGGTTCGGCGGTTTTTGAAGTCGCCCAAACGATATTTGGTGTTTCGACTGAAGTGTGTGGCAAATGATAAACTGAAGCTAGCTCGGAGATGTTGAGGATAAAGCCGTGATCGGCGAATTGACGCATTTTATAGGTATCCATCTCTGAATCTTCGAAGCTTCCGCCGGTAAGTTTGAATCCATTTAAGTTGGTAGAGTTATACTGCTTGAAAGTACCAACCAGCGCCTGCATATTTAGACGAGCATTAACTTGGTCCTGCCCAAGATAGGCTAAACGGATTTTCACTTCGTAGCCTAGCTTAGTAGCTTTTTCTTCGGCTTTGGCGATGCGAGTTTTGTCGCGTTCGGAAAGTTCGGGTTTAGCGCTCTCTTCGCCACCTTCAGGCGGTTTAAGGAATGCTCCTAGTGCTTGGATAATCCAAACCCAATCAATACGGAAAGCACCAAGTTTGCGGCCGGATTTGACTCGGCTGATCCAATCATCGGTTTGTTTGTGCCAATCATCGGCGATTGGCCGGGTGAGGATTTGGATCCAAAGTTCTTCGGAGTTATCCGGACTTAGCTTTGCAAGCGTACCAGTAATACCGGCCAGTGGGTCAACTTCGAAATTATCAAAAGTCTTGATCGGTAATGCACTATTCTCAGTCAAAGTGAGATCGGCAGTATATTGCACTGGGTATTTTTCGCGTGAGTCGACGTAGTCATCATTCATGCGATAGATTTGGACGCTCGGGTATTGTGCGTAAATTTGCCCTTCAACAAAGCTTTGAAGAATTTTAGGTATCCAAACGTAGAAACGGATCTGGCCGCCAGTCGAGACGATCTCGAAACTGAGATGTTCTTGGACGCCGCCAGAATTTTTTAACTCTTCTTTGTCTCGCAGGATACCATGCAGACTAGCAAATAATTGTTCGGCGGCAAGCTCCTGCTTGTCGTTAGTGCGTGGAATTTCGAGCATCAATAGCACTGAGTCGACATTGAGGACCTTCAGGCGATTTAGCTTACGGTAATTTCGGTAAGTCAAAAACCCGAGAATAGCCACGATCGGGATCCAAACCCAAGGCTGTAGGATAAAATTAATAATCTGCGCAAACATCACCACCCACTATTTAAATTATTTCTTCTTTGCTAATTGATATTCGTCTTTACCAACTTTGTCAAATAAATCTTTATTTTGGAGATTGAGTAGGACGGTTGTTTCTTTGACTTTGCGTGAATGTAAGACCTGCTTGACGATCTCTTCGCGTGAGAGCGGTCCATTGGCCTTGGTGAGGATTTGAGTGATGATTTCGGCTACAGTACCCTTAGCGTAGCCCCAAGTATCGAGTGCATAGATGCCTCGACCGATCAAGATGAACCGCTTGTCCTTGATCAATTCATTATGAATCGCCTGCGTAGTGACATTTTTGCGGCGGAAATTTGAAGCTGAAATCGCTTTGGCGATATCAGAAAAATGCATTGGTTCTTTATGATTTTCTAGCACAACAAAAATCTTATCGCGAATATTACGTGGGTTGACGGTCGGCCATTTAGTGAGACCCCAAAAACCATTGAGGCTAGCAAGCTGCTTTGAAACTGAAGCGACCGCTCGAATGATATCTGGATGCTCGTAATCGAGCTCGGCATCGAGCTGATCAATTGTCATTGGCTCGCCGTGTTTTTTGACTAATTTGACGATCTCATCAACGCGAGCAGTGATAGCTTTGGCGTCGCCGTAAGTTGCAATACCAATCGCGGAATAATAGTTATCATTTTCGCTGATTTCAGTAAGGTTTTTGGAGATTGAACCAATGAATACTAGCTGAGCTTTTTCGATTGCTGAAGGCTCGTGACCAAAAATACGCTCACCGAGATCTGGTGTGCGCGCGACGCGACCTAACTCGGTGAGATTGCGAATCATCAGTTTTTCAGCGGCTGGAAGCTCGGCGATATGCCCTTCATCAGCACCGATCCTAAGACGTACTAAGATGGCTTTTTCGAGCTGGCGGACTCGCTCGCGTGTGATATTTAGTAGTTCGCCGATTTGTTCGAGAGTTTCTTTTTGACCATTCAGACCAAAGCGTCGCGAAATGATTTCCCGCTCACGCTCTTGCTCAATAATATTGAGACTTCCGGTAATTGCATTTTCGATGATACTGGCGTTTTGGTCCATCAGATTCCTTTCATTCCCCGACCCGGTCATAAATTGATATTATAATTCTACTATTATGATAGCATATTTCTATGTTAATGTCAACGACTTTTCGTGACTAATGAATTATTTGCTTATAACTCGATTTTGTTGACTTTCTATGTTGTATTATAGCACTAATTTTGAAAATTTTTTGGACTTTTTAAATAAGTTTTATTATAATTATACTAATGAATAATTCGAAGATAAGTTATAAGACAGTTGCAATACTTGTGGCTATTGTGGCGATCTTAGCCATAATTGGAACTGTGGCATATAACTTATTGAAATCAGCTGAGCTGAGTATTTTGGTCGCGCCAAGCACGGCGACGGTAAAAATCAATGGCAAAGCATACACCAATGGCCAGCACAAATTTTTTCCAAAGGACAATGTCGAAGTAGAAATATCTAGCCCGGGCTATCAGGCACAAACTACAACAATTGATCTCCTGGCGAATCAGGTTACTTTGCTGCGCGCGGCACTTGAAGATGAGGATGGCGGATACGGATCATATTTACATGATGGTGATACATATGGATTATTACAGTTAATTGCGCCAACTATTGGCGATTCAGAACTGGCGGATTTTATTGTAAAGACCGACAAGAAGATCGGAATCCTAAGTATCTTACCAGTAAACGAGAATACCGGTGAATTCTTTAAAGACCAGCACGGGTTTATCGTTTCGACTGATCCGAATTCTGCGGTTCTTCAAATTATGGCTTCAAGTAATGATTGCGGTGTGATCCCATGCCTAGATATTTATCAGTCAGACAACGACATCGGAAAGGCGCGTGATTATCTCAAAAAGCAAGGCTACAATCTAGATGATTATGAGTATGAACTAGGCGACAACTATCTTTTTGAGCCGAATTATCGGCGAGTAAAATAAATTATTTGCTGTAATTATAAATTATTGAATTATCGCTTAATACCTCAAGCCATAATAGACTACTTTGTTCGTTATCGGTTTTAGAAAAACGAATTGTTAGCGCGTATTTTTTAGAAGAGATCCTGAAGGAGTAATTATCTTCCGCGTCTTTCCCTAGACTATCTTTCTCGTAACTAAATTGCGCGTCTGGGTAGGCATAGGTAGTAAAACGTCTGACTAGATTTTCCGTTTCATTATAAATTGAATTTGGTAGGTTTTCTTCGATCGAGGATAGGCCATATATTACATTAGTACTGTCGCCATTGGACGAAGCTCCGGTATAAGTATCTACGACCGTTCCGGAGGTACGATCATAGAATTCGTTGGCGGACAAGTCTGGCGTAGCGACTGCGTTGATTGTTATCCAACTTATTCCTAATATTATCAACACTCCTGCGCCAATTAGAACCGGCTTTTTCAGCTTAGCTTGAGTCTGGGGTTTTATTAAATCAATTTCCATAATTATTTTTTGATTGCTTTAATATTGCCAACATTCATGCCTGCATTGACGACTGCTGCGGGATCGAAGGCTTTACTGAGGGTGTTTTCTCTCCCCTTAGTACCGTTAGAATCGGCGATCAGCCATTTGCCATCTTCTGTGATCCCACGGATGCCGATATAATGTCCGCCGGACGTAAATGGGCTTGAGCCTTTGCCGCTGGTATGGATCATCCAGCCGTCTTTTAGGGCTGTGGTGATTTTCTGAATTGCGTCTCCACTACCTGAAGCTGCAAGATCTTTGTATTGTAGCCCGTATTCTTTGGCTAAGACTTGGGTGATTTTCCAATCGCTACCACTAGTCACATGGCATCCTTGCTCGCCGGCGATTTTCGCCGTCATATCGGGAGTGATTTTCTTTCCGGTAAGTGCAGTTGCCATCATGGCGAATGATGATGGTCCACACCCAGATGCCCCGATGGTGTTAACATGGAAACCGTTTCCGCAGGCGCCGGTACCGCCACCCCAAGGGATGCTTGCCCATTGAGAATCAAACTGATTGTAATATGGAAAACCCGATCCGTCGTAGTCGGAGAGACCGTCGATTGATGGATATATGCACGCTCCGACTTCGCTTGTAAGATCTACCGCTACTGCATTAGAGCCGCTTGCATTGGCTGTAGCATTTGCTATCATTTCAGGATATTGCTGAGCGAGCTCCTCTGAGCTTAGCCATTCATTTTGGACGGCTAGATCTTGGATCATAAGAATAATTCTAGAAACTTTTTCTATATAGTTTGGGTCGGTCGCATAGCCAGCGGCTTTAATAGCTACAAGATAAGCGAACGGATCAGTAATGGTATTACCTTGGAAGACGCCGTGATTACGATAGGTGCTTGTCTTGCGAATGTTTTCATAATACCCTTGCCATCCTTCTAGCTCGCTGGCGTAAGACAGCGCACATTCAAATGGGCAATGATCGTATGCACCGATACCGAAATAATTATGTTTCTCTCTAGCCAAGCGAGATGTTCCGGCTCCACTTTCAAGAATACCCTGTGCTATCACGGTTTCCCAAGGGATACCATATTCTACACTGAGTCTCTGTGCGATACTGACATGGTCACTGACGAACTGTTCTTGTTGGTTGCTCAGGCCTGATCCCGAACCGGACACTAGATCACCGCCACTAGTAGCGGGGGCTGGATCGCATTGAGTGGAAGACGGATCATAATAATAAATGCCGTTTCGGTAAAAGAAATTTAGGGTAGAATTATCCGGCGTTGCACCCACCTGGGGGGGGGGTAATTATTGAAGATAGGGTAAGTATACCGAGAAAAACGACTAGTGCAATATGATAAAAAACAACCCGAGTACACCTAGTTTTGTTATGTAAGTTTCTGCTCTGCTGAGGCTGCGGGCGGGATTTGCGAGCGAAATTAGTCTTCATACAGATAATTATAACATAACCATCTTAGATGTGCCCGGATGCTAACTTCTAAAATTTAAAAATCGATATATGGTGGCTCCTACAAGGCTCGAACTTGTGACCTCACGAATGTGAATCGTGCGCTCTAGCCAACTGAGCTAAGGAGCCATTTGAATGTCTAATAGGGCGGAGGAAAAATAGAGATTACAGAACTATCTTTCCGGCCCTATGTATGCTATAATAGCATGAAATAGCGCATAAAACTAGACAAAATAATAAATTATATTGCACCATGGACCTAGCAAAATATAAGGATGAGAAAAACGAGATTGAGCAATTTTTGGCTGAGCCAGAGGCTTACGCAAAGCCGAATTTTGCCGATCAATCAAGGCGACTGGCCGAGGTTGAAAAGATCTTAGCGCTTGGTGATGAGATCGAGCAGCTTGAGCAGAATCTCCGTGAAGCACGCGCACTCATAAATGACCCCGACCTAGGAGAGCTAGCTAAGAATGATATTGATGAAGCGACGACTGAGCTCGCAAAGAAAACTGCAGCGCTCGAAGAGCTATTATTGCCTCGCGACCCAAATGATGATCGCCCGACCATTATGGAGATCCGTGCGGGTGCTGGCGGAGATGAAGCCTCGCTATTTGCAGCTGAGCTTTATCGTATGTATGTGCGTTATGCGGAGCGTCACGGTCTCAAAGTCGAGCTTATGAGCCAAAATGAGAATGAGACTGGCGGCATGAAAGAAGTCGTACTGAGGATCACAGGCGAGCGGCCTTATGGACAGTTGAAATTCGAGGGTGGAGTGCATCGCGTACAGCGGGTACCAGTGACGGAGAGCCAAGGGCGGATCCATACTTCAACGGCTACAGTGGCAGTTTTGCCGGAGGCTCAAGAGAGTGATATTGAAATTAAGCCAGATGATCTAAGGATCGACATCTATCGTTCTGGTGGTCATGGTGGTCAAGGTGTAAATACGACTGATTCCGCCGTACGCATCACGCATCTACCGACGGGTATTGTAGTTGCGATGCAGGATGAGCGCTCACAACAGCAAAATCGGGTCAAAGCGATGACGGTGCTGCGCACGCGCTTGATGGAAAAAAAGAAACTCGAAGATCAAAAAAACGCTAGTGATGCGCGCAAGTCGCTGATTGGATCGGGCGATCGCAGTGAAAAAATTCGCACTTATAATTTCCCGCAGGACCGCATTACCGATCATCGCGTGCACTATTCACGTTCAAACGTTTCGGCGGCAATGGACGGCGATATCGAAGATTTGATTGATGAGCTAGCGAAAGCTGAGCGCGAATTGCCCCAGTAGAGTATAATAGTCACGGGAGGAGTAGTTGATAAAGGGGGTATATCATGATTATCGCGATAATCGCAGGTATCATTGGTAGTGTAGTTGCATTCTTCACAGTGGCTGGTTTAATTTTAGCCATTTGGGACAAAGGTATCAAAACATTAAAAACTAAGGATTGCTGGATTAATCTCGCACAGTTTCTTTCAACGGTAATGTTTTACATCGCGGGCACGTTATTTTTTAGCTTGATTTGCGTATTGATGTCGCCGTTTTGGATTGCAGAAGAAATAAAATATTGATAGCAAAGTTAACACACGTTTCCTCCTCCCAACCCCGCTTCGGCGGGGATTTCTTTGACCCAAAGGATAGTTTCTGAGCTGAGGCATTTTATTGACTTTTACACGAATGTGTGATATAATGGAAGTATGGATGTTGGTACTTGGCTCCGTGAAGCAAAGGGGTGGGTTGATTCGCTAGATGCGGATTTGATTGCGCTCAATAATTTTGCCCCTGAGGGGGCGGATCGGAGTTGGTTAGTATCGAATAATGTTGTAAAAATTACAACAAGTACGAAGCGGCAAGCCGATGAGATGCTCAAAAAACGCGCCTCAGGAGTGCCGCTGGCTTATTTACTGCGCTATCGCGAGTTTTATGGGCGCAAATTTCAGGTGCGACCAGGAGTATTAATTCCTCGTCCAGAGACAGAGACGCTGATTGACCTCATTAAGGAACTAGATCTGCCGCCTCGTACGCGGTTTCTAGAAATCGGCACCGGCTGTGGCTGTATTGCGGTGACTTTGGCGCTGGAATTTCCGCAATCTGAGGTTCTTGCGACTGACATAAGTTCGGATGCGCTCATGGTTGCTGAGCATAATAATATTTTGCATGAAGGGCGACTGAGTCTCGTAAAATCAGATTTATTCGAGGCAATTAATCCGCGCATCCACGGTAAATTTGAAGTGATTGTGGCGAACATGCCCTATGTTGATCCAACTTGGCAATGGGTGAATCCGGATTCCCTGCGCCATGAGCCGCTAGAGGCACTTTATTCTATTGGCGAGAACGGACTTTCGATCTATCGACGGTTTTTTGAAGATTTACGATCCCGTAGTACAGAGCTAGGAGTGAAGTTCTGCGTAGTAGAGGCTGATCCTTGCCAACATAAAGAGCTGATTGGGTTTGCTACTAAAAATGGTTGGAAATTGTTAGCGCAGCGTGATTACGGAATCTGCTTCCGCAAAAAACGCGTTTATAAAAAGACTGAACGTCCAGTACGGAAGTCGATCAAAAAGAATAAAGACTAGATACTAAAGCGTGGCTGACTAAAACCAATCACTAGCACTAAAATCATGATTGCTGAAAAAACGAGCGGCAGGGCGACATTGGTGAGTGTGAGCTTACCTTTATGCTTTGACATGTCGGTATAAACTTGAAAATAAGCAAATGCAAGTACAGTCAGAATTAAAGCCAACTGCGATAGGCAAATACCGCTACTGCCGAGTGTGTAAATTATTAGCCAAACGTGGCTTAGCCAAGAGATTTCTGCGAAGATTAGTCCAACTGCTAGTGAAATGAGCGTAGGATTAGTGTCGCTAGCTTGTACAAGTACATGGTTTGACGCGGCATAGCCGATGATAAATCCACTAGCTGCAAGTATTAACGACATAATATTGTCATTTGTGATTGCAGCAAAAACTGAAGCAGCTGTGCTGCCGACTAATACCGCGGTCAATGCTTGAATGATGGCCGCGTTGGTCGAAGAGCGGGGTTTAAGGATAATTAGCCAAACCGCATAAGCTCCCATCAGCACAAAATGCACTGGTAGAAAAGTCTTGCCAGCAGCATAAGCTAGAAGCACGAAGCCCGTTCCGACAATAAAATCAACCAAGCTCGAGCGAATATTCAGGAACCAATAGCGATGATTGACTGCAAAAATCCGCCATTTTGAGATAACGATTAGAATTAAACCGATCAAGCAATTGCCGGTCACGACGGTCGCGCTAATCGAAACTACCGCGAGAGCCAAATTAAGCAAAATATGCATCACTGAGCTGAGCGCGTTGCGACTTTTGCGGATGAAAATATAGTCAGCCATGTCACTATTATAGCATACTGTGTTATAATGAAATAATGGAAACTAAGGTTAGTTACTTTACTAGACATCCTTTACTTAAGGATTTTCTGAGCTTAGTCTTTTTTATAGTTTGTGTGGTAGTTGGGACAATTATTCTGAACGCTTATGTTTTCCGCTCATATAATGTAGTGGGCTCGAGTATGGAAAATACTTTTCATAACGAAGATCGGGTGATTGTAAATCGCTTACGTGTGTCGTGGGACCATTTTTTAGGTAAAGAATACGTGCCAGAGCGTGGCGATGTGATCGTGTTTGCGAATGGAGCGGCTTCTGGACCGTTGACTTGTGAAGCTTTGGTCGGACACTCGGACCAATTCTTAATCAAGCGAGTAATCGCATTTCCGGGTGAGCGCGTAGTAGTAAAAGATGGCGTAGTAACAGTTTATAATGACGAGCATCCTGACGGATTCCATCCCGACGACACGACTCGTGTAGATGAAAATAATGGTCCTAAGCTCGATACTTCGGGCGAAGTTGACATGGTGGTTCCAAGTGGCGAGTTATTTGTGGCCGGCGATAATCGTGAAGGTGCACATTCGCTAGATTCCCGTTCAGGCCTAGGTACGATACCGTTTTGTCGGGTGATCGGTCCAGTTTTGATGCGAATTTATCCGCTTAACAAGATTAGCTTTTTCTAAGAAATTAGGTTGCGGGCCTCGTCGGTATTGTGGCATTGCATGAGCTGGGCGCGGAGTTCTTTGGCGCCGTCGTAATTGTTGACGTAGATCTTGAAATAGTGTTTGAGCGGCTCAAAGCTAAGACTATGACCATACTTTGTAAGGGTGGCTTTTGAAGTTTGGTCAAATAGATCAAGATGGAGACGTAGAAGTTGGAATAGTTGCGCTTGGGTAGGGGTGTGGGATGTAAAACAGTATGGATTCTCAAATACCCCACGACCAATCATCCAGCCATCAACCTTGGCGTTCGAATATTGACTGCGGAGAGCCGCAATGTCTTGCAAGTTCTTGATGTCGCCATTGATGACTAGCTTAGTAGAGGGTGAGATTTTTTCCCGGAGAGAGGCGATTTCCGGGATTAGCTCGTAGTGGGCGGGGACTTTGGACATTTCTTTGCGAGTCCTGAGGTGGACGGTCAAAGCAGCGGGATGTTCATGGAGGATCTTCGGTAGCCATTCGCGATATTCATCGATGTAGGTGTAACCGAGTCGGGTTTTTATAGAGACCGGAAGTCGAGTCGCTTCCCTAGCTTGACGTAGGCATTCAAGTGCGAGCTCTGGCGTACGGATCATTGCAGCGCCGCCGCCAGCAGCATTGACATGACGATCAGGACATCCCATGTTAATATCGAGCCCCGAAAAGCCCAGTTGTTCTAATTCGCCGGCTAACATATGGAAATGTTCCGGGTTCTTCCCCCATATCTGCGCGATAATTGGCGTATCACTAGGGGCGATCTCTAATCGTTCTAGAGCATTATTGCGACCTTTTTCGGAGGCAAAGCTGCTGACATTGGTGAATTCAGTAAAAAAGAGGTTTGGGTGTCCTGCATGCGCGATCACCTGACGAAAAATTATATCCGTAACGCCTTCCATTGGCGCCAGTATAGTAAAATTTTCTGGTAGAGTTTCCCAAATATTAGCTTGCATTCTAAAATTATAACATAAAATGTGTGTATTTTGTAGTGACAAGATAGATCGAGGTCGGTATAAAGCATAGCTATATTGACTTTTGCAAAAATGTATGATATAATGAAAGGATAGGGTGATGCACATTAAAGATTGACTATTCCTAAAAGATAATCATTGTGCATTGACCTGTTTCTTATGGAGGGGGGTGAAAAAATGGCAGAAAAAATAGTAGGGCGGATGAAGGGCGACATTTTGGCCGAACAGACCCGGCGAGGGGTCACGGATAGTGCGGTGCGTACAAAATATAGTAGCTGGAGTACGACCGATCCGAAAGAAGTGATTTTTGAGCTGGAAACTCCGATTTCGCCGATAGATGACGCAATGTCGAAGTTGGCGAAATTGAAATACAGCCATAGGAACATGGATATGATCCACGACTGCTCTTTTCGCTTGACGGCGACTCAGGATAGTGTGAAAGTCTTACTCAATAGCGCGTTGAAGGCACAGGGGCTACATAAATATATGCGTAGTCTGTTTGATGATACGATTACACATGCGATGTATCGCGTTCAGTTGACCGTGAGCCAGCTGAACTTGTCGCTCTATGCGAAACAGCCTGGACACGATGGCGTTGGCGTGGACATTTGCTTGTTTCCTGAAGCACCTTTGGCTATGTGGATAGCATATCCAACCGCGCTCCGTGACAAGGTGAGTTTTGCAGTGGTGAATTTTTGCCCGCCAAGCAGCATGCCTGATGAAAAAGGGCTGATCAGACTCGAAGAATATCAGGACATTGACGGAGCAGATGCGAGATTAATTCGCGTGGTCGAGAGCACGATGGTGCACCCTGAGGCTGGATACCACATTCAGATCAAAAAGAAAGAGTACGTCTAATTAGTCATGGTATCATAGGAAGGAGGTCATTCATGCAGATAACCCGCTTCGGCGGGTTATTTTTGTGCGCTATCTTCACGGAAAGAGAAGCAGATGGGTGTGCCAACGAAAGGATATTTTTCGCGGATTTTGCGTTCCAAAAAGCGTTTGTAGGACCAGTGTAGTAATGCAATATCGCGACCATATACCACGAACCATGGTGGACAAGTATCAGTTTGAACCATGTATTTGAGTTTTGGTCGGGTATTTTTGAGCCCAGCAGGAGTGTGCTCGAGAATAGCTTCGTTGAGGATCTTGTTTAGCTCGGAAGTTTTGATTTCTTGGTGTCGCGTCGCGTCGATTTCGGTTGCTAATTGGAAAAGCTGAGTAATATTAGCGCCTGTTTCGCTAGACGTGAGTAATACGGGTGCATAGGGCAAGAAATTGAAGTCGCGTTCAAGCTCGGCGATGATTGGATCCGGATCGTCGATTAGGTCGACTTTGGTCAATACCACTATGATGCCTTTGCCGGCATCGACGATTTGCCCCGCAAGAGATTGATCAAGCTTGGCATGCGGTTCGGTGGCGTCGATCAGGAGTGCACAGATGTCGGATTCCTCAATTGCAGCTAATGTACGCAAGGCGGAGAATTTTTCGATACCAACTTCACGTTTCCCGGGGCGACGTAGACCGGCAGTATCAAGGATTTCGATTGTGCGTTTGTGGTAGCGGATTTCTACACGATTGATATCGCGCGTAGTCCCCTGGCGGGAGCTGACGAGTGCTTGCTGTTTATCGCCTAGGCGATTGAAAAGACTGGATTTACCAACATTTGGGCGTCCGATTAGGGCAAGTTTGAGCGGAGCGGTTAATATTGGATCGTTGTTTGAATCCCCCCCTACTCTGTCTACTTGCTCCGATCGCTCATTGCTGTCGGTTATCGAAGACCCTAAGCTAGCGCGCGAGGAACGATCTCCGTATAGTGATTGCAGAATGAGCTGTTTCAATTCTTTAGTGCCTTGGCCGGTAGTAGCCGAAACGCGCAAAGTCTGTTGAGCCTTGAACCCGAGGTTTAAAAATTCTGTTTCTGGTAAAGACTCGCCAAGGTCAGATTTATTCAATAGTAGTAATACGGGTTTTTGTGATTTTAGCGCAGCGCGAGCAATTGATTTGTCGCGATTGTCAGGATATTTTGAAGAGTCGAGAGCGAGTAAAATTAGATCAGCTGCGTCGATAGCGTCGTTAATTTGATCTTGGATATTGGCTTCAAAGTCATCTTCGGGGTCTTTGAGTCCGGCCGTGTCGATCAACAAAAAACGCTCATCAATGCGCGCCATGACATTATCGCGCGTTGTACCAGCTTCACGAGCGACGATTGCAATGTTGCGATGCGCCAAGCGATTTAGTAGGCTGGATTTGCCGGCGTTAGTTTGGCCAATCAGGGCTACGATCGGTAATTTTTTCATGATTTTATTATACAGGGGTAGCAGCAAAAAGTAAAATTTTAATGCTTTTAATTATATTATCAGAGTGGTATAATATAAGCAAATAGGCAAGGTTAAGTCAAAAAACTGCGAGCAGACTCCCGATTGCCGACGAGAGTTTGAATGGGGATATAAATATATGACCAAAGAAAATAATAAAGTTAATGTAGCCAGCGCGAAAGTCGCGAAGGTGTCGAGTCAGATTAAGGCGGCGACAGTGGAAGCGGAGGAAAAACCTACCGCGATTAAGGTTAATACCAAGAATACGGACAAGAAAAATCCCGCGGCCAATACGAAGGGGTCTTCATCTGTTGCGGTCAAGATTCAAAAAACGGGCTCGAAGCAAACTGGTGCAAAATCTAATAACGCTAAACCGAATTCATCGCGTCAAGCAACGAGCAATAGTAGAGGCAGATCCGGGAAAGCTAGTACTACAAGTGGTCGCACTAACGCTGCAGTGCGTACTGCTAAAAATTCCTCAAAGACAAGGCAAAACAGTCGAATTCTCAGTGTCGTGGAGCTCGGTAATGATGCTCAGCATCGGGCGAATGTGAGTAGAGTGAGCGATGGCACGATGAAAACGGCTGGGATGTCGACTGAGACTCGTACAGTCGAGACCGCTAAAGTCCAGGATGCGGCGGCTTCGGCTAAACAGAAATCCAAAACAACTTCCAAAAAGAAAAAACCTGTGATTATTTTGTTGGTTATCTTAGTTATTGGTCTGATTGCGGGGGTGGCGGTATGGGCTTTTAATCGCAGCAATCGTAATATGTGTACGGTTGATTTTGAATCGAATGGTGGTTCAAAAGTTGAGAGCGTTGAGGTTGTGTGTGGCGGGAGGATCAGCCAGCCGAAAGATCCAGAAAAAGATGGTTTTGATTTTCGCGAATGGTCATATCGTGGACGAAAATTTAATTTTAAAGACAGCACTGTGAATGAGGATATGATCTTGGTTGCAAAGTGGGATGCTAATGAAGATACTGAGACAGTGACAATCAGTTTCGATTCGAACGGTGGTTCCGAGATTGAAGATTTGATCATCAAGGCAGGAACTGCGACGATGGCGCCGGTTGATCCGGTACGCGATGGTTATACTTTTGATGGTTGGTATCTTGATGATGAAAAGTTTGATTTCTCGCAGGCAATAGATGAGGATATAACACTGGTAGCACGTTGGAGTGGCGGTACCGAAGGCGGTAACAATGTTGATTCTGGGGTTTCGCGACCGAGTGTACCCAATTCTAACGGATCGCAGAATTCTAATACTCAGCCGACAACACCTGATTCATCGACGCCCGGAGGTTCCAGTGGTAATACCGGTGACGGTAGCGGCAATGGAAATGGTAACGGAAATTCTGGGAATACCGGGGGTAATACCGGTGGAGATAATACCGGTGACGGATCAGGTAATAATGGCGGCAGCGATGGCTCTGGTGATGGCGATGGTTCTACGACTACTCCAGGTGGCGACAATAATTCAAATGTGCCAAATCCAGACGACTCTAGTCAGAATCAGCCCTAAAAGCCTTTGCAATCGATAATCACTGTGTTATAATATACGTAGTGGTTCCGTCGTCTAGTGGTCCAGGACGTCTGGTTCTCATCCAGAAAATCGCGGGTTCGACTCCCGCCGGAATCACCAAGTAAAGACATCACGTTTGATACAAAATAAGGCGTTTATCCTAATTCATATAGGTGAACGCCTTATTTGATGGTTATTTTAATGTAAGTTGGGATGGGCTTCCTGGTTGCTTAACTCAGATATCAAGGTACGATGAGGCTTCCTCTACC
>CARSRA010000013.1 GCA_949063825.1 uncultured Candidatus Saccharibacteria bacterium
TCGTAACCTTCTTGATCGATTTAGATGCTTTTTTGGTAGATTTAGACTGTGCTACACGCTTTTTCTTGCCACCGAGCCGATGTTTCTTTTTGGGAACCGAAGCAGTTGAGATAATCTCGCGGGGACGTTCTGGCATAGCGGCAAAATCATCCGCATCAAGCTTTTCGTATTCAACCTCCGCTAACTCGGCTACCCTAACTCGGCTAGGAGACTCCTGCTCTGAACGCGAATTTGCCTTGGACGACTTGTGACGCGCAGACAATGCTAGTGCGGCAGACCGCCCGGCAGCGTCAGTCGCCTGGGGGCCTTTAGCTTTCTTCTTAAAGGCGAGTGTCGCCGAGCGTTCAGTTGTACTAGGAATTACCGGTCCCTGAGCTTTTTTCAGTGTCATTGAAGCCGAGATGTTTGCTGCCTGTGTTACTTCGGCTGGATCTTGAATTTTAGGAGGGGTTTTATAAGTTTTAAAAATCATTTTTGCTAACTCCAAAGGATGTGAAATATACGGTGCATGTGTCCAATCTGGAAAAACTTCCAAGGTGCTATGGGCAATTTTTTGGTGCATTTTTTCGGCTTGGTGGACGGGCGTAATCGTATCGGCCTCTCCCCAAAGAATCGACGTTGGGACCTTGACGCGCGTGAGATCTAGCTCCTTATCGCTTTCAAGCATATTACTGAGCGTCACTTTCATATTTTTAGGCGCTCGTGCATAATCGCTAGCACCTGTCAACTTATGCCAAACCTTCTCGGCGCCAGGGACTTTTTTAAGAAAACCTAATTTCTTGGAAATACTACGCGTAACGTCGCGCTTGCTCGACACTTCGTAGACACCGGCTGCATCCAGCAAAATCAGGTGCGCTAATTTATTTGGCTTTTCTGTGCAAAGATTCAACAAAATCCGACCGCCATTACTGTGTCCTAGCGCTACTGCACCATCGGGGATATGACGATCTGCCCAGCGGACGTATTCGCCAATCGTCCACACCTTTTTGGATGGAGCCGTTAATCCTGGAACATGTAACATTTCTACCTCCAAACCCTGCTTTTTTAGGCTCGCGAGCGTCTTTTCCCAAGGATCGGTCGTATAAGTCCAACCATGGATGATATATAACTTTGGTTTTGCCATCAATCTAATCCCCACTTCTTGCGACGTTTGACAGCCGCCGGCTCACGTCGAGGTAAAAATTCGGCATCTTTCGGATCCGCTAGTAACTTCTCGATAATCCACTCTAGATATTGACTGCCCTTGAAAATGATCGTCTCATCCCCATTAGTATGAGCCTCGATGTATTTGAGGGCTTTTTTAGGATCCAATGTAGTACAAGCTGGTACACCGAGCTCCTTCAGGCGGGGCGCAGTATATTCCTTCGTACGCCGACCGACTAAGACTACCATCTCTGGTTTTGTATGCGCAATTAGATCAGCTAGCTTACGATGCTCCTCGCCTTCGATTTGACCTTGATCAACAATGTCGCCAATCACGAGCCACTTATGTCCAGCCTTCATCGCTGCCGTCATCTCTAGAATCGACTGTACGCTAATTAAATGCGCGTTATAACTACTATCAATGATATTGATGCCCTTTTTTCCCTTAAAGAATGAGCTGCGCCCCGGTGGAACCGCCATATCGCCAAAATCGGTCTTTAGCGGGACTCCTAGATATTCCGTCAACGCTTCAAGCATCAAAAGCTGGACCGCTAGATCACGCGGCTGCGGCTGTGAAAAATGAAATGAAGCTGTATCAAAAACGAAATCCGTCCGTGTCGGGTAAACATTGTAACGGTTTAGCTTTTCGGCACTGAATTTGCGTACTTTAGCCTTGATATTTTTGACAGCATGCTTCATGGCATCCGAATCTGCATCAATATACACGTATTTAGTGGTATTTTCTGGCAGCGTAGCGAATTCATGTGCGATCGCAGCATCGAGGCTCTCAAACCTACCATCCTTTACTTCCTGTTCAAACTGGACGGCGTGACTAAGGCCAAACGATACCCACAATGTCACTTCAGGTTTTAGCCAAGTCGCCAAAAACTCAGTCTCATGTGGGCGCTCTCCATCAATCTCTACTACATAAAACTCCGCTTTGTGCTGATAGTATAGCGCTCGAATCGGCGCCAGCAAAAACAACTGCAACCAACGCAACTTTGAGCCGCGCACTCCGTCCATACCTAGTAGATCAAATGCTATCCCAAAAGCCGAATTTGCATCGTGCGAATAATGCGCACGCTCACCAAGTTCAAACTCAACTAAGTGAAGCATTGTCGTTTTACCAGCAGAGCCAGTCACAGCAATAATTCGCGGATGCCACCTCCTGAGAGCGAAATTTGCAAAAAACCGGAAATATCGCGCCGCAACAAAATAAAATCGCTTCTTAAAACGCATCGTAAACGTCATAAAATGATTATAGCACGACGGTCCGTTTTAGGCTATTTTTTGGTTTTTCTATTGACTTATTTGAACACTTGTGCTATAATAGAAAGATAGGGTCATTTTATGTAGACTTTCACTTGTATACCTAAGCATTAGTAGTATAATTAGCATAGATATGCCAAAAAATCAGCGTTCCGCTCCGAAACCAACAATTATCAAACAGAGTGTCGGTCTAATGCGCACAAAACTTAAATCCACTATCGCATTAATTTTTGGACTGGGCCTAGTTTTCGGGCTACTGATAGCAGCGAATTTGTGGCTGCGTGGGCTCAGTGATACTTATGCAGAAATCGCAGGACAAGCGACAGATGGCAGAGTAATCTTACTCGCTACGACTGGCACGGAACGCGAAATAGGTCCTGACGATGCGCCAGTGCTCATGGACCGTGAAGAGATGATTCAAGACCTCGAGCAAAACGGTGGTAAAATCATTGGTAATACGGAATTTTATGGTCAATATGGCAGCGTCGTAGTCCCAACAGATTTACTATCCCGGGATCTATCCCAGCTGGACCTTTCTAATGCGCCTGAAGATGCTACACCCGTATTGATATCGACTTATCTTGGCGAACAGCTACTTGATACAAATTTCCCATCAAAATATACCAATACGACAGACAAAGTCGCCGACTATAGAACTTACCGCGCCGAACTTCTCGGTCAAACTTTTACTGATCATTTTGGTGTCAAATATTATATTGCCGGTTTTGCTCCGACCAATTTTCATACCGACAATCTATCTTTTAGCGCACTCGAACGAGCAAATGTGAGTTTGCTAAATCCCCTACTCCAGCTAATTCGTTTCCCCGATACTCCGACTATCGTACTCGACCAAAAAAGCGGCAATAATAAGAATAGCGACATCGATAGTCTCTTGGTCAGTTTTAAAAATCCTGCGGATGCCTATTATTATTTCCGGCACGGACATGGGATCTTCCCAAATTTTGATGCAGCTGGACGTAAATACTACATCGACATCGTCGCCGGCATGTCTCCGGAAATCACCTACTTAATCCGTGGTCTCGAAAATATTATCGGCATGATCACCGCTATTATTTTGATTATCACGCTGATTATCTTAGCTCTTAAACTTCGAGGTAGCCTAAAACAAAATCCAAACGAAATAGCTAAGTATCGCAAGCAAGGCGTTTCTTGGAAACAAATTCGAGCGTCTTTTGTTTGCTACTATTTTATCAGTATGATTTTTGCGACAGTCCTAGCCTTTGGAGTTGGTTTACTCATAGTCTTCATATTCAATATAGTGAATCAAGATCTACTCAATACGCAATTTTTATTGGGCTTCAGTCTTGACGCAGCTCCGAGAGTAATGTATTATGGTTTCGGAATACGAACGCTGATATTATTAATTTTAATTCCTATAACCGGAGTACTTGCAGCCTGGCTTGGAACTGGTAAGATCAACGAGAAATGATTGACTTAGATAAAGCAAAAAGATATTTTTATAAATACACCGATCGCTATGATGCAAATGTGCCGAGGGTTCGCCTTAAAATTACTCATATCGAACAGGTTGCGGCTAATTCCCGCAAGATCTCTCAGCTGATCGGTCTATCCGAAGAATGCCAAAATCTCGCTGAGTTAATTGGTTGGTTGCATGATATTGGTCGTTTTGAACAAGTGAAAGTATATAACACTTTCTCAGACCGCCAAAGCGTCAATCATGCCCAAAAGAGCGTAGAAGTTTTATTTCAGGATCATGAAATTCGTAATTTTATCATACCTAATCAGTACGACCATATTATCGAATGTGCAATTTCCAACCACAATAAACTGCAGATCGATACTGGACTATCTGAACAAGAAAAATTATTCTGTCAAATAATCCGTGATGCCGACAAGTTAGACATTTTCAGGGCCAACTTGACTGAACGGCTAGAGGATCTAGTACACCTAGAGACCGACGATGTTTCTGCGGAGATACTTAGTCCCGAATTCTACCAAACCTTCCACAACCAAAGGCCACTCAAGTTCGCCGATTGCAAAACTAATATGGATTTCCTTGTCTGTATTTTGGCATTTATTTATGATTTTAATTTTAGGGAGAGCCTTGGAATTATCGCGGAGCAAGATTACATTTCTAAGATTATTGAGCGAATTAATGCCAAGGATCCGTCCACACACAAGCAGATGGCAGAGCTCGGAGTATACGCAAATGAATATATCGAAAACAAGATCAAATCTCCGTAAAAAACTAAAACCGAAAATTGCAAATTCCTGCCCCTGCCATATCATATCTCAAAACTAAGCATTTAACCATTGACTTTTTGGGAAAAGTATGCTACAATAGAGAGATGGGGTAATGCCCCATTGAAGCTTAATAACTGGATTGATTTTGACTATGCGATAAATGAAAAGGGGGATAAAAATGAAGAAAAAGAAAAAGGATAAATGCCAATACCGTGCGGTTTTAATTATCCTGGGGATGTTATTTATGTCCCAAATTCAAAGTGATAACGGATCAGCTCTAGCGCAAACACCGGCGTCGGTGGGTCCAAATCGTTTAACCGGGTTAATGGTCAGTGGCAACTGGCGACTACCAGTCGCAGGCATCGCCGCAACTTTATATAATAATTTGGAGGCGGCTCAAAATCTGACGAATGTCGAAGCAGCCGCCGTATCAGAGGGTGATCCTGAGCCACGTGCGACTCATACGCTTTGGCTTGGATGGACCAAGTTTGAGAGCGGAGGAGATTCGTGGTCTCAAATTGGCGGCGATGATGGGCATGCTTATGGTCGCTATCAATTCGACGATCGTCATTGTCTAGCGGAATTTTTCCGCTATTGCGTTAACACGGATCCGGACAACTATGAGGCTTTTACTACCTTCTATCATGTAGATGGTAATGGGAAAGCTCATATAAAAAATACTGAGCTAGTCGCTCGGGATTGGCAATGGATATGTTTCCTGCAAGGAGAAGACTTTCATGCCATGCAGACTAGATTTGCGGTTGAATATTACTATGTGGCCGCAGTAAATAGCCTGTTGCAGGCCGGTGTCGAGGTGGGAGGCTATAGTCCGATCTTGCACGGCACAATTTTAAGTCTAGCAATTCGGGATGGAATCTACGCATCAGATCTGACAGCGATAATCGATACGTATTATCCCGGTATCGACGAAGAGACTTGGTTAATCGAAATATACTCTGCCGAAGCCGACAAGCATCCAGACCAGGCTGAACGTTGGGTTCAGAACCAGATGGAAGCTGCCTTATCGGCAGTCGCCGACTATGCAACATCGCCTGATGGCATAGACTTAAGTACATATAATATCGAAACGATCCAGTTATGGTAATACCAGGCGCCAACTTTGGCGCCTTTTTGCTTTCTTACTATCTCCGTAAGGACTTGATACTAGCTTTTTAGCGTGGTACAATATCTCTGTGCCGCGATAGCTCAGTGGTAGAGCACTTCCATGGTAAGGAAGGGGTCCCGGGTTCAAGTCCCGGTCGCGGCTCCAAGTCGACTAAAAAAGATCAGCCGTCCCTGCACGTCTGATCTTTATTGTTATATATTACATGCCTTTAGACTATTTCTTAGCTGATTTTTCGTTCAAATTTTTCTCAAAATCTTGATAATTGACATAAACGAAAGCTAAATCCTCTACCAAGCGTGCGTCTAGTTCAGCCTGCGAGCCATTCACGCGCAGAGAAATCGCCTTACCGATCACAATCGGAGCAAGCAAAGCCAAGCTAAAAGCAAATGCCGAGCCAAACATTCCGATGAATCGCTGCACATTGACTCCGCCCAGCTCATCATCATAAGCCAAAATCACAATCGAAGCCAGCGCGATCACCGCCGTCGCGAGCCACTCTAATAGGCTGCCTTTATCGGCTACTGGCATCTTGCGTTCAAAATACTCTAGCGCTGTCTTGATATCATCGCGGGTGGTCAAATTATATTTTCTAAGGTCTACGATTAATTTCTCGATCCGGTGTTTGTCATCAGTATTAGTATAAATTTCGCGCCTAGTGTATTGCGGAGTCTTTTGCGGCAATTTCTTGCGCTCACGATGATAATCCTGAAAGAAAAATAATGCCACCAAAACCGCCAGCGCAGCCACTACTGCACCATAAACAAGCCAACGATTCCATTTTAATAAGAAATCAGCCGCCAAAGCAAGCGATAACACTACTACCGCCCACGGCCAATAGTAGCTCTTGAAGCGATGATCTAGCTCCGTGAGATTCTTTTTGTATTCTCGCTCGATATCACTAAACACAGCTCCTCCTTTTGATCCATTGTATCATAAAACTATATGAAAATATTGCTGATCACTAATTTTCTGATATAATAACAGGTAATGGGGACGTAGCTCACCTGGTAGAGCGCAGCATTCGCATTGCTGAGGTAGTCGGTTCAAGTCCGATCGTCTCCACCAGAAAGTTCTTACTCCAACCCTTACCAAAAAAATTTGATAAGCGGTTGGGCATTGAGGATAAGAAGTCCATGAACATCTGTTCATGGACTTCTTCGTTGTCTATAGATGAGTTTAATTGTATCAAATCGTCCTTGACTGGCCCTACTAAGCTCCGAAGTTCTCCCCTCAACTTTGCCTACACTGGTCATTATTATTATAATTCAGGATCATTGCTTGGGGAGACTTCGTTTGGTCGGATCTGGTCTCGTACAACGAGTGGTTCTTTGGCCGCTTACAACCTGTTTTTTGGTGCTGACGAGGTTAATCCGCAAAACACTAATCTTCGTGGTACTGGTTACCCCCTACGCTGCACCGTGAAGTAGGGTAGATAGTACTCTGCAGACATGTGTGAGGCATGGCTGCAGATGCCAGGACAGTTTTTGGATAACGGGTCTTAATAATTAATCTTTTTTCTTGAAATACTCTTTACCGAGTCCACAGAGCGGACATTTATAATCATCAGGTACTGTCTCGCCATAATAAATATAGCCACAGGCCGTACAAACCCAGGCGGTTTGATCCTTTTTAGTAGTAATACGCGTCAAGTCATCCTTGTGTTCCTGATAATAGACATAACTCATCGGCTCGTCGTCCGAGAAAATATCTCCTTCTATAAGCTTCCCGATATAGAGCGTATGCGTGCCCATATCAATCGCATCGATTTTTTCGAGGATCATATAGCCCAACGTCGCTTTGGCTACTGGAACATCCTCGACTTCAATAGTTTCAATTTTCGCTAGCTTATCACAATCTTTCGAACAATTAAAACCGAAAACTTGGATGACTTCCGGATCAGTCTGTTCGCCAATCACCGACAGGGCAAATTTCTCATTTTCGGCCAATAGCTGATGCGAATGGTTGGCTTTTGCAACCGCTACTGAAATTAACGGCGCATCGTCACGGCTGCCTACGCGTGCTACTGCATCAACAACACAGCCCCCACCTTTCACCGTCAACACATACATTCCCTGCGTGATCTTGCGTGTAATTTTCGAATTCTTCATAACTTCTCCTTTGATATTATTTATTGTAAATAATTTTCATCAATGCGTCAAAAACCATACCGTCACTCTTGACTTTTGCCCATAGCCGTGCTACAATAGAAAGATAAGTTTAAATATGTCCCTAAAAACTCATTGCACACCCGTCTAGAGGTCCGCTGAGGTTATAGGGCAAGAAAGGATATCATGGCAGAAGCCAAAAAAGACGAAGGTCTAAAGATCCGTATTCGTCTCAAAGCCTACGATCACCGCGTAATCGATCAGAGTGCCAAGCAAATCGTGGATACTGCGATCCGCACCGGTGCTACTGTTAGTGGTCCAGTGCCGCTACCGACCAAGCGCAGTACTTTTACAGTGGTAAAATCACCACACGTTTACAAGACTGGCGGTGAGGCTTTTGAAATGAAAGTTCACAAACGCCTGATCGACATCAAAAACGCCACACCAAAGACGATTGATTCCCTACAGAATCTTTCCCTACCGGCTGGTGTTGACGCCGAAATCAAGATGTAATAAAAACACCGGGGCTGGCCTAAAATAAAACGCCCCGGTTTTTTGTCGCTTGAATCTTACATGCGACCATTCCCATAGAATTTAATTGCCAGCTCCTGCTGTTTCTTCAGCGCCGCTACGGTTCTGGGGTAATCCGCCCACAGATCCATCAGCAGCTGCAGCCGCCGTTCAAAGGTATCGTGGTTTGCGTCGATCAAATGATCATTATACCGACGCAAAAACTCGTAATACGCCTTGCGGCAGGCTTCCTCCGGCGGCATCGGTACACTCCATATGTCACGATGAATGTGTTCGTGCAAAGTATACTCCGGAATAAAGCGCCGAAAATACCTATGATTACGCATTTTGCGCCCATAAATTGATTTACCCCAAAGTTTACCCGGGAACAATATATGGTGTTCGTTACATAGATTGCGCCGCCGGCGACGACACGCTGTCCTGTTACTGTTTCTTCCTTTTCTGCTCACGCAGACACCCCCTTAAAATTTGTAAGAATATAAGCATGCTTATATTCTCCAGTGGACTGGAACCTGTTATAAATCCTAACAATAAGATCAAGGGTCGCCTAATAAAAGCATTCCCTCTCCTTCATTATAGCACACTAGTTATAATTTGTCAATAAAAGAGCTCTGGAAGCATACCTATGCGTCATGGCAACTAAAATTGCCGTAAAATCCCCTTTATCCCTAAATAATATGATACAATTGAAGGATATGAACGGTATGGATGAAATAGTTAGTCTCTGTAAGCGGCGCGGGTTCATTTTCCCGGGGTCAGATATTTATGGTGGGATGGCCGGACTGTATGATTTTGGGCCATACGGCGTCGAACTTCTGAATAATCTCAAACAGAATTGGTGGAAACATAATATCCAGCAACGCGCTGATTATGTTGGATTAGATTCGGCAATGTTCAAAAACCCTGAAGTCTGGAAAGCGAGCGGGCACGTCGATAGTTTCTCGGACCCAATGTCTGAATGCAAAGAATGTCATACCCGTATTCGTGTTGACAAGGAGTTAGAAAAGCTAGGTGTCTTTGCCGATGAAAAAATGACCGAAGCAGAGATTGGGAAACTTTTTGATGAGCATAAGAGTAAAATAAAATGCCCTAATTGTAAAAAACAGAATTGGACTGCGCCGAAAAAATTCAACCTCTTGGTAAAGTCAAATTTAGGCGATTTCACCGAACAAAATACCGACCCAGCCTACCTACCTGGCGAAGCTTGCCAAGGTATTTATCTCAATTTTAAAAACGTGGTTGATACTTGCCGCGTGAAAATCCCATTTGGGATCGGGCAAATTGGTAAAGCTTTCCGCAATGAAATTTCCCCACGTAATTTCCTATTTCGCACCCGCGAGTTTGAACAGGCTGATACACAGTATTTCGTCCGCCCGCACAAAAACAAAGAGCCTTATGAGCGCATCAAGCAGGAGCAGTGGGATTGGTTACTTAGCCTCGGTATCAAAGAAGAAAATCTAAAATGGCATCAGCACGAAAATTTGGTTTTTTATGCTAAAGACGCTTGGGATATCGAATACAATTATCCTGGAAACGGTTTTGATGAGTTGATGGGGATCCATGATCGTAGTGATTATGACCTATCGCAACATATGAAGTTCTCCGGTACCGATCTCGAATATCGTGACCCGATGACTGGCGAGAAATACATTCCTTGGATTCTTGAAACTTCGATGGGTATGGGTCGACTCTTCTTGGCCGTACTTTGTGATGCGTATGAACAGAACGAAGAACGCACCGTATTACACCTTAGCCCAGAGCTTGCACCGGTGAAATACGCCGTTTTCCCTCTCCTAAAGAATAAGCCAGATCTAGTTAAAAAGGCTAAAGAAGTTTTCGAAATGCTCTCTAGTCGCTATAACTGTGAATTTGATGATAATGGTAACATTGGCAAGCGCTATCGTCGTCAAGACGAAATCGGTACACCAAAATGCATCACTATCGATTTTGATACACTTGAAGACGATACCGTGACTGTGCGCGACCGTGATACCACTGAACAGATCAGAATAAATATAGCCGATCTCTAATAACATCATCACAATGTTACTTATAAAAATTGCACCCCCCCCCATAACTATTTCTAGCGACATTTTATAAGCAAAAGTCTCTCCAGGCTTCATATTTCACATAAACTTTTATATAACCGAAGGACAATCATGGAACAAACCAAAAAGCCTAATGTGACAATGCGTACCATGCATTATTACTGGCAAGAAATTAAAAGATATAAATGGCTCTCGTTGCTCACGGTCGCACTCACACCAATCGTGATATTCATTCGCGCCGTTCTCGCGCCACTACTTTTCGCTAATCTAATCGAAAAAGTCTCGGCCGGCGTATCTGGCGAAGAGCTTTGGCGCACAGCAGCACTCGAAATCATCGGCTTTTTTACTCTATTTGCTATTAGCAAGACTATTCTCGAACCGCTACGTCTATGGGCGGCCTGGAAATTAGAATTACTCGGCCTACATGATCTCGCCGAGATGTGTTTCGACACCGTTACGACCCGTTCAATGCAATTCCATAGTGATCGTTTTTCGGGATCTTTAGTTTCTCAAACAAACAAGTTCATTTGGTCATTCGAACGTTTCGTCGACGTAATAGTGTGGGATTTATGGTCTATGTTGAGCTACATCATCATGGTCTTGATCGTATTAGCATATGAAGCTGGCTGGTTCGCACTTGGGCTATCGGTAGTTATCGCAGTCTATACCGTGGTATCTTTTGTATGCTATCGTCGTCTAGCGCCAATCAATGAAGCGGAAGCCGCTGCCGAGGCCAAACAGACTGGACAACTCGCCGACTCGATCTCAAATATGATCTCAGTCAAATCTTATGCTCACGAACATCACGAACATCAACGTTTTATGGGTTTTGCCGACCATACCTATAATACCGGCGTACGGCACATGCATAGCGCAATGCAGCGCGATCTGTCCTTTAGCGTGATTCAAATCAGTATGACCGCTTTGATCCTAGCCTTCCTAGTCTACGGCCAAAATTGGCTCGGAATTTCGATTGCCACTCTGATTCTAATCGTAAATTATTCGCAAGCTGTCCAAGGCGAGCTCTGGGAGCTCAATCACGTTTTTAAGGGATTTAACAAATCCTTTGGTGACGCATATGAAATGACCCTGATACTAGACTCCCCAAACGAAGTAACTGATACACCCGATGCTTATGAACTCGAGATTGAAAATGCAGCAATTGATTTTCACGATGTTACTTTTCAGCATAAGGACGCTAAGGAGCCAATCTTTGAGAACTTTAATCTAAAAATCAAGCCAGGTGAACGGGTCGGTCTAGTCGGCGTTAGCGGCAGCGGTAAAACCACCCTCACTAAGCTACTCTTGCGTTTCGCCGATGTAGATGAGGGTGAAATCTCAATCTCCGAGCAAGATATCAAGCGTGTCACACAGCATAGCCTGCGCACGAATATAGCTTATGTACCGCAAGAAACTTCACTATTTCATCGCAGTATCGCCGATAATATTGCGTATGGTCAACCAGGTGCTCGTATGGATGAGATCAAGCAAGCCGCTAGGCTTGCTAACGCTGATGAATTCATCAGCGATTTGCCACAAGGTTACGAAACGCTAGTTGGCGAACGTGGCGTAAAATTATCTGGTGGTCAACGCCAACGAATCGCAATCGCTCGTGCCATTCTCAAAAATGCGCCAATCCTCGTGCTCGACGAAGCGACTAGTGCACTCGACTCGGAGAGCGAAGCACTTATTCAAGGAGCACTCGAAGAATTAATGCAAGGACGCACTAGTGTCGTGATTGCGCACCGCTTAAGTACGGTAGCTAGCCTAGATCGGATCGTGGTGCTTGAAAATGGTAAGATCGTCGAACAGGGGCGCCATGATGAATTACTGACTCGCGATGGAGTTTACAAAAAACTATGGGATCGCCAAAGTGGCGCCTTTATGAAAGAGGAGTAATCATATACGAAGAAAGCCGCCCCTATCGGGGCGGCTTCTACCTTAAGAACCAGGGGGCGACACACCTTATTCAGAAATTCCAAGCGACTCTTGTATGCTATCAATGATCTGAGTAGCTTCCTTATCGCTATAGCGATAAGGAAGCTGTTTGCCATCTTCTTTAACCCTCAATGATCTTGACGATCTCATGACTTCCTGAGCTAACTGCTCGTAATCATGCTCAGGATTTGCCTCTTCATAACGCCGAATCACCAACACCTCTGCGACCATCAATATTTGATGGAGCTCGGATAACCCCTCTTCATCAAAAGCAAATTCAAAGCTATCGACCAACTCACCAAACCTATCAGACAGCGTCTCTTTCAGATCATCGTTCATAATACATAGACGCATACCGCCGTCTATGATTTCCTCTTTCGACACGTAGCCTCCATCGCACAAATACTCGATGCGCTTAAAGAATAGGGCCTCATACGTTTGCCCCCATTCCTTTTGAGTCCACTTCTTCTCTCCCGCTTTTTCTGTGTCATTGCGAAAGATTTTTCCTACACCCAGATCAATCTTCTCAAGCAGGTCAAAACTTGGTCGATCAAAAAAATCGTCAACCACCGTTCTTAGCAGGTCGATCCTATATCGCCTGTTGCAGCGTCCTTTCTTCCTCATTTTTGACGCCTCCCTTCATTTTTTAAAGAGCAATCCCCTCTCTTCCTATTGTATCACAGATTATAATTTTTGTCAATAGTGCGCCCCTGCTATATTGATCAGCGACATTATATGGTAAAATAGTTACCATAATAAGGAGCAAATATGGCAGATTTTAATAAAATCTTAACCCCGGGCGACTGGGAAAACGGCGAAATTAACGTGGTGGTCGAAATCCCAACCGGCTCAAATCATAAAATTGAATGGGATCGCAAAAATGCTTGTTTTATGCTTGACCGGATCGAGCCTATCGCTTTTGCAAAACCGACAAATTACGGCTTTATCCCACAGACGCTCGACGAAGACGGAGACGAATTAGATGTACTATTAATCACCGACCAGCCGCTTACGACTGGAATTTATACCACAGCACGGGTACTTGGCGTAATGAAATTCGTTGACGATGGCGAAGTTGACGATAAGATTATTGCGGTACCAGCTGATGATCGTAATAATGGTGACGCATACCAGACGCTCGTAGATCTCCCAAAGCGGCTCATTGAACAGATCGAGTTCCATTTCAATCATTACAAAGATCTCAAAAAGCCAGGTTCTACTACTGTAAAAGAATTTGCTGGTCTAGATGAAGCCAAGCAGGTTATCAAAGATGCTATTCAACGTTGGAACGATCAGTAGGTACTATTCTAATTATGCAAACGGAGTCGGATTATCGGCTCCGTTTTAGATTGGTTGCTGGTCAGCTTTGATTATTTCTAATCTAAACCAGATGTGGTACAATAATAGCATGAGCAAGATTTTGGTGATTGGGAATATTCTGAAGGATGTCTATTTGAAACTTGATGAGAGGCAGAATCATTTCGAACAAGATGAGCACGGAATTGATTGGCTAGATTTAAGTTTTAATGGCGCTGAACATCGGTTTTTCCAGCGCACCAGTGTCTATGGCGGCGCAGCTGTTACTCTTAGCGTACTAGGTAGACTTGGGATCAACGCCCAGATCATGGGCTCAGATGCCGCGTTCAAAAATGGCGAAATCACATGGCAAGGAGATGCTGCTGGCTACCGTTATATTTTTTGTCATAATGGCGAGATAACTTATTTTGTGCCAAGCGAGCGCAAATCCACAGATTGGAAAATGCCAAAAGACACTCCCGAATGGATACTAGTCGATCGTTCGACTTTTATTTCCGAGCGCCTAGTTGACGAAATCAAAAATTTCCGCAAGTTCTCTCCTACTACTAAACTTGCTGTACACTGCGGACGTAATAAATCTCCCCTCGACCAACGTTTAGCAGAAATGGCAGATTTACTGTTCATTGAAGAAGAGCCGCCAGTACATAATGAGGAAAAAATCGTCGACAAAATCGATCTAGGCAAGCCAGACAAAAAATTGATCTGCCATATCACACCGCGCAAAATCGTCTTCGGTGAAGCCGAAGAAAGTTGGCAATTGAGCCGCACAGACATGCTGACGCATCTCACAGTTTACAATACGATCGTAGCAACCGTGCTCGGAGTAATTTGTTCAGGCGGATCAATGACAGACGCCGTATTGTGGGCGCGAATTAATGCCGAGCAGGCAACTCTAGATGGATCATTGTCAGGGCGCCGCCTGAAAGAGTTAGTCGCCTCTGAGCGCGAAAAGCGCGCCAACGTAGCCTTGATCGCAAAGTCCTTAATGGCGTCGCGTCGAGGTATTTTAGCTGCTGATGAGTCTGATCAAACTTTAACAAAGCGATTAGTCGGTTTCAATATCGGTGTCAACACCAAAATGCGTAATGATTACCGCAAGTTACTGTTGACGACGCCTGAGCTCAGCGAATACGTGAGTGGTGTCATTTTAACTGGCGAGACCGCGCGCCAAAAAGTTAATCATACACAGACCTATCTACAATATCTAACTGGGCGCGGGATCATTACTGGCGTCAAAGCCGACCGCGGCCAAGTTCACCTCAAGGGAACCAATGAGACTTATACTCTGGGCCTAGATGATCTACTCACTAGACTACACGAATATTATGATGAAGGTTTTCGCTTTGCGAAATGGCATGCTCTATTTACAATCAAGCAAGATCAGCCCAGCTTCATTGCAGTCGAAAAGGCTGCTAAGTTACTAGCTGAGTTTGCTCGCGAATGTCAGCTAGCCGGACTAGTACCAATGATCGAAACCGATATTAGCTGGAGCGGCAACTACACAATCGAAAAGAGCCTCGAAGTCACTGACCGTGTCTTGCTAACCGTCTTTGAAAAACTTGAACGTCGCGAGGTTGATTTACAAAGCGTGATTCTTAAGACTAGCGTAGTTGCAGCTGGAGAATCAGTCCCCGTATCTTCAACTCCGCGTGAAATCGGCATGGCTACCGCAGCTGTGCTAAAACATGCTGTCTCAAAATATGTCGCCGGCGTAACAATCCTCAGCGGTGGTCACACCTCAAAAGACATTATTAAAGATCTCGCCGCGATCATTGAGTCGGGTCCGTTTGACTGGCCTATTAGTTTTGCGTTTTCGAGAGCATTACAAGACCCCGTCATGCAGACCTGGAAAGGCAAAGAGGCCAATGTTAAGGCCGCTCAAGCTGCACTGCGCAATAAACTTCAAGATGCCGTAGCAGTGTTAAAATAGTATTCATCGCGGATATTCATTACGAATATTCAGCACGCAATTAAATGACTGATCAATTATAAATATACTCATCGTGAATGCCGATAATTGACTATTCGGCATAGATATTATTTTAGCTCAATCAGACTATGTTAGATTGCGTCTACATTAGTTTAGATCAAAAAAGTCGACCGAAGCTATTCAGTCGACTTGATTACTTAACAAATCTAGTTATCTAGAACCAGCTACTCTGCCGAGTCGCCTTTATTAGTCTCCGTTGAATCGGCATCTCCATTCTCTGTCTCTGTTGCAGAATCCTCAGCCTCGCGAGCTGCTGCTTCGACCGCTGGATCATATACGGTTGCAACTACGGTAGTCTCGGCAAGTTCTTTATCGGCCAGTTCAACGCCTTCCGGCATTTCAAGATCGGCCAAAGTTAGCTTATCTTCAGTAGTCGCTAAACCCTTACCATCAACGATAATCTCCTCCGGCAAATCCGATGGGCGAGCCTTCACCTCGACTTCCTCCAAAACCTGTTGCAAGACAAAGTGTTTCTTTGCTGCCTCAGACTGATCAAAATTCAAAACCTTGATCGGAGTCGTAGCTTCCACGACTTTATCGGCTGAAATTGCCTGGAATTCTACATTTAAGATTCGACGACTCACTGGATCAATATCAATATTCTTGACGATCGCAAGCTGCACTCCGCCGTCTATCCCAAGCTCCACCGCAGAATGATAACCTACCTCACGCAAAACTTTGTCGGTTTCGTTGTAGCTCGATACAGTCATAATCGGCTCTTCCCCACCATAAACTACAGACGGAATCATACCTTCGTCACGTAGATTGCGCAACTTCTTTCCCGTTTCCTCGCGTTTAGTTAAAGATAATTGGTTCGACATAAAATAAACTCCTTATTTTCACTATTCTATTACATCCACCACCTAGGTACAACCTCTATCAGTGATTACTTATTTTCCTCACGGCGCTTCATTATTCCACTCACGATCTTATACACGATAATTGCGATCACAGCCACAAAGATCAAAATCAACCAAATCGGACAAATGAAAACGATTTTTTCTTTCTCGGAGACTTCGTCAAAAATCGTAACCGTCTGTTTTACTCGGAAAAGACCAATTTTAGGAGCATTTGTCCATTCTACCTCGTTATAGCGTTCGGTCTCTGGAAAAATCACTCTAGTATCAGGCTTAAGATCACCATTATTATCTTCTTTGGAATTGGAATAGACTTCTTTACCGCCGATTACGTTGTAAACTTTGACATCGTAAGTTGCAACCGCATAGATATTACCAGCATTTTCTACTACCGAAGATGTCACGAGTGGCGGGTTAAAAATCAGTGAGGGAATTTTATTTTCAATTACGGCTCCGCGCTCTTCTGTGTCGCCGCCAACATTCATATATATCGGATATGCAGCGCGACTTACAGTTTGAACACCAGATTCTTTCATCTCATCGCTATTAGTCATTGTTACCATGATCGCAGCACTTTGTAGACCACCCGGAGCGTCACTTGGTACTCGAATAGTATATTTGACTTCACTTTGCTCTCCAGGCTCGACAGATCCCTTCTCGCTATTAAAAGTCACCCAGTCTGTTAGAACGGTATATTTGCTGCTAGTATCAAAATCCTGCTCGTAATTTTCATTCTTAAAACTAAAAGGCGCGACCGAAACCGTATATTCGTAAGCTTTATTACCAGTATTCTGGACATTAAAGCTACCTTTACGAGTCTCGCCAGGATCAATTTTACCAACATTATCTTGTGTCGGAGAGATTTGTAGACGATAATCCGGCTTTTTATCTTCAGCAAAAACTGGCAAAGCATTTAGGCCCATTGATGCCGCAAATGCCAAAAAGGCAAAAACAGCAAGACGGGCTATTTTCATGACATTCGTAGTAGACTTATATGTTTTCATTAACCTCCTCATCATTACCATATTATACATGACGAACTCCTAGACAACAAGTATTAATAACGCAAAAGCCCTCCTTTATAGAGGAGGGCTAGGCGTCAGATTTTAATCTTAGAGATTGGTCGTAGCAGTAATTGTTACAACTTCATCATAGATATCAGCTGCCTGAGATTCGCTAGCGTGAGCCTGGAAAGTGATAGTGAAAGTATCACCAGCAGCTTCAGTAGCGGCTGCACCAGTCGCAATCAAGGCTGGAGTATCTTTAATACCATTCCAGTTCGCATTTGCAAGCGTTACATTCGTTACGGCATCTTCCTTCGTGGTCTGATAACCGAAAACCGAAGCTCCCGTAGTTGGGAAAGCTGTAGTATTATCAGCAATTGGAGCAAATTTTTGACCAGCATTAGTCTGGCCATTGAATCCAGTCGCTTCACCGTTCATATTAACCTTGTAACCGCCCAAATTATTGGTTGCAACGTTAACAGTAGCGCTTCCAGTGCCATTACCACCGTTCTTTAGCTCACCATCAGTGCCAAGTAAGACTAAGTGATTCTCTGTCGTACCTTCGCCATCATCTGCGCCAACGATCGTAAGAGTTAGCGTATCCTTGATCTCGGTGCGTACAGTCACAGTATCGCTCACGTTGCCATCCTGAGTACCATCATACTTATTGGTAGCATCATCGGTACCGACGCCATCATGCATAGTAACGCCGTTATTGATGACCGCAGCGCTAGCACTGATTGGCAAAGCAGCAACACCAAGCCCAGCAACCACACCAAGAGCCGCAAGAGCTTTCGTTGTCTTCGACATATAAAATCTCCTTTTATTTGTCTTTATTTAATATTTTTATTTGTAATCTTTTCTATTACTCATTATACATAAGCAGTATTCAAAAATCAAGCACTTTTTTAATGTTTTAGATACTGTTTTAAATATTTTCCCGTCGGCGTATCAGAACGAGTAGCAAGATCTTCTGGTGTCCCCTGGGCCATTACCTGACCACCATTTTGACCACCTTCCGGCCCCATATCAATGATCCAGTCGGCACTTTTAATCACATGCAGGTTATGCTCAATAATCACCATTGAATTACCGCCATCGACAAGTCGCCCAAGAATTTCCAGCAAACGCTTAACATCATCGGTATGGAGACCAGTGGTCGGCTCGTCCAAAATATATAAAGTCTTACCAGTGCTACGTCGCGCTAGCTCGGTCGCAAGCTTAATACGCTGCGCTTCTCCACCTGAGAAAGTCGTAGCCGATTGCCCCAATTTAATATAGCCAAGCCCGACCTCCTGGATGGTTTGCAATTTATTCGCAATCGCTGGAATATTCTCGAAAAATTCTAGAGCTTCGTCAACGGTCATACCTAATACGTCGGCAATATCTTTACCCTTATATTTTACCTCTAGCGCTTCTCGATTATAGCGTTTGCCATGACAAGTCGGACAAGTTACGTATACGTCTGGCAAAAAGTGCATTTCAATCTTATTTACGCCGTCACCTTGACAGTTTTCACAGCGTCCGCCTTTTATATTGAAGCTGAATCGACCCGCTTTGTAACCCCTCAACTCCGCCTCGGGTTGTTTAGCGAATAACTCTCGAATCTGGTTAAAAACCCCTGTGTAGGTTGCAACGTTACTACGCGGCGTACGTCCGATCGGGCTCTGATCAATCACGATACACTTATCGAGATGTTCGATTCCATCAATCCTTTCATGTAATCCGGCTACGGTTTGAGCGCGGTGTAATCTCGCCAATAATTCGTTCGCCAAAATCTCATTTACCAGGGTCGATTTACCGCTACCAGAAACACCAGAAACAACCGTCATAACACCTAGTGGAAACTTTACAGTAATATTTTTGAGATTATTCTCGCGGGCGCCGACTACCACCAGCTCCTTATCCTTTTTAGCCTGACGACGCTTCTTCGGCACCGGAATAGTAGCCTTTCCAGCTAAATATTGCCCGGTAATACTGTCTTTATCCTTAGCAACTTGATCTGGCGTCCCCGCCGCAATCAGCCGTCCACCGTTCTTTCCTGCGCCTGGTCCAATATCAACAATATAATCCGCCTCGCGCATCGTATCCTCGTCATGTTCAACCACGAGTACAGTATTACGCAAATCTCGTAGATGTTTCAAGGTCGCAATCAGCTTATCGTTATCGCGCTGATGCAAACCAATGCTTGGCTCATCTAGGACATAAAGCACACCCTGGAGCCCCGAGCCAATCTGTGTCGCCAACCGAATACGCTGCGCTTCTCCCCCGGAAAGAGTATTCGCTGCCCGCCCTAATTCAAGATAGCCCAAACCTACATCTTGCATAAATTGCACTCGCTCGCGAATTTCTTTGATGATCGGCTCAGCAATCATCTTCTCATTTTCATTGAATTGCAGCTCCTCTTTCAGAACTTTCAAGGTTTGATCAACGTCGAGATTGCACATATCCATAATATTGAGACCGTGCACCGTGACTGCTAATACAGCTGGCTTGAGTCGTGCTCCGTGACAAGTCTGACATTCATGTACGCGCATGAAACGTTCAATATCCTTGCGAATAAACTCCGAGTCGGTCTCACGGTGTCGACGCTCTAGAGTCGGAATTACACCCTCATAGGTACTTTCATAGGTAGCACCATCACCCCATTTACCATGACCGCCGACTTTCATTTTATATTTACGCGCACCAGTACCATATAATAGTTTTTGGATTGCCTCTTCGCTTAATTCTTTGATTGGTACATGAATCGAGAAATCATTTGCTTGTGCCACTGCATCAAGACGTTTTAACCACCAAGATTCTTGCGTCACGCGATTGAATGGGCGGATGCCGCCTTCAGCAATCGTTAGGTTTGGATTTAGGACTAAATTCGGGTCAATCTCAAGGCGCGTACCTAATCCAGTACAAGTTGGGCAAGCCCCCTGCGGCGCATTAAAACTAAATAAGCGCGGTTCCAGCTCAGGAATTAACTCTTCTGGGTGCAACTCACAAGCATAGCGCTGTGAAAAAGTATAAACTTCTGCACCAGTCGGGCTATCGACATCTGCCGATCCAACATTAGCTCCGTTCCGGGCATGAGCTTCGATACTCATCGTATTGTCATTGATTTTAAGTAACTTAATCACACCCTGCCCCAATTCTAGAGCTTGTTCAATTGAACTAGAAATTCGACTCAGCAAATCCGGTGAAAGAATAAAACGATCAACTACAATCTCGATATCGTGTCGATCATTTTTATTCAGTTCTGGAAACTCATCCAACGCATAAATAATTCCATCCACTCGCACGCGCGAGAAACCTTTGGCCTGATATTGGTCCGGAACGTGTTGAAACCCACCTTTCTTTTGCGCCACAATCGGCGCTAATAGCATCAATTTACTACCTAGCGGCAATTTCATGACCTCATTAATAATATCTTCGACGGTGCGCCGATGCACTTCGCGATGACAGATTGGACAATGTGGTATCCCCACACGCGCGAACAATAAACGTAGATAATCGTAAACTTCGGTCACTGTTGCTACGGTAGAGCGGGGATTTCTTGAAGTCGATTTCTGATCGATCGAGATCGCCGGGCTTAGACCCGTAATGCTATCCATATCCGGTTTGTCCATCACCCCCAGAAACATTCGAGCATAGCTTGATAGACTCTCGACATAACGCCGCTGTCCTTCTGCATAAATTGTATCAAAAGCCAAACTTGACTTCCCGCTACCAGAAAGACCTGTAATCACTACTAATTTATCACGCGGAATATCGACATCAATATTTTTGAGATTATTTTGCCGTGCTCCACGGATTTTAATATAATTATCTCCATACATCACTTTCTATTATACACCAAAACGTTAATATTATCAACCTGACTAGCGGGCCGTACAAAATACGTTATTGCAATGCAATTCTAATTTTGATACAATTACGATTAATATATTAAAGAAGGGAGACCTTATGAAGAAGGCGTTTATAGCTATTCTGACTTTTCTGATATCAACTATTTTTCCGCTTGCCAGCGTATCGGCTGCAGGAGCGGACATAGACATGAGCATATATCCATCAGAAACGTTGGCTGAAGCCTTCCAAGAGGATGCTATTAATTTTGATTTTAACACTAGCGACTATGACGAAGCCGATACTACCGGAAAGACAATCATGTATGTCTTCCGCAAAGACGGCTGCGGAAACTGTAAAAACTTTTTGCAATTCATTGCAGACGATCTTTTGCCAAATTACGCTGATAAATTCGTCGTTAAAAGCTTCGAGGTCAGCAACAACCCAATCAATATGAATCTAGTCTCCCGTCTTGCTAAGTTCTACGGTCAAGAGTCTGCCAATGGTACTTATGGTACACCGATTGTTGTTGCTGGTAGCACTTTCTCTACTGGTTTTGTTGATACTGCTCGCCAAGCTGAGATTAAATCCGTAATCACAAGTGGCGATACCTACAACGCTGTTACTGTCATCAATCAGGGCGTTACGAGTTTTGAAGCTGGAAGCAAAACTAATTTCAGCGCAAACGGAGTTACTTTCACTAGCAATACCGGTTTGAATAGTAATTTCCACCTCAAGGCGGATCCAGTAGACAAAAGTGGCGTAAAACTTGCTGGTTATGATTATATCGCCGCTTATGATATCTCAATTTACAACTATGCCACGGTCGTAGAACTTACTGGTGGCAGTTACAAGATCACTCTACCAGTATCAAAGACCTATGACACCTATCGCGTCGTTTATATCAATGCAGCTGGTCAAATTGCTGAAGAATTTGATACAGAAGCCGGAAAAGGCACCATCACTTTTACTACTACTCACCTATCAGACTATGCAGTTTATGGTCGTAACGGTAGCGCCGTAAATAACGTTAATAACCCTAAAACCGCCGATCCAATCATGATCTACGGTGGGATCTTTGCGGTTAGCCTTATTGCGCTAGCTGGCGGTGTTATTGCCTATCGTAAACTCAACAAACGCCAATAGGCATTCCAAGATTCAGGCTCCGAGATGACCAAAAAAGTAAAATCCGAGGCATCTAAAAGTCAAAAAAAATCTATGCTGGGCGCGCCGGCG
>CARSRA010000014.1 GCA_949063825.1 uncultured Candidatus Saccharibacteria bacterium
CCTTAATATTAAGGTCGTTGTCGCTAATTTTGAGACCAACCTTCATCGTTTTTAGCTCGGATTGCTTTTCGCGAGCTTTTTTACGATTTTTGGCCTCCTCCTTCATCTTTTGATACTGGTATTTGCCCCAGTCGATGACTTTAACGACGGGTGGGTTGGCGTTAGCAGCGATCTCCACTAGGTCAACCCCTTGTTCGTTGGCGATGTTTTGCGCCTCACGGCTCGACATTATGCCTAGCTGTTCTCCATTAGCTCCAATTACGCGGACTTCAGGGTAACGAATCTCTCCGTTAAGTTTCGTACGTGAATTTTTACTAATGATGGCTTCCTTTCGCTTATGTGAACACTTTAATTATAACAAAAGTTTTGTTTTGTATCAAGAGGTAACTAATTAGAATTAAATCTTTTGGCGCAGGCTCAGGGCTTCAGAAATATGTGTTGGTTCTACTTGGTTTGTATTGTCGAGATCGGCAATAGTTTGAGCTACACGGATAACTTTGAGATGGGAACGGAAGGAAAGTTTTAACGTGTCCGTGGCTTGATCTAGTAATTTCTCGGCTGGCGAGCTGAGCTTGATATATTGTTTAATTTGGGCCCCAGAAAGCGAACCATTATAAAGGAGAGGATTACAGTAACGTTTTCTTTGAGTGAGGAGCGCCCGTTTGATTAGGCTCTTAGCGATTCGATGTTCACGCGTATATTCTTTTTGAGGCGAAAAAATTTTAATTTGAGACGCTCTCCGCACTTTGATTGTTAAATCAATCCGATCAATGATCGGGCCGGAGATCTTGTGTCGGTAATTTTCGATTTGCTTAGCTGAGCAAGTGCAGGCTCGGTCAGGACAGTTCAGATATCCGCAGGGGCACGGGTTCATGGTTGCAACGAGTAAGAAGTTAGCTGGATAGACCGCGTGATGGTTGATGCGGTTGATGTTTATAGTTTTATCCTCTAGTGGTTGCCGCAAAGCCTCGATAGTTGGGCGCGAGAATTCAGGTAGTTCATCTAAAAAGAGAACCCCATTATGGGCGAGCGAGATTTCGCCGGGTATTGCAGCGGGTCCACCGCCAATTAGCGCAGTATGACTAGCGGTATGATGAGGCGAGCGAAAAGGGCGTCGTTTGGCGATTACTCCAGTTGGGCTGATTAAGTTATGAATCTTGGTGACTTCAAGCTGCTCTTTATGGTTGAGATACGGTAGTAGATTTAAGCCCGCTTTAGCTAGCATAGTTTTGCCAGACCCAGGCGGCCCCGATAAGAGCATATGATGATGTCCAGCAAGTGCGATAACTAGTGCTCTTTTTGCGAGTTCCTGACCCTGGATGTGGTCTAGTAAAATCCCATTATCAATCAAGGTATTTTCTACAACATTTAGGTCGATGTCGGGGTCTGCAATCTGTTTCTTATATATTCTAGTATTTTTTACAACATTAGAATGTGATACTTGAGCCGCAGCTAGTTTTGGTGGGATAATTTTTTGAGCTCCACATAGATGTAATATTAGTTCTGTCAGTGATTTCACTCCTATAACCTCGATTTTATGATTGAGCAGACTGGCCTGAGCGTAATTTTCAATAGGCAAATAGATCTGACTGAAGCCGGCCTTATACGCAGCTTCAGTAATATTTATAATGCCTCTGACGGGTCTCGTGCTACCATCTAGTGAAAGTTCGCCTACAAAGGCTTTGTTCTCAAGATGGCTTTTATTAACCTGACCAGAAAGTGCTAATACCGCTAGGGCGATCGGTAGGTCTAGATGTGAGCCATCCTTAGTCAGCTCGGCCGGAGCTAAATTCACAGTTACTTTCTTGGCGGGGAAGACGAATCCTGAGTTCGTAATAGCGAGACGTACTCGCTCTCGCGCTTCTGATACTGTCTTAGATGCCATTCCGACGATATTAAACGCGGGCAGAGATTTGCTACTGTCGGCTTCAACGTCAACGACTTTACCGTCGTACCCATCAGGAATAGCGGAATATACTTTTGCGATCATATCGTCACTATATAGCAAGTTTTTTAAAAACAACAAGCATAAGCGTTTATAATCTGAGCTTCAATATTTGAGTTGTAGTCACATCTATCTATAATATTAAAAATCACAACATCCTAAAAATTATCTCCTATATATGTCTGAATAATTATTTTTTACAACAGATATTCTGTACGGACAGGTAAAAATAATCCTGATCAAGTATTTTTACAACATATGTAAGAAAATTGTTCACTAAATCGGACTCCCCAAGGCTTAATTTTAGTATTCAAACTCTAGCTAAGACTTACTCTATATATCTAGTGTTATATTTTTTACAACATGGATTTTCCCGATAACATTAATAGAAGTATAATATCAATACAAGTAAAAAATACAACATACAATATACAATATACTGCAGGATGATAGGCTGACGAGGGAATCACCATTTGCAACTATTTGACAATGTTAGGAGCGGAGAATCATTGTCGTCGGCTAATTCTGTTTCGGTTTTTATTACAACAAAACTCTTGTGCATGTTTTTGATATGGAGTATAATATAAAGTATTGGGGCTGACAAAGCTTAGACGAATTATTAACAGATATCAGGCACGACGAGTGATACCGTAAGTATTAGATAAGTGCAAAAAACACTTCAAAGCATGTGCTATACGCACCTGCGTTCGCCTAGTTTAGAATTTATATAGGCTGGTTCAGTTCCCGAGATACCGTAGGGGCTGCGCTATTATATTTCGGTAATAAGGTTGGGTTTTGACACTTCCTGACTCGAAAATCTTGTCAAAGCTCCGTTGGTTTGGTCGTTTGCAGCCGATGGGTTAAGCAGATTTTAAAAACAGACGACTATGCGTGTAGAATGATATCCAAGTGATTTTTCGGACCCGGAGGCAGTATCCGGCAGCTCCACCAAGTCCTATCCCTTAGGGCTTTTTTTATTGCGTTTTCTTATATTTTTCGATACATAGTCACAGTTGTCTTTTTGAAGACAACATGTCATGAAATGAATTTTTGAGTTCCTATTAGAAGAAGCTAATTAGAAATTAGCTTTCAGTAGCCCTGTGGAAAACTCGGATGAAAATTATAAAAATATTGTTCAAAAAGTTATTGACGTAAGCGATTTGGAGGCTTATAATAGGGGTAGTTCTTGAATACAAAATTTATACAAGAACCAAAAACAAAAAATAGCCAAAATAACTCCACACTCTACGAAAGACCGGTTTTCCTCGCAGTTACCGGTCTTTTTCTTGGTATGAAGGGGAATTGAGTGTTGGTTATTATGCCACAAAAAGCAGTACCTACATCTTGTTTCTCGACTATAAATGTTCGAGATTCATGATGAGGGCATTTAATATTTTTGTGAATAAGAGCCACCTTGTGAATATGTTGGGTTTTATAAAAAAGAAAGTCATCATGATTACTTAATTAACTACGATAATTTGGCTTACGGGACCCAATTCAACCGCTCTGGCTAACTTTAGGTCCAATAGACGATCAATATAATAGATACTGATAGCTACTCTAGGCAGCTACCTCAAAGCCATCGCGTAGAGCTACTTTTTGTGTTCGTTGTATGGGTGACAACAGTTTAGGTCCTTTTGTTGTAAAAATAACAAGAATTGGTTAGCGCACAAGTTAAGATAACAACGGATAAAATAAAAATATACACAGAGATTGTTATCATTACAACAAGCTGCTGTAATAAACACAACATTATTTTATATGTTGTGAAAAACACAACATAAATTTTTTAGGGCAATAACAGAGAGAAGTTATACTAATATTGTATGAATTACAACATTTTTTGCGAAAAAGGTCTTGAAATTTTAACATAAACGTGATAGGATGAAGACAGTCCAAGCCAAAACAAACACGGACAAACAAAAAAGCACCTTAAGATAATCCGAGTTTTCCGCAGGCTAAAAGGTAATTTCTAGCCATAAATTACACTTTTAGGAATTACCTAAAACTTGCGGATTACCGTAAGTGGCTAGACCTAATCAGTCGTACATTGTAGTTATAACTACCGGTTAGTTTCTAGCGTTTTATGCCCCACCATGTGTGGAGCGATCAATCAGGGATGAGCGGCGTTGTGGCCTAAAGTAATGTATATAATTGCCAGATAACCCACTCATTCCTCCTTAACTTATGAGATACTAAGAGTTATCTCGAGTATTCAGGGGGAATTCTTAGACTGGAGGTGATGGTAAGCAAACAGGGCGGGGAATGCTTACACTTAAGAGCTGTTTAGCATTATAGCTAGTATAGTACAGCCGGTTCTCGAGGCTATCGCTTGTGGGGCCTATAGAGGTGGTTGGGAAATCACCCAGTTTACGATTATGTTTGAAAATGCTATACTAGGGGTATGCCAAAGCGCTTGATCCCAGTTTTGAGTTTAGCATCGGTGGTTGTATTGTTGCTGATGCTGAATTTCACCACCCCAACGGGCGTCGGACCGTTGGGTGTTTTGGTGTTTTTTATAGCGATTTATATCTTAATGTTTGGGATTGCTACTCTAGTCGTGAGGTTTTTTGGTCGTATTTTGGGCCGAAAATCCAGCCGCAAGCAATACCTATATAGCGTAGTACTGGCTTTTGGGCCGATTATGCTGCTCTTGGCGCAGTCGCTCGGCTCTATTAGCTATCTGACGGTTGGGCTAATGATGGTTTTTGAATTCCTGGGCTGTTTTTTAATCAAAAAACGGTTGGAACGCCATTAATTAGCGCTAACGGTATTAGAGTGCTAATTAAAGAGGTCAAAAACTGTAAAATTTGTGTTCATTTTGAGTGAAAGGGTGATATAATGGGCTTATGGAAAAATCCCTGCAAGGCGGAAATAATTTAAATGCTAAAGAATTAACAGAGGCAATTGAAGCTGCTACCGATCTGGCGACAGAGAGGGCAGTAGAGAATAACGCAGCACTGGGCGGAGCCAAGTTAGCTGGCATGGGGGGGCAGAGTGCGACTGTAGAGCGTAGCCTCGGTCGGGCAGCGCATTTTGCGGAAAATAACAACGCGACAGAGTCCGGAGCGATATCGGAGCGCCAGGTTATTGCCAGTAATAATGAGATCAAGCAGATTGTGGCGGTTGAGAATGGCTATGCTAAGAGTGGCAGCTTGACGCCTGGAGAGAATGTAATCGGTGGTGAGAGCGCTATCGAAGTCAAGGAACGCCTGGAAAGTGACCAGGAAACTGCCAAAATTCAGAGTGGTGAGGGGTTATCCAGGGGTCAGCTTTGGATGCATGATATATCGGTCAAAAGTGGTAGAAAAATGGCTGAAGTCATAGAACACGGCGTTGAAGAGATCACGAAAACTCCCGATTTTAATCCAGGTGATCTTGAAAAAGCTCGTTTTAAATGGATGCTGGATAGCTTACGAGGGGATGGGGGCTACAGTTTCGGGGCGCGTAACTAATGCCGGTATCGATAATTATTATCATTGGTGTAATTTTAGCCATCGTATTTCTAGTGGCGATCATTCTCGGTAAACGGCGTCAGGCTATGAGCTATGAGCGAGGCGTAAAAATGGCGCCAATGCTAATTCATCTACCACCTACGACTGATGATATTAATGGCGGTGGTCGTGATGAGCGTGACGTGACAAATGAGGCCCTTAGCCAGGCTCAGGTAATGTATTCAATTATTTCATCCACCCTTACAAAAGGTATGGCAAGCCGCATCTATGGCCAGCAGCATCTCTCTTTCGAAATCATTGCTGCGAATGGACTCATTAAATATTATGCCGTGGTACCAACCGCTATGACCGAGACTGTGAAACAGGCAATTATCTCGGCTTATCCTTCGGCGAGGTTGGAAGAGATTGAACCGGTCAGTATATTTGGCGAAACAGCTAGAGTTAATAAAATCGCTGGCGGTGAGATGCGGCTTAAAAATGAGTTCGTTTTACCGATTAGTACCTATGAAGATAGCCAGCGTGATGCTAGTCTTGCTATGCTCAACGCGATGTCGGGGACGAAGGATGGCGAAGGCTTGGGTCTGCAGGTGATCTTCCGACCAACTGATGGTTCTTGGACCGATAAATCGGACGAATGGAAAAAAGATTTACGTGCTGGTAAGGATCGCAAAAGCGCGCGAACAAATTTTGTGTCTGGTCTGGGTAATTTAATTAAAGATTTGGCAGTGGCTTTTTGGCATCCACCCGAAGCACACGAAAAGAATGAACAAGCTTCTGATTTGAAGCAGGACGAAATTAATGCGATCGACAAAAAGACTAAATATCCTGGATTCGAGACGCTGATTCGGGTTGTAGCTAGTGCAAATAATAAAGCACGTTCAGAAGCTCTAATCAATGCGCTCGTGGCATCTTTTACACAATTTGACCTCCAAGGCGTGAATGGGTTTGAATATTTTGAAATAAAAGATACTAAAAAACTGGCGATTGATTATGTTTTCCGGATGTTTCCACAGGGTCAAAAGCAAGATATCTTAAATAGTATTGAGCTAGCTTCGATCTTTCATTTACCAGCCCAAAATGCGATCCCGACTTCTCAGGTAGAACGTCAGGCGACTAAACAGGTCGAGGCGCCAGCTAAAGTCCCAGATACCGGTGTAATCTTAGGCGAAAATCGATTTCGTGGTATGAATAAAAAGATCTACTTGACAGATAATGATCGTCGTCGGCATACCTACGTGATCGGTTCTACTGGTATGGGTAAATCAATCCTTCTAACCAACGTGGCTTATCAAGATATGGTGGATGGGCGTGGGTTTGCTTTTATCGATCCGCACGGAGATGCAGTCGAGCTATTGATGAGTAAGGTCCCAGAGGATCGCGTAGAAGATATTATATATTTTGATCCGGCAGACATGGAACATCCAGTCGGCATGAATATGTTTGAGTGGACTAGTGAAGACCAAAAGGATTTCATTGTCCAGGAGGGGATTAATATGCTCCAGAGTCTATTCGACCCTAATAATCAGGGATTTTTTGGCCCACGCGGGCAGCATATGTTTCGCAATGCCGCTCTGCTTCTGATGTCAGATCCGAACGGCGCGACTTTTATTGATATCCCACAGTGTTTTACTGATCCGGAGTTTGTCAAGCAAAAGCTTCAGTACGTGACTGATAAAGCCGTCTACGATTATTGGACTAAGGAATTTCCAGAGAGTAAAAAAAGTAACGATTCCGGTGAGGTAATTACCTGGTTCACCAGTAAATGGGGGCCGTTCCTTTCGAATATTACGATGCGGAACATCCTTGGTCAGGTCAAGAGTGGTTTTAATATTCGTGAGATTATGGATAATAAGAAAATCTTCCTAGTTAACCTCTCGAAAGGGCGACTCGGCGACATTAATTCTCAGTTACTTGGGATGATTTTAGTGATGAAGTTTCAGGCGGCGGCTATGAGCCGGGCCGATATTCCCGAGCATGAACGTCAGGATTTTTGTCTATTTGTTGACGAGTTTCAGAATTTCGCTACTGAGAGTTTTGAGAGTATCCTATCTGAGGCCAGGAAATATCGTCTCAATTTGTTCTTGGCAAATCAGTTTATGACTCAGCTGACTGATAAAATTCGTGAGGGGATCCTAGGTAATGTGGGCACGATCATGTCGGGTCGTTTAGGGGTGACCGATGCGGAGCTGATGGAGAAAGCCTTTTTGCCGGTCTTTAAAGCTGAAGATTTACATAAGCAAGGTAACTTCCAGGCGATTGCCACCGTGATGATGAATAATCTGCCGAGTTCACCCTTTACGATGGCATTGATCCCGCCGATGGGTGAGGCGAATCCGGAATTGCTTGAGACTATGAAGGCGTATTCGGCGGCCAAATATGGTCGGACGCGCGCAGAGGTTGAAGCAGAGATTAAAGAGCGTTGGAAGTCGGTTAAGAAGGATGAGCAGAAAGTTGTAAATGAGAAAAACGTCGGTCCGATCGGGCAGCTGGAGCAAGTACAAAGCAAAAAGTTGACCACTAAAAAATCGGAGAATGAAAAAGAGAGTTTCCTGAATGCTTGGAAGAAAAAGCGCGAAGAAAAGCGGGCAGGGAAGATGGAGGATGATATAACTACTAGCCACAAGGAAAATGTTCCTTCGAGTGAGAAAAAGACAGATGAAATGACCTTTAAAGTCGAGCGCAAGAAGCGTCATAAATTGGAATTAGAATAATGGATGGAGCCCGGCCTGAGGATTTTCAATTCGCCACTCAAGCTACTCCTCAGCTCGATCCGGCCAATGGTGGTATGTTGCCAATTACGCCCGAGCAGGCAAAGACGGTTAATGCGGCGAATGATCTTGGTACAGCGATCAATCGCAAGACTATGACCCTAAATCGCCGCCATTTTGGCGTATTGCTGGGCGTAATGATCGCAGTTATGATTGGGCTCTCGGCTTCATTAGTCTTTCTATTAGCTAGAGGGCGCCTGGCTCAGGAAGCTGGCGCAGAGGTAGCTCAAGAAGAGGGGAGCTCAGAAACGATGGAGCTTGCGGAGTCTGTACCTTCTAATTCGGAGCCCGTTGTCCAGGAACTATCGATCGACCATGCTTTGGTGCAGGGTATATATGGGCGTTTTGCTAAGTTGCGTGAATACTCCAGCGCACTGGGCGAGTTGAGTAAGTTTTATAATGATGAGGCGGTCAAAGCTGGGCATCCTAGCCGATTAATTATGCTTGATATTGCCATATCTAGCACTCCAGAACAAAAGTGCCAAAGTACTGCTCCTGATAACTATCTTAATATTTGTTATTCGGTAGCGGAATTGAATCAGCGAGTAAAGAAGGCTTTTGGGGCTGAGATTAGTTTTGAGCCTGGGGAGGTCCTAGAGAATGCAACAAGACCACTTTATCAGTACGACGCGGAATTTGGTGAGCTGTATATGCTCGGTTACGGTATTGGCGGCATGGGTTCTAGTTTTGCGCGGACGCTATTAAGGGCCGAACGTGTGGATGATAAGCTGTATCTCTATGAGATCGTTGGCGAACGCACTACGGAAGGATGGCTCACTAAGCTAGGCCTCAACTGCCAGAATACGGCACCGTGTGGTTATAATGTTGGCTCGGCTTGGCATGAAGGTGGCGAGGTGGATGACGCTGTCTCAAAAGCAACGTTGCTCAAATATCAGGAGAGCCTCGATACATACAAGTGGATCTTTCAGGAGACCGATGACGGTGACTATATCTTTGCGGGATTAGAGCGAGTTTAAGACGATTCTATAGGTCAAAATTTAAAAGTAAACATAGCGCGGATGCCTGCGCTATATTTTTTTGCACAAAAATGTTTTTAAAATGTGCTCAAAATGGTGTATCACTTTATTTATATATTGTATATACATATGATATTATATATCTATATAAAGTATTAACAAAGTATATCTAAATTGCTTATGTCTTAAAGTATAAAAACCATAAACGTAATACAATATATATACAAATAATATGCATTGTATATATAAAATATTGTAAATGTATATAGAATGTAATATACTAAAATCAGTGAAAAACATAAGGGAGATGCCGAGATGGCGATTAAACCACGGGTAAAAACTACCACAAAAACCACTGCTAAAACCGAGGAAAAGACTAGCTCAGAATTACCGCTAGCAGAAGTGCGTACGTTGGTCTGTTTTCGCACTAAGCAACTAACTAAAAAGAAAGCCGAGAAGATTTTTGACGATCTAGGAATCAGTATGAGCGGGGCATTAAATATGTTTTTGGCGCAGGTGGTACGCGATAAGGGGTTGCCGTTCGTACCGACTACTCAAAAGAAGGGCACAGGGTCAAAAGACAAAGATGTTTTAGATTCGGCGGGATATGTCGAGCTTGAAGAGATGTGGGAAGAGCTATAATACGGTTAGCCTCGAACTGGCCTCTGTTGATATAGAATATATACCAATTTTTGGTATCTCCTTTACTATTGGTTGCATGCTTAGCGGTTGACCTTGGTCAACCTTTGCGCTATAATAAAGGAGTAATAAGCTGAGGTATCCGAATGTCTGAAAAACAAAAAAGTGATGGGCAAAAATACGGCGCAGAGCAGATCCAAGTCCTGGAGGGGTTGGAACATGTGCGAGTGCGCCCAGGAATGTATATTGGCTCGACTGGTTATGACGGTCTACATCACCTCCTTAAAGAAATTGCTGATAACGCGATCGACGAAGCGATTGCGGGGTTTTGTAATAAAATTGAGATTACCCTGCTGGGCGATGGCGGGGTGCGAGTAGACGATAATGGTCGTGGTATCCCGGTTGATATTCATCCTAAGACTAAAAAATCCGCCCTTGAGACCGTATTGACCGTATTAAATGCTGGCGGTAAATTCGGTGGCGGTGGGTATAAAGTCTCGTCGGGCTTACATGGTGTAGGCTCGAGCGTGGTAAATGCGCTTTCGACCAAGATGATTGCCGAGGTTTGGAAAGACGGCAAGACGCATCATATTGAGTTCATACAAGGTAAGACTTGGGATAAAGGTCTTGATATATCCAAAGGTAGCACTAAACATGGTACCAGCATCACTTTTTATCCGGATCCAGCAATTTTTAAAGAAACTGTGACCTTTGACTATGAATGGGTTTCACATTATGCTAGGCATCAAGCTTATCTAACAAAAGGCGTATTAATTTCTGTACACGACGAGCGTAGTGGTCAGCGTGAGAGTTTTTATTTTGAAGGCGGAATTCAGAGTTATGTGCGCCGTCTGAATGAAGGGAAAGAAGTACTCTCGGATGGTATTTTCTACGTTGATAAACAGATCGAAGATTCGGAGGTCGAGGTTGCCCTACAATATAACGATACTTACGCTGAAGTGATCAAGCCATTCGCAAATAATGTCCTTACTCCTGATGGTGGGATGCATGTAGTTGGTTTTCGTACCGCTATGACCCGTGTGATCAATGATTATGCGCGCAAGAACGGTTTGTTAAAAGAAAAGGAGAGCAATCTTAGCGGCGATGATATCAAAGAAGGGCTCACCGCAGTAATTTTAGTAAAATTACCAGATCCGCAATTTGAGGGGCAGACCAAGAATAAACTTGGTAATCCTGAAGTCCGTAGCTATGTCGATAAGATTATGACCGAATATTTCGGGTATTATCTAGAAGAAAATCCAGCTACAGCCAAGAAAATTATTCAGAAAGCCACTTTAGCAGCTCGTGCGCGCAAGGCGGCCCGTGCGGCTCGCGACAACGTAATCCGTAAAGGCGCCTTCGAGGGTTTGAATTTGCCGAGCAAGCTTGCCGACTGCAGCTCGCGTGATCGTACTGAATGTGAGCTTTTCATCGTAGAGGGTAACTCCGCAGCAGGCTCAGCCAAGGAAGGTCGTAATCCCAAGATCCAAGCGATCTTACCACTTCGTGGTAAGGTATTGAATACTGAGCGAGCACGTCTAGATAAAATGTTAGCGAATCAAGAGCTCGTAAGTTTGATTAAAGGGCTCGGTGTGGGGATTGGCGAACAATTTGATATTGCAGGATTGCGTTATCACAAGATCATCTTTATGACTGATGCTGACGTCGATGGCCTACATATCGCGACATTGCTAATGACTTTCTTCTTCCGCTATATGCCAGACGTGATCAAGGCGGGACATGTATATCTTGCTAAGCCACCACTATTTGGTCTCACTAAGGGTACAGGGAACAACCGCAAAATAGATTATGTTTACGATGAGGTTGCGCTTGAAAAGAAAATTGAAGAAAAGATCGCCGAACGTAAAGCTGCTGGTACTAAGATCGACCCAGCCCAGGAACGTTTCAAGCAAGCTGGCTATACAGCGCAAAACCGCTTCAAAGGTCTTGGTGAGATGGACGCAAAACAGCTTTGGGAGACGACCATGGATCCTGAGAATCGGATCTTAGTGCAGGTACATATTGATGATGCTGAAAAGGCTGACGCGGTCTTTACGAAGTTGATGGGCAATCAAGTTGACCTTAGAAAAAGTTTCATCCAAGCCGGCGCGGCGACAGTTGATCTGGACGAGCTAGACTTTTAGAAAGGAGGAAGAATGGCGAAAAACGACGAAATTGACGATAAAAATAAGCAGAATACGCCTCCTGAGGCTTCTCTAGGCTCCGAGAATGATCATAGTGTGGCAGACGTGGAGGGGGTCGAGTCTCAAAACAAAGACGTTCCTGGGAACGCTAATGATGTACTAGAGGGACAGGTGATAGGCGGGGTTGAGCAGCGCGATGTCGAGAGTACAATGGAGCAATATTTCCTCCGCTACTCGATGTCGGTGATTATCGATCGTGCTTTGCCGGACGTGCGAGATGGTCTCAAACCGGTGAACCGACGTATTTTATACGCCATGAATAAAAATGGCTGGAAAGCGCCTCATGCCACAGTGAAATCAGCGCGTATTGTCGGTGAGGTGATGGGTAAGTATCACCCACATGGTGATTCTTCGATTTATGATGCGATGGTGAATCTCGCACAGCCTTGGAAAATGCGCTATACCCTGGTTGAGGGGCAGGGTAACTTTGGTTCGATGGATGGTGATGATCCAGCGGCATCGAGGTATACTGAGGCACGAATGGATAAAGTTGGCGCCGAGCTTCTTACTGACATCGAGAAGGAGACGGTAGATTTTCGGGATAACTTTGATGGTAGCGAACAAGAACCGGTGGTGCTTCCAGCGGCTTTGCCGAATATTCTTTTGAATGGCCAGATGGGTATCGCGGTCGGTATGGCGACAAATATTCCACCGCACAATCTTACCGAGGTAGTAGATGCGACGATTGCGCAGATTGAAGATCCTGAAATTACATTAGATGGACTATTGAAGTATGTTAAGGGCCCGGATTTTCCGACTGGGGCGGAAGTCTATGGTGGCGCGCCGATGCGTCAAGCTTATGCGACTGGTAAAGGTTCGGTGACGATTCGTGCGGTAGCGAATATTGAAGAAAAGAAGAATGGTCGCTACGCGATTGTGATTACCGAAGTACCATATGGTATGAGTAAAGAAGGTTTTATTGAGAAAGTCCGCGAATTGGTTCTGAACAAAAAACTAGATCACATCGCTGATGCGCGCGACGAGTCAGCACGAGGGAAGATTCGGGTAGTGGTTGAGCTTAAAAAAGACGCTTTCCCGAAGAAAATTCTCAACCAGCTCTACCGGATGACTAATCTCCAGACTACCTTCCATTATAATATGTTGGCTTTGGTTGATGGTGTGCAGCCACGGATCTTGGGGCTAAAGGAGATTTTAGCTGAATTTATTAAGCACCGTCAAAAGGTGATTCGTCGACGGACCGAATTTGAGCTGCGGAAAGCTAAGGAACGTGCACATATTCTCGAAGGTTTGAAGATTGCACTCGACAATATTGACGAAGTAATCAAGACGATCCGTGAAAGTTATGATGATGCGGATAAGCGCTTGATGGGGCGATTTGGTCTTTCCGAAATTCAGGCGGCAGCGATCCTCGCCATGCAGTTGAGGAGGCTCCAAGGCCTTGAACGCGACAAAATCGAAGCAGAACTTCAGGAACTACATGAGCTGATAAAGAAGCTTGAGGCGATTTTGGCTGACGAAAACGAGGTTCTACGAGTAGTAAAAGAAGAGCTCGCAGCGATTAAAGAAAAATATGGCGATGCGCGTAAAAGTAAGATTATTAATCATGAGGTTGGTAAATTCTCCGAAGAAGAGTTGATTCCAGACGAGGAAAGCGTAATCTTAATGACTACCGCAGGCTATCTAAAGCGGGTATCACAAGGGGACTTTAAGCGACAAGGCCGCGGCGGCAAAGGTCGACGAGGTATGACCACCAAAGAAGAAGATGTGGTCTCGCAGATTATTACTGCCAATTCGCATGATGACTTGCTGTTCTTTACTAATCAGGGTAGAATTTTCCGAGTGAAGGGTTATGAAGTACCACAGGCTAGCCTCACTGCGAAGGGTACAGCGGCGGTCAATCTTCTCAATATGCACCCAGACGAGAGGGTGACTAGCGTCATTAAGCAGGGTGATGACCCGGACGGTTTCTTATTTATGACAACCAAGAAGGGTACGATCAAGAAAACCCCGGTTAAGGAATTCATGAATATTCGTTCGAACGGTCTAGCGGCGATTAAGCTTGATACTGGTGATGAGCTGAAATGGATTCAGGAGACCGGAGGAGGGAATGATATAGTGATTACTACCTCTGCTGGTCAGGCGATGCGTTTCAACGAAAAGGATGTCCGCAGTATGGGGCGTGCGGCACGAGGCGTGCGTGGTATCCGCCTCAGGCCAAAAGATGAGGTCGTAGGGATGGATGTAATCCGCGAAGAAGACCAAAAATTGATCGTAGTCTCTGCCAATGGCTATGGCAAAGTGACGTCTGCTAAGGCGATTGCGACGCATGCTCGGGGTGGGGTAGGAATTCGTGTTGCTGGCGTGACCGATAAGACTGGCTCAATTGTTGCGGTACATACACTTGACCCAGCAGCGAAAGAGGTAATTATGATGTCGACTAAGGGCCAGGCGATCCGCGTGGCGATGTCGGAAATCCCGACACTCAGCCGCACCGCACAAGGTGTACGCATTATGAAGATGAACGCGGGTGATACGGTAGCAAGTATTGGCGTAGTATTGCCGGACAACGATGAGGAGGAAGGTCAAAAATGACCTAAATGGTCCGAGAAGGGCCTAGAATAGTCAAAAAAGTGCCAAAAAGGCACTTTTTTGGTTGGTATTTAGGTATAAAAATTGCTAAATTGTTAATGCTTGTAGTTTTGGAAAAATTTGCTTTATACTCACCGCATTACTATTTAACAGAGGGATTTTATGACAAAAATACCAATACTTTTATCAATTTTAGGAGTCGTAGGAGGGGTTTCAGGGTCGCTTAATATGGATTTGAATAACAGACATAGTAGTGTATCGCCGATGCCTATCGTGGCGTCAGGCGATGTCTCGGTACAGGGGGCTGCTCCCGAGGTGATCGCGAATCAGAATGTTGCTGGACTGAATTTTACTGAATTAAGCATTAGTATGGGGCAATTGAAATGGGAGTTTCAATATGAGGATGATCAGGAGCGGACATTCTCGCGATATGTGATGGCTTCGCTGGACTTTTGGAACGGTGTTACCGAGGCGCAGGCCGATACGGCCCTAGCTACGCTTGGTGAAAAATCTGACCTCGCGACTTGGACTAATTGGCGGACCGAATATACTGCTCGTGATGGACGTTTTACTAAAGGAACGACGCTGAGCGCGCCGATAGCTTGGGGTGATCCGTTAAATTCTAATCAATCCGATATAATATATTATGCAATTGAATACAAGAACTGGAATGATTCTACGGTTGAGCCGGTATGGTATCGGGGTAAATTGGATTATCGAGATTGCGCGCATGCGCCAGCAACTGAGATAGATATGACTTGTCGGTTTTCACTGGATCCGATTACGAATTTATATAATGTCACACCGACGGGCGGGACTCTAAGCTACGATGATGAAATGGCACAAATAGCTCGTGAATCTTATCTCGACGCAATAAGGAGGCGAGTCGAGGAGCTAGAACGTCGCAAAGAAAATAACGATGAAAGTTATTATGCTGAAATTGAAGGCACAGAATATGCATTTGATACGGCAAAGCGCAATATCGAGACGATGCATGCTAGTGATCGACTGGCGGATGAAATCAATGAACTCGAACAGCGATTGACGGCCCTAAAACAGATTGATAATACAACGCCCGATCCCGATACAGATCAAGATCTAGATACCGATTCCGGAAATACGATACCTGGTCCTGATGAGGTTATGCCTGATACTGGGGATGTCAATTCGCATCCTGATGAAACTACTTCAGGCGAAACTGGTCCGAATACTGGTAGTATGTTTGAAACTGGAGGAACTACATCGGATATTAATAACAAGGGAGTAAATCCTGGCCATCAAAACACTAGCCGTGATGGCGCTAATAACGTCCATAATGATTTAGTTGCAAATGATGAGCATACGAATAGTAATACTTTTCAGGAAGTCGATGATCGTTCAGGTATTGATTTAAACGCGGGACCAGATATAGAAGTGCCGAATCTAGGAGATGAGATACCATGGCTCAGGCGTCATCTATGGGTATTATCTTTGCCGATAGTTACGATTGCCTTGGTAGTCTTTATATTAGCGAAGCGACGTGATGCTAGTGACGATGAAATCTAACCGATTTGTTAATCTCGAATATGTTTGTGCTATAATATTCGTATGGACGGGATATTTGCCTTAGTTGCCTTTGTAAGCGGTTTCGTGATAGCACAGTTTTGGAAATTAATCGAGGGGTTAGCGCGTCGCAAGAAACGCCCTGAGATGGCTCATTTTAAGACGGCGATCGCTTATATCTTTCGCTCGGGGGGGATGCCATCTGGGCATTCGGCGTGCATGAGTGCAATAACAATTTATTTTGGATTAGCCGAGGGGATAAATTCTAATATTTTTGCACTTGCTTTAGCTAGTGCAACCATCGTCATTTATGATGCTTTACATGTACGTCACGCCGTGGGCGAACAAGGGAAGGCTCTGAATCGCTTATTAAGCCAAAATCACGATACTACCTTGCCGGTAGTTGAAGGGCACATTATGACAGAAGTGGTAGTTGGCGTAATTTTAGGTGGTTTAGTAGGATTTTTGGTCTACATTTTACAGGGGTGAATAGCGCCGCCTATCATTTTTTAAAGATTTTACACAAAAAGTCGCAAAAAAGTGTTGACATGGGGGATTTTATGCGCTAAAATAGGAACTATCTGAAGGCTGCGAGGAATTATCAGATAATTTTCCAGATTTCGCGCTCTCAGTGAGTAATTTAACAGTTTAATTGTGCAATTTGAAATCTATTTTTTAGATTTCTATCATCGTCAGTCTTTTATTGAACTTTGGTTCGAATTTTTTGACTATGCTCGAGCTATTTTGCGGAAGCATAGAGTTCTACTTTTTATAAGTAGCTTTAATGGAGAGTTTGATCCTGGCTCAGGATGAATGCTGGCGGCGTGCCTAATACATGCAAGTCGAGCGGTAGCAGGGCTTCACCGTGTTTTCGACACTCTAGGCTTTTAGCGAGAGGTGTTATCGAAGACACAGTGAAGCTGCTGACGAGCGGCGGACGGCTGAGTAACGCGTGGGAACATACCCCAAACTGAGGGATAACTACTCGAAAGAGTGGCTAATACCGCATGTGATCTTCGGATTAAAGGATTTATCCGGTTTGGGAATGGCCTGCGTACGATTAGATAGTTGGTGAGGTAAAGGCTCACCAAGTCGACGATCGTTAGATGGTTTGAGAGGATGATCATCCAGACTGGGACTGAGACACGGCCCAGACTCCTACGGGAGGCAGCAGTAGGGAATCTTTCACAATGGGCGAAAGCCTGATGGAGCAACGCCGCGTGCAGGATGAAGGCCTTCGGGTTGTAAACTGCTTTTATAAGCGAGAAATATGATGGTAACTTATGAATAAGGATCGGCTAACTACGTGCCAGCAGCCGCGGTCATACGTAGGATCCGAGCATTATCCGGAGTGACTGGGTGTAAAGAGTTGCGTAGGTGGCATAGTAAGTAGCTAGTGAAATCTGGTGGCTCAACCATTCAGACTATTAGCTAAACTGCTAAGCTCGAGACCGTTAGGGGTAACTGGAATTTCTAGTGTAGGAGTGAAATCCGTAGATATTAGAAGGAACACCGATAGCGTAGGCAGGTTACTGGGACGGTTCTGACACTAAGGCACGAAAGCGTAGGGAGCAAACGGGATTAGATACCCCGGTAGTCTACGCCGTAAACGATGGATACTAGCAGTTTTGGGTATCGACCCCCAGAGTTGCGAAGCTAACGCGTTAAGTATCCCACCTGTGTAGTACGATCGCAAGATTAAAACATAAAGGAATTGACGGGGACCAGCACAAGCGGTGGAGCGTGATCTTTAATTCGATGGTAAACGATAAACCTTACCAAGGCTTGACATCCGAGGAAGGCTCTCGAAAGAGAACTGTGCCTTCGGGAACCTCGAGACAGGTGATGCATGGCCGTCGTCAGCTCGTGTCGTGAGATGTTTGGTTAAGTCCATCAACGAGCGCAACCCTTGCAACCAGTTGGATTTTTCTGGTAGGACTGCCCCAGTAATGGGGAGGAAGGAGGGGATGATGTCAGGTCAGTATTTCCCTTACGCCTTGGGCTAGAATCGCGCTACAATGGCCGGTACAATGCGAAGCGAAGCAGTGATGTGAAGCAAATCGCACCAAAGCCGGTCCCAGTTCGGATAAGAGGCTGAAACTCGCCTCTTTGAAGTCGGAATCGCTAGTAATCGCAGATCAGCATGTTGCGGTGAATACGTTTCCTGGTCTTGTACACACCGCCCGTCAAACCATGAGAGTCGCCAACACCCGAAGTCCGCTTTGCGGCCTAAGGTGGGGGAGATGATTGGGGTTAAGTCGTAACAAGGCATCGGTACGAGAACGTGTCGATGGATTACCTCCTTTCTTGAGAAGGAATTGATGCGCAATATATAGTAATATGTATTGTAGCTAGGTCGGTTGCAGTTGTGGCTGGAAGCTTGAGTCACAGCATAGCTTGTTTTACAAGATGCAACATAAGCTTTGACTTTCGATGAATTGCACAATTAAGCTGTTAATTAAGTGCCCGTCAGGGCACTTTTTTGTTATCAATGTGATCTCTAGCAAAGTGGCGGGTATTAATCATAATATGCTAACCAAGAAGCTTCGTATAGAGGTAGATAATGGTGCGACTTTAAGTTTGGTGATATAATTATTAGTAATGGAAGATACGCGCAATTTACAGAATGAATACAAGGGGCTCTCAAATGAAGAAGTTTTTGCGTGTCTCGCAGAAAAGCGTAGCGCTCTCGAAGTGGCGATCGAAAATATTGATCATGATTTTAATGCTGGTACGATCGTGCGTAGCGCTAATAACTTTAACGCTAACAAAGTCCATATTATAGGGCGGCGCAAATATAATCGACGTGGCGCCATGTGCACGGATAAATATCTGGAAATTGTGTATTGGCCTGACATACAAAGTTTTATAAAAGACCAGCATGACAGGGGTCGTGAGATTGTAGCGATTGAAAATAATATACCAGATACTAAGCCGCTGGCTAGTAAAAAATTTGTTCAGAATACCACGTTAGTGTTCGGTAGCGAAGGAGGGGGAATTTCTAGGGAATTATTGGCTGAGGTCGATGATAAGCGCGAAATTGAGGGGCTTGGCTCAACAAGATCTATTAATGTGGGGGTTGCAGCTGGAATTGCAATGTATGAATGGGCTCGGCAATGTCACCTTGCCGTAAAAGGGGTGAAAAGTGCATAAAAAACCAAACAAAAAGCTTCGTAATCAAAAAATCAAGCTAAAAGCTTCACGATCAAAAAAATCTACGCAAAAGTCATTCTCCTTGGATAAAACTGGGCAAGAAATCACTAAACAACCCAAGAAATATAAAAAACTCAAAGACAAAGGTGCCCATGAGCCATTTAGGTCAAGCGGTGATATGCTTCATGAAGACAGCATGCCGTATGAGGGCAATACGTCTCGTGGTGACAATATCTCTCGTGAGAATAGCACGAATAGGCGTAGTCGAGATCGATATGACCCCTGGCGAGTCGAAAAGAGTATAATAGGGGGTCAAACTTCAAAATTTGAGTCATTCTTTCTAGTGACACTTCTAATTATTATGTTTTTGGGGTCGTATGGAGTTGGTTGGTTTTTGGGTGGTTTTTTGCGTCAGGAGCTAAATCAGGCGGGAATATCTAGCCAGACTCAGCCCATAGATCAGGATTCGGATACAGATGTGCCAAAGGAGAGGACTGCGGACGATCCAGAAAAGCTCGAAGAGCTGGACGGTCAGGATACAGATCAGGCGGCTAGGAATGGTCAGGAAGATAATCTTGGTCCCATAGAATCGGGAGAGGAGGGCAATAGCGATATATCGAGCGGCGCAATTCCGACTCCTGATATTACGGGGAAAAAACTAATTGCGTTGACTTTTGATGATGGACCGTCAGGCGCGATAACAGATCAGCTTTTAATGCATTTACGTCAAAAACAAGTGCGGGCAACATTCTTTGTCTTGGGGTATATGGCTGAGCGTTCGCCGCACCAGTTGCAGAAAGAGATTAGCGAGGGGCATGAAGTCGGTAGTCATACGGCGAATCATACTGCATTTTCGAGGATGAGCGCAGCAGATCTAATAAATGATTCTGTGCGCATGAATCAGATTTTTACGAATATCCTAGGGCATAATACGCCGTTTATGCGTCCACCGTACGGGGATGGAGCTTACACTGAAAAAGCACGAACAAATATCGGCCAGCCAATGATTCTTTGGACGGTAGACACGCTGGATTGGAAATATCGTGATGCACCTACGGTACGTAACAATGCGGTTAAGGATGCTTTTGATGGCGCGATTATCTTGTTTCATGACGTTTATCAGTCGACGGTCGATGCGATTCCGGCGATCATCGACGATTTACGCGCACAGGGGTATGAATTTTTGACGGTATCAGAACTGGCGAAGGTGCGGGGAGTAACTATGCAGAATGGTCTAGTATATGGGAGCTTCACGCCTTAGCTCGGGTTTAGTTATCGAGCGTGACAAGAAAATCGGTAATCGGGCTTGATTTTCATGGGGATATGGGGTAAAATTGAGTCGTTGGGGATATAGCTCAGCTGGTTAGAGCGCGTCACTGATAATGACGAGGTCTGTGGTTCAAGTCCACATATCCCCACCAAGTTTCGGATAGGATTATCCGTATGGGGTAATAGCTCAGCTGATTAGAGCGCTGCCTTTGCAAGGCAGAGGT
>CARSRA010000015.1 GCA_949063825.1 uncultured Candidatus Saccharibacteria bacterium
ATGCTATCCTTGCGGATAGTTTTGCGGTAGCTAGAGAGGCTTCTAGGCGTATCCTCGGTATGCGTCCGTTTGATGTTCAACTGATTGGAGGTATGGTATTACACGAGGGTAATGTCGCCGAAATGAAGACCGGTGAAGGTAAAACCTTAGTCGCAATGCTACCAGCCTATCTCAACGCTCTGACTGGTCGCGGCGTACATGTCGTAACTGTCAATGATTATCTCGCGCAGCGCGATGCGGGCTGGAATGCTCCAGTCTATCATTTCCTAGGATTGAGTGTCGGCGTGATTATTAATCAAGCTAGCTTCGTATATGATCCGGAATTTGAAAATACCGAGCACGAAGATGAACGTTTCCGCCATCTAAAACCAGCCACCCGTAAAGAAGCCTATGCAGCCAATATTACTTATGGCACAAATAATGAATTTGGGTTTGATTACCTGCGTGATAACATGGTCGATGATCCAAAGTACCTACGTCAGCGCGAATTAAATTTCGCGATCGTAGACGAGGTAGATTCAATCCTGATTGATGAAGCTCGTACACCGCTCATCATTTCGGCTCCAGCTGGTGAAAATCCTGATCTATACTACAAATTTGCACGCATTGCAGCGGAACTCGGCGAAGATGATTATGTTTTCGACGAAAAACGTCGCAGCGTAGCATTGACCGATGATGGCGTAGAAAAAGTCCAAGATCTGCTCGGCATTAAAAACCTTTATTCCACTAAACATAATCGTCATGTTTATCATGTTGAGCAAGCCTTGCGAGCGCAAGTCATTTTCAAGCGCGACAAGGATTATGTAGTAACTAATTCTGGCGATGTAGTGATCGTCGACGAGCACACTGGTCGCCTCATGCAGGGGCGCCGATATAACGAAGGTCTACATCAAGCAATTGAGGCTAAAGAAGGCGTAGCAGTAAAACAAGAGTCGATGACGCTAGCGACGATCTCATTCCAAAATTTCTTCCGACTTTATCATAAGTTATCCGGTATGACTGGTACCGCTTTTACCGAGGCCGAGGAATTCCAACAAATCTACTCACTCGATGTGATCCAAATCCCACCAAACAAACCAATCCAGCGTGTCGATAAGGATGATTTAATTTACAAGACGGAGGCTGGAAAGCTAAAAGCAATTGCCGCTGAAATCAAAAAATATCATGAAAAAGGCCAGCCGGTATTAGTCGGATCTGGTAGCATCGCCAATAACGAGCGGATTGCAAAATATCTTGATTCACAGGGTATTAAATACGAATTACTCAACGCAAAAAACAACGAGCGTGAAGCTGCGATCGTCGAAAAGGCTGGTGAAAAAGGCGCCGTAACGCTAGCAACCAACCTAGCTGGCCGCGGTACCGATATCAAGCTTGGCGAAGGCGTCAAAGAGCTTGGTGGACTAGTAGTAATTGGCTCAGAACGACACGACTCCAGGCGGGTTGATAACCAGCTACGCGGTCGTGGTGGTCGTCAAGGCGACCCTGGTACTACCCAGTTTTTCGTTAGTTGTGAAGATGATTTAATGCGCATCTTCCAGGGTGATCGTATTGCTATGCTAATGGATCGTCTTGGCGTTGACGAAAATACTCCAATTCAAAACAAGGGAGTATCCAAAACTCTCGAAGCAGCTCAAAAGCGTATCGAAGGTTTCAACTTTGACTCACGCAAAAATGTCGTGCAATACGACAACGTGATCAATCGCCATCGTAAGGTCGTCTATACAATGCGGCGTAAAATCCTCGACGGAAAAGATATCCACGATGAAATTCAGCGTCTGATGAAAAACATTGCCGAAGACCTCGGGAAAGATAGCTCAAGAATCAATTCTCATTTTGTCGAAGATTTGCAATCGGTAATCCAAATCAGTAGTGATCGTGCAGAAGCAATCGGTAAAATGCGCAAAGAGAAAGATCGTGTCAACGCAATTTTAGAAGAAATTGAGCGACACTACGAAGAAAAAGAAAGCGAGATCGGCGAAGAAATCATCGCTCAAGCTGAACGTAAAGTATACTTACAGGTACTCGACATTCTTTGGATGCAGCATCTCGAAAATATGCAACATCTGCGTGAGGGTATTCATTGGCGCAGCGTTGGTCAGCGTGACCCGTTGGTCGAATATCGCAGCGAATCACAAAAACTATTCAACGGTCTCGAAAAGAATCTACGCGAAGAAGTGATACGCATCATGTTAAGTCTTCATAAGCAAGAAATCGAACGCAAGCAAAACGAAGAATACGAATCTGAGCTTACCAAGATGGCAGAAAGTGCCACTGAAAAAGGTGTCAACGAAATTTCAGCTGGTGAAAAAAATCTCGACAAAGAATTCTCCGAAGATAAAACCGCCGAAGAATCCAATAAAACAAAACCGGTCACAGGGGCTAGTTCAGACAATCAAAAACGCAACGCTAGTCGTAAGGCTAAGAAAAAACAACGCCAAAATCGCAAGAAAGGAAAACAGCGATAAAACATTCGACTGAAGAAATCGTTTTAGCGTCAGGCGCAAAAGGACTACTGATCGATATACCTGGCGCAAGTGTAATGGATACGAAATTTCAATTTCGGGCAGGACTTCGTTACGCAAAAAAACCGGAACTCTACGAAATTTCCCACTTAGTAGAACATTTGGCATTTGGCGCTAATTCCGAGTTCAGTAACGAACAGGCTTTTGAGGCTGAATTCACTAAAAACGGCGCATACCATAATGCTTGGACTTCGGATTTTTCTGTCTGTTACGAGAGTGAATGCGCTGATCTAGAATGGGATCGCATCATTCATTTACAGCAAGTCGCGATCGCTAGCCCACGCTTCAATAATGAAGAACTTCAAAGCGAAAAGGGCAATGTTCGTGCCGAACTAACTGGCTATATGAACGATTACAATCGCCTATTATGGCCTCGCCTTCAGCAGAGTATCGGCGAAAATATCCCTGATCTTCAAGAACGTGTCAAGACAATTTCTAATATCGAGCTCAAAGACATCCGCGAGCATTATCGTCGCACCCATACTGCCGAAAATTTACGCTTTATTATCGCCGGAAATCTCAAACATCGCAAAAAGGAAATCCTCAAAATGTTGGAAAAATGGGAGCTAAGATCCGGTACGAGATTTGAAATCCCGCAAGACGAACTTCACGCATCAAATCCAGTTTTGATTCGCCGTAAAGATGCTTCCAACATCACTTTCGGGTTTTCGTGGGTAGCACCGCGCAAATTAGAACTCACGGAAGTTTATGCTATGAATTTACTAAATCATATCCTGAATGGCACTACGGGTAGTCGTATTTTTGGTCAAGCACGCAAACGCGGCTTAGTTTATGGTATGGGCAGCGATATCAGCAATGGTTGGCATAATACTTCTTGGGACTTTGACGGCGAAGTCAATACTGAAAGTGCCGAGAAATTATTTAATTTAATCCATACTGAAATCGTTAAAGTCTTAAATGGAGATATTCGTGACGAAGATATCGCTGCGGCCAAAAGTTATGCAACCGGGCGCTATCAAATGGGCGCTCAAACCGTCGGACAAATTGCCGATTTTTATGCTGACAACTACTTTATGAATGGTATTGTCGGTAAATACGATAATATGCCGCTCGAAGTTTGGAAAATTAAGAAGGCTACCATGGTAGATTTAGCACGAGAATTCATTAGTAGTAATATTAACGCCCTAGTTGCAGTAAGCTCGACCGACAAGGCTAGCATTCTCAGCCTCGCAGAAAGACTAAAGTTTGCATGAAAATTGCAATCCTAGGCTACGGCAAGGAGGGCCAGTGCGCTGAAAGCTGGCTGAGTAAAAGATACTCGTCAGCCGATTTTACGATTTTTGATCATTTCGAGATTCGTGATTTGGCTCGATTTAGGCTGGATGATTTTGATTTCATCGTCCGTACGCCTTCGGTCTCACCGCATGAAATCGCTCAAGTTGCGCCAAATGCACAGATTACTAGCGTGACTAAGCTCTTTTTTGAGCATTGTCCATGTCAAATTATCGGCATTACTGGCACCAAGGGAAAAGGCACAACCGCCAGCATGGCTCGTGATTTACTAGAAAACATTAACCAAAAAGTTTGGCTAGTTGGTAATATCGGCACACCAGCATTGGATATCCTAGATCAAATTCATAAAACGGATATCGCCATATATGAGCTAAGTAGTTTTCAGCTTTGGGATCTAGAACAATCACCACATATCGCCGTAATTCTGCGTATTGAGCCAGACCATCTTAACGTACATAATAATTATATGGACTATGTTACCGCCAAGACAAACATCGCAAAATGGCAAACTTCACAGGATTATTGTATATATTATAGTAAAAATGCGGACTCGAAGCAGATTGCCGCGGTGAGTGCAGGCCAAAAAATTACTTATCCGCTCGCTAATCCTAGCATAGCTGCGCTTGTGAACGAGCTGAATGTGGTCGGAGAACATAATAAGGAAAATGCCGAAGCCGCAATCTTGGCAACTGCCGCTGCGCTAAATATCGATCTTGATACTTTACTAAAAAAATATTCTCCCGAAATCACCGAGGCCCTACAAAAGTTCAAGGGACTACCGCATCGTTTAGAATTTATATGCGAGAAGGATAGTGTGAAATACTATGATGATAGTTTTTCATCGGCATTTCCAGCTATGAACGTAGCGATCGACACCTTTGCTGATCATCCGACGATCATCATTGCTGGTGGCTTAGATCGCGGTCTAGATTTAACTTCTGCAAAGCAAAAACTTTTCCATAGCCACAATATTAAAAAAGTCATTTTGATTGGGCAGACTAAGGCAAAACTAGCCGAAGGCGAAGACGAAACCAAATTTATTTTAGCTCATGACTTATTTGAAGCGGTAAGATTAGCTCAAAAAGAAGCAGAAAATTACTCAAATTCGATAGTACTGCTTTCTCCTGGTGCCGCTAGTTTTGACATGTTTCAGAACTTTGAAGAGCGTGGAAAGAAATTCCAAGAAATTGTTCTAGGTCTATAAAACCCCGTACGCACTCACACTAAAATCCCTTGGCATCAAAAAACCACCCTAACCTATAGAGTGGTTTTTAAAATTATTTGATTTTAAACATCAAGATCGTCTAGATCAGCTAGCTCTGCGCGAGTTTTTGCTGCTAAGTCATCCTCTTCCTCAATCGGATCCGCATCTTCGCCAGTTTCAGCTGCTTCCGCCTCGATATCTGCTCTAGTTTCCGCTAAGTCTTGATCGGCTAGATCATCACTCGGTGCATTTGAGTGCCCCTCAGCAGGAACCTCGCCCTCATCAGTATTCACAACCTTTAAGTTATAACGAGCGCCATTTTTAGTCCCAAGAACCCGGAGCAGCGTACGAATGCTCTGTGCAGTTGCACCACGTTTGCCAATCACGCGCCCGACATCTTCTGGATCGACACTAAGACTGAGTAAGACGCCCCGCTCATCAATATCGCGCTCGACATCAACTTTATCGGGGTTGTTCACGAGAGTCTTTACGATATATTCTACAAATTGTTGGTCAATGGTTGCCATATGTTCTCCTGTTAAGTGGTTAATGCCAGCGCGGTATTCCGCTCATGTTTCTGGTAATTTTAATTATATCACAATACATAGTAACAATGACAAAAAGCGTAAAAATTTTATATAGCTCGATAAAACAAAAGAGCGAACCTATTTCTAGATTCGCTCAAAAAGACTAACACCTGGTGGGCGGTAGAGGAGTTGAACCTCTGACCTCGTCTACGTCAAAGACGCGCTCTAGCCAGCTGAGCTAACCGCCCAGGACAACTTAATTGTACCACGGATTAGACTAAAAGTATAGACCTTATCCTACAGGCACCTTCACACAGATCCGTACGAGCCGTCCTAGTCAATCATCCAGTTATACTATATAATATTCTTAATGTTCAAATTCCTAGATTATAATTTCAATCCCGAAACCCATCAAGCGTTTTTCCGTTATGAGGGCGTAGATGGTATTGTATTTACCGAAAAAGTCACTTTTGCATACGATCCACACTCTCCTTATGAGTATACTGGCGAAATTCTTGATCGAGCACTTTTTTTGGCTTGGATACTGATCGGGACAAGTTATTACAAGGCGCATCCGACTACCGAAGTAGAATTGCCAGTCGAGATTGATCGTTGGCAGGCTGATTTCTTTAATCATGTTTACCAAGAGGGCCTAAGTCAATTCGCATTTGAGAACAATTTGACTCGCGCCGATTTAGCGCATTTTCACCCCGACGATAAAGGGCCTACTGTTGAGGCGCTCACTTCCTCATTGTCGTATTCGGGCCAAGGGAACATTGTCCTACAATCAGGCGGCAAAGACAGTCTACTAGTTGGAAAGCTACTGGAAAAAGCCGGGGTCGAGTTCAGTCCATGGTATATTACAAGTTCGCCAGACCAAGATTATCCAACCGTAATTGATAGCTGGAAAACTACACCTGAAATCGCCGTGCGCGAAATTGATCTCGCGAATCTACGTCAAACCGGTGGCTTAAATGGACATGTGCCAGTGACTTATATTAATGAAAGCTTGGCGCTGATTCAAGCAATTCTAGATCATAAAAATACCGTAATCGCAAGTATTGCCCAAGAAGGGAACGAAGCACACACGACAGTAGGTGATCTCGAGGTTAATCATCAATGGTCAAAATCTTGGTCAGCCGAGCAACTCCTTGCTGAATATACAGCTCGATATATTAGCCCTGATCTCCATATCGGCTCACCACTTCGTAAATACAGCGAGTTACGTGTTGCTGAACTATTTATACAGAATTGTTGGATAGAATTCGGCGATAAATTCAGCTCCTGCAACCGCGCTAATTACCAGCAGGGTCACCAAAATAAAATCCTTACTTGGTGTGCGGACTGTGCGAAATGCGCTAATAGCTATTTATTGTTTTGCCCATTTTTACCAGCAGCAGAACTCCAAGCAATTTTTGGCAATGAAGAGCTTTTCACTAAAGCTAGTCTTACTAACATTTATAAAGGTCTACTTGGCATCGACGATTTCATCAAACCTTTCGAATGCGTAGGTACCGTAGATGAATTACGTAAAGCATATGAAATGCGCGGAGAGGATTATGCTGAGCTTCCATTTTCGGTACCAGCAAGCGATTTTGATTATCTTATGGAGTATCCTATCCAAGAGTATTTCACGAAACTTCTCTAAAACAGCTTATTCTATTGACTTTTTAAGTTATCTGTGATATAATAGAGAGATAGGGTATATTCAAAACTCATGCTATAATGAATAAATATGGAGAACGTACAGAAACGGCTGCGCGACTTATCAGCAAAGTTAGATGATACTTGGCAAAAACTACAGATCGACCAAAAACTTGCTCGTCAGGAGGAGCTCGAGAAAATCACATCTGACCCCGAATTATGGAAAAATCCTGAACGCGCACAAACCCTGCATCGCGAATTAAGCCAGTTATCAAATACCATACAACCATGGCGACTATTAAAGGCTCAGGTTGCAGATCTTGATGAAATTATTAATCTTGGTGACGACGAATTACTAGCTGAAGCCGAACGTCAAATCGACATTTTAGAACAAGACTTAGTCCAGCTCAAAAAACAATTACGTTTTACTGGCGACTTTGATACTGGTGATGCGATTCTGCGGATTACCGCTGGTGTAGGTGGTGTCGAAGCTATGGATTGGGCGAGTATCCTCGAACGAATGTATTTGCGTTTTGCCGAGGGCAAAAAATTCCAAGTTATCTGTCTCGAGCGTGCCGCTGGTGAAGAGGCAGGGGTAAAAACTGCAGTTTATGAAATCCATGGCCAAAACGCTTACGGCTTACTAAAGAGTGAGCATGGTGTACATCGACTCGTACGTCTTTCACCTTTTAATGCCGATAACCTGCGTCAAACTAGTTTTGCACTCGTGGAAATCTTACCCATAGTTACTAATGATAAAAAGATTAAAATCGACGATAATGACTTACGAATTGACGTCTATCATGCTGGTGGGCACGGTGGCCAAAGTGTAAACACGACTAATTCCGCCGTACGCATCACGCATCTACCGACAGGTACTGTAGTCGCGATCCAAAACGAACGTTCGCAGCTCCAAAATAAAGAAAAAGCTATGGAAATTCTACGTGGTAAATTAGCACAGCTCCAACAAGAACAGCAAGCCGAAGATATCAATAAATTACGTGCTGGCGAATCTGCTAAATGGGGGCAACAAATTCGCAATTATGTCCTGCAGCCTTATAAATTAGTTAAGGACACTCGTACAAAACATGAAAATAAAGATCCGGATGCAGTATTAGATGGCAAAATCGACGATTTCATTGAGGCGTTTTTGGATCTTGCACACTGATTATGCTTATGATATTATAGTCGCATGATACTGCTTGATCGTGTCACCAAAACATATCCGGGCGATGAAGATCCAGCGCTCGATAATGTGTCTATTCACATCGAACCACATGAGTTCGTCTTTTTGGTGGGTAAATCAGGTGCTGGTAAATCGACTTTGATCAAAATGATCACCAAGGAAGAGATGCCGGATTCGGGTAAGATTGTAATCGGTGGAATTGATTTAGATTTCGTAAGGCGACGTCATATCCCACATTACAGGCGGCGACTCGGCGTAGTTTTTCAAGATTATAAGCTACTGCCGACACGCACAGTGTTTGAAAATGTCTCTTTTGCACTCGAGATTGCAGGACTTAGCAACCGCGAAATCCAAAAAACTGTACCAAAAGTCCTTGACTTGGTCGGTCTAGCCGATAAGGCACACAAATTTCCGACCCATCTTTCTGGTGGTGAGCGTCAACGTGTAAGCATTGCCCGTAGTATGGCTAGACAGCCTAAGATCTTGATTGCCGACGAGCCAACTGGCAACCTCGACAAGCTAACCCGTAAAGAAATTATCGATCTTTTACAGCGAATCAACGATTTCGGAACTACGCTACTGGTAACGACTCATGATGAAAACATTGTGAACAATCTCAGCAAGCGCGTAGTCACCCTGAAGGCTGGTAGAATTGTTGATGATCAAAAAGTTAATGGAATTTATCGTCTCGATAGCGAGCCCGAAGTCACGCCAATGGACGCGGCGGCAGAACTCGAAGAGCAGCTCGGGGAAACTCTCTTTATCCGTTCAGTACCAAAAACCCCTAGCGCCGATGCTAGACTCAGCTTCACGATGGAGGATGGAATCTATATAGAGCATAAGCGCCCGGCTGTCGGTTCAAAACCAGCCAAACATTCCAACCTTACTGCAAAGGGGGTGAAAAGTGCTAAAAAATCTAGCACAAAAGACCATAAGGCAGCTTCAAAGACAAAGAATATCAAAAACGTTGAAAACACCAAGACTACAACCAAGGCAGCACCGGCACCGAGCATAGCGGAAGGACTTGCCCCAAGACCAACGAAGAGATCCGCTAAGAAAATCGCCACCGCACAACCTTTCTCCCAAGATTCAGCCAACCAATGGTATACCGCCTCCAAGCCCCTCAAATCTGCGCCCAAGCTTAGTAATTTGAGCGGTGGACAGACTATCAAATTAAAACCGGCTCCTAGTCTCAGTCAAGCCGTCAAAAAACCAATTCCTAGGCCACGAGCAAGGAGGGTAATTTAGGATGGTGGGTTCTAAAGCTGAAAAACGTGCAGACCGCAAAGCCACTAGAGCTAAACAACGGGAAAACCTTAAAACGCTCGTCGAGAACAGTAGCGTCAGCAAGGTTCGCAGTGCTGGCAGGGTATTAAAATACGGTGCCGCTAGTTTTCGACGCAATGTTTGGCTAAGTATCGCCGCAACGCTCGTGATGACGATCACTTTAATTATCCTAATCATCACAATTGGTGCCAGCCTAATCCTCAGCGCGACCGCTGAATCGATGCGTCAAAAAATCGACATCACAATCTATTTCGCGCCTGGGACTAGTCAAGAAATCTTAGATCAGGCTTCCACCGAAATGCGCGCCGAACAAAATGTGAAATCGATTGACGTTTCCGACACAAACGCCGAATATCAAGCCTTGATCGATCAATATTCTGACGAAGATAGTATTATGGCGGTCTTTGGTATCGAGGGGATGTCCGACCAAACTTTATCTAAATTGCCGGCCGCGATGCGTATTAAGGTCTATGACCCTGATAATTTTTCTGGGGTCAAATATATAGTCGACAACAGCCCAACTTTCCAAGAACATCTCGATACGAACTATGAACCAACTTATGAAACTAACCAAGCCGAAATTGCTACTATTACGTCGTGGGCTAACATCGCCAAAAATGGCGGACTAATACTAAGTGTAGTCTTCTTAGTAATCTCCGTTTTAGTAATTTTCAATACTATTCGAATGGCAATTTTCTCACGCCGAGAAGAGATCTATATGATGAAATTGGTCGGAGCTGATCTTGGGTTTATCCGTGGACCGTTCTTGGTTGAGGCTGAGATTTGCGGTGCAATCTCTGGTGTACTAGCAGCAACTGCAGCATATTTTGGTTTCGATATGATCCGTGGTGGATTAGTATCTTATGGTGTTGATGTCTCTTTAGTAGATGGACTGCTACGCACTAGTCATCTAGTTTTGGTTTATCTTGCGGTTATCGTGATTGGAATGTTGGTTGGTATGATTTCGGCGCGCCTAGCCATGAAGAAATACCTGAAATAGATGCGCACTACATTTTCGTGGTAGTCAAACTGGAGAACCCAAAAGTACTCTTATCTGAACTTTACTTTTTAGCATAAACACTATAAAATAATATTATGATTAGACGAAAACACAAAACTCCTGGTTTGCGTATAGTTTTGATCGTAGGCTTCCTAGCGAGCCTTTCAACGCTCAGTGGTTTTTGGCTATTTCAACACCAAGAACGAACTTACGCCTACCCAGCATCCTGTGTGACGGATGCCTGTCATGAAGCGTATGACCGCGCCCAAGCTTCGCAAGCTACTGCAAATGCCTTGGCTGATCAAGCCAATACTCTTGAAAACGAAGTCGCAAGGCTAAATGCCGAAATCGCTGCACTAGAGGCCGACATCGCTATTAAACAAGAAATTGCGAATGGTCTAGCTCAACAAATTGATGAAAATCAAAACAAATTAAACTTACAACAGGCAGCACTAGCCAAATTGCTGGTCGATATGCATTTTGAGACTGAGACTGATGCCATCACACTACTAGCTAGCAGTGAGTCTTTGGGCGATCTAGCCGAAAAACAAAGTCGTCAGAACAACTTTAAAGACCAGGTTGCAACCTCGGCCGAACAAATCAAGACCGTTAAAGATGATCTCGAAAATCAAAAAGCCAACATGGAAGCATTAATTGCTTCAGCTGAGGAAAACCGTAGTCAGATTGCTGGCAAACGGAATCAGCAGTACAGCCTGAAAATCAAATACGAAAATGACTCTGCAGCCTTTGAGCGCGATGCTGCTGCTGCTCGTGAAGCAATGCAGAGAGAGATTGCTGCTGAAATCGCGCGAAATAACCGCGGCGGCACCGTGGGCGACGGCGTAAACTCCTATCCTTGGGCGGGGAATTGTCCACGTGATGACTCGAATTATCTTTCACGCTTAAAAGATGGCACCGTGATCGGTGGCTATGTTTGCCAATGTACGAGTTATGCTGGTTGGAAAGCTTATGAATACTTCGGTGTTGTAATTAATTCTTGGGGCAATGCCCGAACTTGGGGCTCTGGTGCTATTGCGAGCGGATACAAAGTAAGTAGCACACCCGCAGCGAACACCGTAGGTTATAGTTCAGCTGGAGTTTACGGGCACGTGGTTTGGGTAGAGAGCGTCAATAGTAACGGCACGATCAACCTCACCGAATATAATAACGCTAGCAGTTCTAAGAGCGGTCTTCCTGGGGATTTTGGGGCGCGCTACAATGTACCAGCCTCAGCTTATCGTTATATCTATTTTAGATAATTCTGTGCTATAATAAAGTCATGTCAAAATGGGATGAGAAACGAGTCAGCCTTGGTGGAGCGATCATTGGCAGTGTAGTGACGCTCACAATCGGATTCTTCATCGGCATTGGTTGGAATCAATTTTCCAGCAATTTCTTGCCGTATCTCGGCGTCAGAACAAAGTCTACCAATGATTGGTCGGCATTAGACGAAGTTTATACAAATTTGAGTGCTTATTATGATGGCGAGATCGACAAGACTATGCTGGTCGAGGGGGCCAAGAAGGGAATGACGGATGCGCTTGGCGATGTCTATACTAAATACATGGATGCCGAAGAAGCCAAGGAATATCAAGATACCCTGCATGGTGCTGCCGGATCTGGGATTGGCGTAGTAATGGCGCTTCGTGATGGATACACCAGGATCATCCGCACCCTGCCGGACAACCCAGCTGAAAAAGCCGGCATTAAAGCTGGCGATATTATCTACAAGGTTGATGGCGAAGAAGTCTACAATAAAGATTCTGACACCATCAGCAGCAAGATCCGTGGCGAAATTGGCACTGAAGTCGAAGTAACCGTCGTACGTGATGGCGAAGAAAAAACTTTCAAGATGAAACGCGAGACCATTAATAACGTCTCAGCTTATGTTGAGTATGAAGGCGACATTGCCATTCTTACGGTGACGCGGTTCGACAATGATACCGGTAATATCATTCGTAAAATTGTCCAGGAGGACTTCGCCAAGAAAAATGTCAAAAAAGTCATCCTTGATCTACGCAACAACGGAGGTGGTTATGTTTCGGCTGCTAAGGATCTAGTCTCGCTTTGGATGGACGGAGACAAAGTCTTAGTTCAGAAAAGTAAAAATGAAGGCGAAGACGTCACGTATGCCAATCATAACCAAGCCGTTCTGAAGGATCTTCCGACCGTCGTGCTGGTGAACGGCGCCACCGCTTCAGCCTCTGAGATCGTCGCAGGTGCCCTAAAAGATTATGACAAGGCGCATATCGTCGGTGAAACTACTTTCGGTAAAGGCGTTGTCCAAACCCTGCTCAACCTCTCAAACAATACGCTACTCAAAGTCACTACCGCAAAATGGTACACACCGAGCGGTATTAGTCTAAACGGTGAGGGTATTAAACCCGACCAGGAAGTTATCTTAACCTATGATGATGCAAACCATAGCCGCGATCCACAAATGGATGCTGCTAAAAAATATTTAAAGGAGTTAAAATGATCAAAGTATACACCACCCCCACCTGCATTTATTGCCACGCCCTAATGGACTGGCTTGATCAAGAGGGGATCGAATATCAAGAAATTGATGCAAGCACAAACCCGGAAATTAGTGCTGTGCCAGTCACCGAAATTGGCGACGAGCGCATTATCGGCTTTGATCGTCCCGCTATCAAACGCGCTCTAGCTAACGGACGGTAGAATGCAGCGCCAAAAACCAGAAATCCTCTTCTTGCATGGTTATCGTGGAGCACCGATCGGTGTAGCAGCGATCGCGGATGAATTACGTAAAAAAGACTACGCAGTCCATACGCCGGCCGTACCTCCCTTCGCCGGCGCAGAGCTAATGCCCACATACTCTCCGCAAAGCTATGCTAATTTTGTCAAGGATTATATTACTGAGCATAAGTTAGATAAGCCAGTCCTCATCGGTCACTCAATGGGTTCGATTGTAGCCGCAATGGTCGCTAGCCAATATCCAGACCTAATCAACGACAAGATAATCCTACTTTCACCAATTTCTAAACGCACGCCTCGGGCGCTTTCGGTTCTTTCCATGACCGCGGCCTATCTACCTCGCACTCTAGTCGATTATGTGACCACCAAGGTCTTATATGTCGGTAAGGATCGTAGAGAACTACGTAACATCCTTCAAATCACACATGACTGCACTAATGCTACTAGCGCCCCTAGAAAAGATCTCGCACGGGCTGGACGTTTTTCGGCTGATCATGGAATTTTAGAATTAGATTTCGATAAAAATACCCTCTTGTTAGCCGGAGCTAAAGATCGCCTCGTAAAACAAAAGGACACCAAAAAACTCGCGAATAAACTTAAGGCCGAATTAATCTTCCTCGATGATACTGGCCACATTCATAATTACGAAAAGCCGCAGGAAACCGCAGCCGAAATCGTCAAATTTTTAGAGAAATAATATCCTTATCTCTCTATTATAGCACAACATGGCCAGTATTCCCAGGATAGAAGTTAACGTTGCCACCATCTACGCGAATTTTGTAGTTTTTTACCCTTCAGGGCCACTGCTTCGCCATAAATCTCCGTGAATCGCGCGAGAGTGCGGTTCAGATCATGCTGTTTAGCGATTTCTAAACTGGCAGCACTATATTTCGCGCATATTTTTTTGTCCGTAAGGATCTTGACCAATGCCCGCGCCATCGCGCTAGTATCGCCTGGGCGACACAGTACGCCATTTTTATGATTTTGGCATAGTTCACTCACCGCGCCAGCATCCACCGCCACTAGTGGGAGTCCAGTTGCAGCCGCCTCAATCAAGACGATTCCTTGGGTTTCAGTCTCGCTAGCAGTAGCGAAAACCGTTGACGCACGATAGAGATCTGCAATATCCGGTAGCATCACACGACCAAGGAATTTTACCGAGTCCTCCATGCCTAACCCCTGTACAAGATCACGCAAGCGGCTACGATCAGTGCCATCACCTACGATCACAAGTTCCGCGTCTGGTACTTTTGCTAAAACTTCTACGAACGCCGTCACAACATTGCCAATGCTTTTCTCTGGATCCACTCGTCCAACATACAAAACTCGCGGTCGGTCAGGACGCAAATGAAAATGTCTGAGCACCTTGAATCTTGGCTTACTTGGTGTAAACTCGGCGAGATCGACGCCGTTCGACAATGGCTCGACAGGCACTTTGAACCGCCGACGATTTTTTGGTACTAAATCCTCGATCGCCATCTCGGTCGGCATAGTAGCATACTCAGCATGTTTCAAAAAACTCGCCATGTAAGTCCTCAGTGCAGCATCGACCGGGCGCTTAATCGGCTTTAAAACTTTCACTTGGCCAGTAATATTGTCCGGGTACGCATGTCCAGTACCCACCATGGGGATATCTTTTTTCTTGGCATAGCGTCGTGCAGCGATCGCGATAGTTTCGGCAGTCTGATTATGAATGACATCCGGGCGAAAACGATCCAAGGCTTTCTTCATGGCAGGATAGGGCTCAAGAGCCACCCAAATACCATGCCGATAGGCTAAACGTGGTAAAGGCTTGCCTAGAATTGCTTTCTGATCTGGTACCTTATTGATCTGATCAGGATAAAACGGAAATCGGATTGAGCGCAAATACAAAGTACTGACTCCATCCTGGCGCCGCCGATGAGTGCGCCCCGTAAAACTTGGACAAATCACCATCACTTCATGGCCTTGCCGAGCAAGACCTTTAGCAAGATTATGCGCAAAGACCGCCACGCCATTCGTCATAGGATAATATAAATCACTCGTAATCGCAATTCTCATATCTTAGTATTATAGCATAATTGACTATACACCGCGAGTTGCTTCTGTGCTATAATCGTATTATGAAAAAGTCAAGAACATCCAATACGGCTATCGAAAATCGTCGCGCACGGTTTGATTATCAGCTCGACGAAGAGATCGTATGCGGGATGAGCTTGTCTGGTCTTGAAGTACGTTCGATCCGAGACCATCGCGCCCAGCTGAAGGGCAGCTTCGTAACAATCAGATCCGGTGAGTTATGGCTCAACAATCTTACTCTCAGTGCCGACACTATACGCAATATCAAATTACTTATCACTAAACGTCAGCTAGCTCAGCTTGAACGTGCCAAGCAAGACGGGATGCAAATCGTCCCGGTGCGCATGCTAGCAGGCGGACGCTATATCAAACTAGTAGTTGCGACCGGGCGAGGAAAAAAGAAATACGACAAACGCGAAACTATCAAACGTCGCGACCTCGATCGTAGTCTAAAATCTCGCTAGATATTGAGGTTCGTAAGCCTAAATTGCCAGAAATCGGCGTCGCCTATTGACATCTTTAGCCATCTGTGATATAATGGAAAGATAGGGCTAATTTCGGTTCCTAAATTTTGTTGAAGGGAGGGGGGATACCATGGCATTATTCATCAGCAAGAACTTTATGGGAATGAGTGAGCGTGAGCTCAAGGATATGCATGTTCATGACGGCGCTCCTGAGGTTACCACGCGAACCTATGACGACATCGTCGGCGGAAAATATGATCTGAAGAAAGCTGCACTCTTGCAGGAAATCCTGATCGAACTTTATGATGAGCTGGATTTTCCGTTTAATGTCATCCTGAGTCTGGAATACGGCAAAAGGATCGCGAAGATCGGCGGCATGTCACCGGACATCATAGACTACTTAGGCGAAACACCAAGCGAGATGATTATGGCGGACTACCAGCACGTTATCATCACAGCAAGGGATGCGTACAATGAGCGTATCGGAATCAATATGATCACAGGCCACTCAAAGGCCGATCAAAAGCCATAGTATCATAACGATACAAAAACAAATCATAGCTCACCATTTCTTCAAGGCTCCAGCCGCAAATCGCTGGAGCTTTTTCTTTGTGACCCTTGATATGATATAATGAAATTATGAGACTTTTTTCCTGGAATGTTAATGGCCTACGTGCCGGCCTGAAGAAAGGCACTTTTCAAGATTTTCTTAATTGCGAGCAGCCCGATATTGTTTGTTTGCAGGAAACCAAGACTAAGCCTGGGCAAGTCGAAGTAGACTTTCCCGAATATCTCGAGATTTGGAACAGTGCTGAGCGGCCAGGATATTCGGGGACGGCAATTTTTACGAAATTTCAACCTCTCCGTAGTTCAACCGAATTCCCGGCGACCATCGTCGATAATTATGCTTGGGATAGCGACAAACATGGCAATCCGTTAGCCGAGGGGCGTATTCAAACGGTTGAATTCCAGCCTTTTTATCTCGTTAATGTCTATGTACCAAATAGTAAGCGTGATTTGGCGCGTCTAAAATTAAGGGAAGAAGTCTGGGACCCGGCTTTATTGGCGTATTTGAAGGAACTTGAAAAAACCAAACCGGTAGTAATTTGTGGTGATTTTAATGTTGCACATACGGCGGTTGACTTGGCTCGACCTAAAGATAATGAAAAAAATGCTGGTTTTACTGAAGAAGAGCGTCAGGGGATAAAAAATCTAATCAACGCCGGTTTTGTTGATACTTTCCGCTATTTTTACCCGGGTGTACAAAAATACAGTTGGTGGTCGCACTGGGCACAAGCTAGACAGCGCAATATCGGCTGGCGCATTGACTACTTTTTGATTTCGCCTAGCTTGTTGCCATATCTCAAAAACGCTGAAATTCATGATTATATTATGGGCTCAGACCATTGCCCGGTCTCGATCGAATTGGAGTTCGCATGAAAATTGCAATTTTCACTGATCTATATACACCAGGGGGTGCAACTGGTGGTATCATTACATCGATTAGTGCACAAAAAGCTGAGCTTGAAAAACTTGGTCACGAAGTCGTGATATTTTGCCCGGGTCTCCACACTAACGAAAAGAACGTTTTCTTAGTACCAACTTTCGCGCGACCAAGGATTAATGGCGCTCTGATGTCGCGCGGCCCTAAGCTAGTTGCCGATTTTATCCGCAAGCACTATCCTGATTTTAGTGATTTTGACATTGTACATGTGCATTATGAGGCTAGCTGCAGTATCGCTGGAATTCTGCTAGCCAAGGAATTCAATTTGCCGCTCGCCCAGACTATGCATGGACGTGAAGATATGGCAATCGCTACGAATGTGCCACATGGAGCCCGTATCGCTACAGCCATAGGATTAAACCAGCTACATCGACATTATTTACCACATGAAATCAAAATTAAATCCGACCACTATCAGGCGCCTAATCAAACTCGCGCTAAAATGTGGCAATTGATGATCAATCACGCCAACTGCGCCGATGTGATTATTACCCCCTCAAATCATTTCCGATGCAAACTTGAGCATTATAGCGTAGAGAAGCCCGTCAAAGTAGTGCCGAATGGTTTGCCGCCGGAATTTACCACGCCTGATTTTCCAATCCGCAAATACCACGACGGTGATGTGCTAAAAATGATATGGAACTCGCGAGTCTCGACCGAAAAACGATTCATGCCTTTTCTGTATGCATTAAGAAAACTCAACCGCCCATACATGTTATATGTCTATGGCGACGGTAATGCGCTCAAGAAAGCTCAGACTTATGCAAAAAAGCACCAAATGAAGGTAAAATTTTTTGGCGCAAAATCACGCAGCCAGATCATCAACCGCATGAAAGTCTGTCATCTCAGTATTTGCACCTCATATAATTTTGATACGCAGGGGATGGTCTTGATCGAGGCTGAAGCTACCGGACTACCAACTTTCCTGTGCGACCCAGATCTAGCCGAGGACTTGCCTCGTGGAGGTTATCTACTAGCAACTAGTCCAGAAGTGGAAACTATGGCGGAAGCATTAAATAAGCTCACGCCTGAGCAAATTACCAAAATGAGCAAAGTCATGCTCGCCCATCGCCAGGAAACCGCTCAATCAGCTCAAATAAAAAAGTTGCTAAACGCCTATAAATTAGCGATCAAAAATCATTAAAGCCCAAAGGGCCACCTGTAAAATAGACACTATTCGGCCAAGATGGCAGCATTAGTAGCCGCAAACGGCTGACTGGGATTAAAAAGATTGTACGCCACTACTTTGGCGGCAAGACTACCCGACCACAGCTCTAATAGAGAATATTTCGTGCGGACAAGCGGCGTCGAAGCGATTTTCCCACCCTGCGCTACGATAATCTGCTGATCATGAAAAGTTAAAATTGTAGCAGGATAGCTAAGAGTAAACTTATGCAGCGTCTCAACCGTCATCGCTAATGGCTGAGAAAGCATTAACATACGTGGATAATAAATTGCGCGGAAAATCTTTTGCAGCTGCGCCATTGAAGCTACTAAAAATAATTTCGGGTGCGCCAATAAAATTGCTGCGTCTTGCACCAAAAGATCAACTCCGTCACGCATCACGAGTAATGGAACAATGTTTTCAGTAATACTAGACTTGTCCGTGTCTTCCACATCACGAGCCGTAGCTCGTACGCTTCCCGAGGAACTATTCGAGATAGAGATCTGAATTGCGCTCGATAGAGCCGCTGCTGTAGCTGAATTACGCGAAAAATCTCCAGCTAGGACCGTAAAATCACCACTGGAGCAAGCCTCGTTTAGCTGACTTGACTTTGCGAATGACCCACTTTCAGTTGAAGGAGCAAAAGAGAGATTTGCAAGTGGCGGAACTTTACTCTGTAAGGCATCCGGTAGTAATATACTCACTGTTTTAACCGGAGACCCCTGCGCCAATGTTTCGGCAAATTTCATGACGCCATGAAACCCTGCTGTGTTACCGCCAACCACATCCACCCGACCAGTTTTCTGCTCGGGAATATTCCAAGCAAGATCTGCAAAAAGTGGGGAAGTCTGTTTTTGCCAGTATGAAAAATCGAAATCTTGTTTTGCGAAGGCCATAGTTATAGCATAATTATAACATAAAGGCTGGACCCGCCACCAAAGACAACTGTGTCAATTTTATCACTACTAAATTATCTACCACTTATATAATTCAATATTTTGGTCGTCAGTGGCTTAAATATTAAATACATAAAATATCCAATACTTCCGCCTATAACATTAGTTATTAAATCTGTTATATCTGCCGATCTAACACCATTTATCAAAGGCTGCAATAACTCAATTCCCAAACTTAATAAAAAAGTATAAAAAGCAACTTTTAATAGTTTAACATTTTCTTTTTTAACTAAGGGCATTAGAAAGCCAAAAGGAATTGTCATTATTACATTTAGCCCCACTTGTCTAACAAAATCACCTCTACCATTTAAAACATCAATAAATGGAACTAAATTCATTGAATCATATGGGTGGTTAAATATAAATGGTAGAGATGTTATTATAGGCATTAAGGTAAAAAATAATACAAAAGACAAGTATATATACATTAAGGTATTTACAAGTAGTACGTCTCTACCTTTTTCCTCCCATTTTTTATAAAATTTCCAAAAATATATTATTAGGACTACAAAATCAACTAACACTTTCATATTCTTTTCTCCTCAATAGCTTACTATTAAATTTTCTTCATCTTCTAATTTAGCTCTTTCGTGTTAGATCTTTCGTGTTAGATCTTTCTGCTATATAGTTTAACGAAACATAATAAAAATAACAAATTCAAATGTTGCAAGCTGGTGTTAGGATAGAAATATAGACATGAAAACTCGATGTAAGCCCAGTTATATCATGGCTACGATGCGCAGAGTACTATCTACCCTACTTCGCGGCGCAGCGTAGGGGGTTACCGGTGCCGC
>CARSRA010000016.1 GCA_949063825.1 uncultured Candidatus Saccharibacteria bacterium
AAGAGTGAATCTTTAGAACCTTCTAAAAGCGTTGCTAAGGGGGCGAAGGAGTGATTTCACTGGGGCAAGCTTCGAATTATAGTTCTGGCCGGGCGCTCGGTCAGCTTTTTGCGATGGGCCGTGCGGCGGATAGCGAGGCGCTCCGCACGGCCTTGGCGCATAAATATAGCGCCCGGCCAGAACTGGTAGCCCTATATCATTCTGGTCGTTCAGCACTCACAGTAGCCCTAAAAGCGGTCGGCGAGAAGGGTAGCAAAGTGATTATTCCAGGATTGACTTGCATTGCAGTAGTGCGCGCGGTAAAAGCGGCTGGTATGGAGCCGGTTTTTGCTGACATCACGACGGAAAATTTGGAATATGATTATGATGCTATTGACAATATTGCTAAAGTGTGCTATAATGGAATTATAGTGGTCCAAAATACTTTGGGCCTGACTTGGGATATGGTAAAAATTGAACAAATTGCCAGGAAGTATCATCTCATAATCGTAGAGGATTTGGCGCATTCGGCTGGAAGATTTTATGCTGATGGTCGCGAAGTCGGTACCGTAGGCCAAGCAGTTGCTTTGTCATTCGGTAAGGGCAAGGCTATCGACACGATCAATGGTGGCGCAGTAGTGATTCGTGAAGCTTCAACTCAGTATATTTTAGCTCAGCCTACGCGTTTACCGGTATTGGCGGAGCGTGCGCGTGATCGTTGGTATCCGATCTTAGCGGGGATTTGTCGAGAGCTTTGGCGAGTGAAATTGGGGCAAGTTATGATGATGCTGTTTGTAAAAATGGGTTGGGTTAAGCGTTCGGCTGATACCAAGTTGGATACCGATGTACGTTTGACTGATTGGCAGGCAAAGTTGGCCCTAGCTCAACTTGATAAATTACCTAGTACGCCGCTACGTGAATTTAAACTGGTCCGACAGCGTGATGAATTACTGGCGAAACTCGATCGGATGGGTTATAATTTTCATGAAATATGGTACGACACACCGGTTTCGCCGGCGCGTTATCGGGATGAGGCAGATTTCCCGGTTGATAAATGTCCCGTGACGGTACGACTCAGTGAGCAGATTATTAACATCCCGACTTGGTATCAGGATTCAAAACTCGCGGAGGCTCGAACAGTGATTGCGAAGTACGAGATTGGAGGAGAAGATGGCGCAAAATAAACATATGAGTGACCTAGAGAAGATTTGGCAGAAGGTTCAGGAAAAATATGAAGAGGCGAATTTCCTGCAATCGCCTGAGTGGCAAAAAATGAACGAGTTGGTCGGTCACAAGGTTATCATCGAGCATTTTGCGGATGAGGCTTGGTGCTTGATGATCGTTAAAGATGCCCGGCGTGGGCGGTATCTTGAGATACCAGGTGGACCATTATTGAACTGGGAAGACGACGCCTTGGTGCGACGGATGCTGGCGTTGATTCGCAAGGTAGCGGTGCGTGAGAAATGCGTGTTTGTGCGGATTCGCCCACAATTGTCACGCAAAAAGGAGTTTCTGCTGGATGATTTAGGATTCAAAAAAGCGCCGATGCATTTGCATGCTGAGCATACCGTGATGCTTGATCTCACTAAAAGTGAGGACGAGCTGCTGGCTGGGATGCGTCGTCAAACTCGGTATGAGGTACGGCGAAGCGAGAAACTGGCAATCAAAGTTGAGAAAGCTAATGATCAAAAGATTTTTAAAGAGTTTCATAGCGTACAAGCCGAGACAGCGCTGAGGCAGAATTTTGTACCACCCGATCTTAAAACTTTGCTGGCTGAACGTGAAGCGTTTGCGGATCAAGCCTGGATTTACCGTGCCAAGGTATCTAAAAAAACACTGAGCGATGGCAAGAATCCCGAAGCAGCCGTAGATGATCCGATCGCTTATGGTCTAATCTTGATTTCTGGGCGAGAAGCTGATTATTTTGAGGCTGCCTCAACTGACCTGAACCGTAAATTACCTGGAGCTTATGCCTTGCAATGGCAGGTGATTAAAGATTTAAAACAGCGCGGGATTGAGCGTTATAATCTTTGGGGTGTAGCACCGAGTGGTCAAAAGCGACATCGTTATGCAGGGGTGACGACTTTTAAGACTGGATTCGGTGGGGAGGTGGTTGAGTTTGTCCCCGCACAAGATTTAGTGATCAAGCCGCTACGCTATGGAGTCGATTGGGTTATTGAAATGATTCGCAAAAAAAGGCGACATTTATAGGAGGTTTATGTCAGAGCAAAAGCCAAAAACTAGTAAAATAGGTGAAGAGTCGCATATGAAACCAGCTTCTAGACGGACCGAAATTATTTTCGAGGATACGAAAGATAAGGATAGTTGGGATAAATTCGTAACGGCACATGAAGAGGCGAATTTCTTGCAGGCTTGGGATTTTTATGAATTTCACCGGGATCGTGGAAATAAAATCGTACGACGAATTGCAAAACGGGATGGAGAAATCATTGCAGCGTACGCAGGCGTAGTTGAGGCGGCCCGGCGCGGGCGTTATCTTGCGATTGCTGGCGGTCCAATTCTAGACTGGCGAGACTCAGAGCTAGTGGAGACGGTGTTCAAAGATATGCGCCATCAGGGTGAGCAGGAAAATTGTGTTTTTGTACGCGTACGGCCTCAGCTCGAACTTAGCTCAGATAGTTTGACATTAATGAAGCAACTTGGTCTTAAGAAAGCTCCGATGTATCTTTCGGTTGAATATGCCGGGGTGCTAGATCTTAGCAAGAATGAAGAGGAAATTAAAAAAGGCATGCGTCAACGTTTGCGCCGAGCACTCCGTAAAGCTGAGAAAGCTGGAATTGTCGTCGAGAAGAGTCAAAATCCGGCCGACATTCATGAATTTTATCAAATTCAGCTACAAACTGCTGGGCGTCATGATTTCGTCGCTTTTTCGGAAGACTTTTTGACTAAGCAATTCGCAGCTTTGGCGCCGAATGAGGAAGCAGTGCTCTATACGGCAAAACTGGATGGCGAGGTTCTAGCACAAAATTTTATGATTTTTTATGGTAACGAAGCCTCGTATCACTATGGCGTTAGTTCGGAGTTAGGCACAAAATATTCTGGTGCACCTTTGCTACACATGGAGGCAATGCGTGATGCTAGGAAGCGTGGAATTAAGCGTTATAGCTTTTGGGGGATCGTCGATGAGAATGATACGAAACATCGTTTTTATGGTGTGTCGCAGTTCAAGCGCGGTTTTGGCGTTGATGAGCTAAAATACACTCCAGCGCATGACATAATCTTGCAGCCAGGGAAATATGCTTTGACGAAATCGATTGAGACGGTTCGTCGTAAAGTGCGACATGTCTAGTTGTATGTTATAATAGCAGTGATATGGCCTGGTAGCTCAACGGATAGAGCAGTTCCGTCCTAAGGAAAAGGTTGTGCGTTCGAATCGCACCCGGGTCACCAAGCTAAGTAAAATGGTTTGTGCTATTTTGCTTAGCTTGGTATTAGTTTGATAGCGTTGGGTATATGGCGTATCTAGGAGACAGGTTTAATTTCCCCTATTTTTGATAGAGGTTATTTGCTTGGTATTGTAATCTATGTTACGATAATACGGTTAACAAAAGTAGGCATAAACGAGATGTCTAGGAACTTTAGGAGGTGTTGTTTTGGACTACGTAAGAAGTATGATACTTTTTCTAATTGCTATAGGCGCCAGCCTTCAAGCAATAATACACTGGATAATCCGAAGATTATACTGCAAGCTGCATTTGCAGCGTACAGAGTTGAATGCAAAGCGCCGGTCACTTCGTTCATTCCGGCATCAGTCGGATAGATTCAAGCGGCGGATTAGCGAAATTTGGGACAATCCAGAAGTATCTGCGCGTCCCAGTTGGGAAGTCGATAAATGTCAGACTGCAATAAGCAATCTGTCAGAATACCAAGCTGAAGTCAAAGTTGAGATGGGGCATCACGACGGAGAAATTCAGCGGGTGATCAAGAAAATCCGTCGTTTACAGAAGATACAGATACGATATCAGCGAGATCGCCGCAAAAAATAATCATTTGGCGGTACGTAGTATAAAACGCTCCAATATGCACATTAAAGAATGCCCGTCTTCGGATGGGCATTGATTTTTTGAGAAATGTGTGCTATAATAGAAAGATATGACGTCAAAAATTCGAAATGTAGCTATCATTGCTCACGTCGACCACGGCAAGACGACTTTGGTGGATGGGCTTTTGAAACAATCACATACTTTCCGCGATAATCAAGCGGAAATGCAACAAACTCTAATCATGGATTCGATGGACCAGGAACATGAGCGGGGAATTACCATCACCGCAAAACAGACCGCGGTGTATTACCAAGATTACAAGATCAATATTATTGATACTCCGGGTCACGCGGATTTCTCGGGCGAAGTCGAGCGAACATTAAACATGGCGGATGGTGTGATTTTGGTAGTTGATGCACAGGAAGGGCCGATGCCGCAGACGAAATTTGTACTATCGAAAGCGCTAGGATTACACTTAAAACCAATTGTGATTATTAATAAAATTGATAAACCGGGTTCACGTATCGCTGAAGTCGAGAGTGAAATTGCAGATCTCTTCTTGGAGCTTGCAACTGATGAATCTCAACTGAATTACCCGATTTATTACGCAATTGCCCGTGACGGTAAAGCCGGTAAGACGACTGAACTTGACGATGATTTGCATGTGATTTTTGACGCAATTATAAATGAGATCCCAGAACCTAGGATTGATGCTGCAGCTGATAAGGGCGCACAGCTATTAGTAGCGGCGCTCGCTGCAGACAATTACTTGGGTAAATATTGTATTGGCAAAATTATGCGTGGTAGCTTGAAGGCCGGCGAGAAAGTCAAAGTTCTTTCTAGCGGTCAACCAGAAAGCAGTGGCAAAATCGAGAAGATCTTTACTTATCGTGGACTAGGAAAGGAAGAAGCGGATCAAGCGGAGGCCGGTGATATCGTAGCGGTTTGTGGGGTGGCAGCGGCAAATATCGGGGACACGATTGCGACTGGCGAAAATCCGGAAGCATTACCAACTATCGAGCTCGAACCGCCAACTTTGAGCATTTATATTGGACCGAATACTTCTCCGCTCAAGGGCCAGGAGGGCGAGTTTACGACTTCGCGCCAAATTGCTGAGCGTCTTGAAAAAGAGCTTGAGACAAATATTGCATTAAAGATTGAGCCAGATGGTCTTGGTTACAAAGTTTCTGGGCGTGGCGAGTTGCATCTCTCGGTTTTGATCGAAACAATGCGTCGCGAAGGTTTTGAGCTGGAAACTGGTCGTCCGGAAGTAGTCTATAAGGAGATTGATGGTCAAAAACAGGAGCCGGTGGAGGAATTGACGATCGAAGTCGAGCCGGAGTTTGTCGGTGCGGTCTCACAAGAATTAGGGATTCGCAAAGCAGAACTCATTAGTCAAGAATTACTTCCAGGCGGCAGCACGCGGTTCGTTTATCGGATTACCACGGCGGCCTTGATCGGTCTGCGCAATAATTTGCTGACGGCTACACGTGGTACCGCCATTATGGCATCGCTTCCGCTCGGATATGCACCAATCACCGGGAAATATCGTCCTGAACGCAACGGTGCTTTGATTAGCTTTGAATCTGGCACTAGTACGGCTTATGCGCTTGATGCGGCGCAGGCTCGGGGGATTTTGTTCATCCCCCCTGGAGTGCCAGTCTATCAGGGAATGATCGTAGGGCTTAGCAATAAAAAAGAAGATATCGATATTAATATTTGTCGTGAAAAGCAACTAACTAACATGCGTACGCACTCTTCGGATGGGGCGATTCAGCTCACCCCTTATACTGAATATTCACTTGAGCAATGTATTGATTTCTTGTTGGATGATGAGCTGCTTGAGGTGACTCCTAAATCGCTTCGTTTGCGCAAGCGCCAGCTTGACCCAATCAAACGTAAGCGTGAAGCTAGAGCGTAATATTCAGACAATTTGATACTTGACTTCCGAAGCAGGCACAGGCTACCTGCAAAATGCTATAATTGTGCTATGAAACAGGAAGAATTCACAATTAAGAGTAATCATGATAGTCTCGAGCTTGGTGTAAGTTTGCGGATTCCAGAGCATCCGCGGGGGATCTTGCAACTTGTGCATGGTATGGCTGAACATCGTGAGCGCTATCACGAATTTATGGATTATTGTGCCAAGCAAGGTCTAATTGTATTAATTCATGATCATCGGGGTCATGGTGCTAGTGTGGAGACAACGGAAGATTATGGCTATTTCGGCGAGGATGGTCTCGAAGGGATCATTTCCGATGTGTACCAAATGACGAGCTATCTTAGGCAACGTTTCCCAGATTTGCCGCTCGTTTTGTTTGGGCATAGCATGGGCTCTTTGATTGTGCGTTGCTATATGCAGGAATATGATATAGACGTGGATGGTCTGATTGTTTGCGGATCACCAAGTAAACGTTTGGGGGCTGGATTGGGCAAGGTTACAGCTAAACTGTTGCGGATATTCCGGGGTGAAAAACATCGTAGTAAGTTTATTAACCATTTAGCTTTTGGTGGCTATAGTCAAAAGTTCCCGGGCAGCGAGAGTAAAAGTGCTTGGATCGTAAGTGATCCAGCTGTTGTAGAGGCGTATGACGCTGATCCGCGGGACGGTTTTGTATTTACTCTGAATGGCTTTGTGACGCTCTTTGGTTTGGTTCAGCGGGCTTATGGCAGAAAAGGTTGGCAGATGCAAAATCCGAAAGCTCCAATTTTCTTTATTGCCGGAGCTGAGGATCCATGTATTATTAGTGAACGAGACTTTAATAAAGCAGTGAATTTTATGCGCCTACGTGGCTATCATAACGTCAAGAGTAAGCTTTATCCTGGTATGCGTCATGAAATTTTGAATGAGCTCGGTAAAATGGAAGTTTGGCAGGATGTGGTAGCTTGGATAGATGAGCAGATCTTGCCAGAGGGCTAATCGGCGCAATTTATATTGACAAAATCAAAAATATGTGATACAATGGTAGGTAGTACCTAATTTTTCCAGAAGAAGATCATAAGGAGGGGTAATATGGACAAAAAATGGGAAATAAGAAAGGTAAGTACACCTGAGCGCATTTTCAGTAAGATTAGCGAGGAAATGCCTCGACCAGTCAGTATTTTGTTGTTTGGTGCTGACTGTGAGTTTAAAAAAGAGGTCGTAAAAGATCTGCAGAATGGGCTACTGGATATGAAGGTATTTCATGGCGCGCCCAGCACTCATGAATTATGTGATTTGATTCATGATGGCCCTATTAGCTTATTTTTGCTCAGCTCTATGGAGTCATATGATCATGAATTGCGGCATGAGGCGGTCAAAGCTATGCGTAGAATTGGCGCGGCTACAGTCGTCGGTATTTATGTGAGGGCTGATGAATCTCAGCCTTTACCTGCCAGGGGTTTCATAGGAAGACCCGATTTGCAGCTGATGAAAACTACGGTTAGGAAATTAGCCCAACATCCGCCGACTGCTGATGGACTGGATTATTTGCTTGAAGTGCAAAAGGAGGGGTGAGATGGAAACTGTCAGAATTTTATGGAGCGGTTTGACCGGTAATACTGGTAAGGCTGCTATAGGTCAATCCGCAAATGTACCAGGAGTAGAGATTGCTGCTGGGCTGAGTCGTTGGCCGCAATCAAGTGGATGCTTTAAGGTTGATAAGGAGCAGATTGGTAAAGATGGGTCGAAGATGTATTGTGGAACATGGTCAGAATATCATAAGTGGTATCGATATTCGGATATTCCGAGTCTCAATGCGGCACGGCCAAATAAGGGCGAATTCGATATTATTGTCGATTTCTCGTACCCAGATGTTTTTGAGGAGGTTTTGGCTCTGGCCGTTCGTACGAACGTTCCAATAATTATTGGAACGTCAGGCTTAAGCGATCGGCAGATGGCAATGCTTTATGATGCGACAAATAAAATACCGGTCTTTCGTAGTGGTAATTTCCGCTTCAAGGTGAAGAAATTTATTGATGAGCTGGTTAAATTGTCACAGCAGCATGATGGTCTAATTTTGACGGAGAAATTTTATGCAAAAAAGCATCTGCCGAGCGAGACATCAAAAGTAATTCGGCGTCGGATTAGAGAAGCGACCGGGAAATATGTAGAAGTATTTTCGAGTGCGCCATATCCGCCCGGTAGCGGTATCAATGAGTGGATTTTTGATGCCGATGATGCTAATAATGATGCACCTCTTGCTCGCTGTCGGGTCGTCGGCTATCGGGAGCTGGCGGAAGATATTCTGCGGATCGCTAAGGTGATGGCCAATAAACCCGTCAAAAAAGGTGAATTTTATGACCTCGATGAACTTTGGGACGAGCTGGTGTCATGGGCATTATCCTAATACTGGATCTCTTAAAACAAAAACAACTGCCTCTGCTAGATACTAGCGGAGGCTTTTTAATTTTTTTGGCTCTTCGGAGTTGATATATACGTATTGAGTTCTCTATACTCCTCTTTTTGAAGAAAGTATATGTATCCCCCTTAGCTCTTTTGGAAGTGACGCTGAAGAAAGCTGCAACAAAGTCATTATGAATCTCAGTTGTATCTTTCACACTTCCAAAAGAGCTAGAGGGGGATAATATTGCTTCGCATTACTATTCATCCTACTTCGCGGTGCAGCGTAGGGAGCGACCGTAGCCACGAGCGCCGTAGAGCTGCGGATCGACACTGCTGCTACTGAAGTGCAGGACGTAGGCATTCGACGAACCGCCCACAGTACGAGACCAGAAGTCCCCGTACGTAGTCTCACCGCCCAACGAGCCCGAAGTACGGTAGTAGCCAGCGTAGGCAAAGTCGAGGGGACTGCTACGCAACTTGGTAGATCCAGCACTATTACTCGTAATACCATAGGTAGTAGTGATGAGGGTAACGTAGTTGTCTTTGGTGGGAAGGGTCAACTTTCTCCGGACGGGAGGATATGGTAAACGGGAAGGATTCATCTATAGCTACACCGTAGATGGTAACTGGTGGGAATCTACTAGTAAATCTTCTGTTGACGCCAATCATCTCGGCACCAGTTCATCATTCATGTGGTCGGTAAGCAGTAACCGTCGTGGCTACGGCTTCGCCATCCGCTGCGTTACACGGGAGGGATAGAGGAAGAAAAAATAAGGCCCTCGCAGTAGCTAAGCCTTATTTAGAAACATGAGCACATATTGACCTTCCGTGCTATTGGCCGATATTCTGTAGAATTCAGCATTTGAACCTTAGTCGACCCTCAACGTCGGATCTCGACCAAGTTTCTAACTTAATTTTAACGTGCCAATATCCTTATGTCAAGCTTGTTTTTTTGTGAAATTTAGTAGATTCTGAAGAGATTTTTCCACTGCTCCTACCTCTGTAAAATTATAAAAACCGAACAAGATGCTATTGACAAAAACGTTAATCTGTGCTACAATTGAAGTATAAGCCTGTCATAGGCTAGTTTGGCAGGTCTAGTATTTTTTCAATTATAGAAGGGGGAATAGATATGGTTTTTAGCAGTTTTGATGAAAAGGATGGAGTGATACTCTGCGATACTGAGCTTGGAGCAGATATTGAAGATGTGGTCAATGAAGCCTTAGGCTTAGCCAGGCATCAAATGCAGGAAGCCCGCATTGAACTCAACGGGGTATCCTTGCGAATAGAATATTTCACCATTGCCGACGCATTGGCAAGAGACTATTATCGAGCCCTGAATGGGCTAATTCCGAAGACGATTGACCCAAAGTGCGAGTATCCGTTGTCAGATGAGAGCATAGCCAGTGACAAGGCTAAGTTGGCAGCGAAAAAACTCAGGCCGAAAAGTAGCCTCAGGAATATATTAATTGACAAAGACAGCCGATAAAGAGAAAAAACAGAAAACTAGCCAAATACGCCCCGGGGTATAACCTCCGGGGCTATTTTATTCAATTCCAACGGCTTTTTCATTTGGGCAATTTTCGAGCACGGTATTCATGGCAGTTTTTTCGGCCTCGGTTACCCAAAGATGATATTTATATTTCACGGAGATTTGGCGAGCGATGTATTGGCAACGGAAAAATTTATTCGGCGGTAGCCAAGTGGCAGCATCGCCGTCGGATTTATCTTGATTCGTGCTAGCATCCACAGCGAGTAAATTGAGCGGATCGGTCGCGAGATTATAACGCTCGTCCTTCGAAAGATTCTGTGCACCCTTTTGCCAGGCGTCAGAAAGTGCAACTACGTGATCGATCTGCACACCTTTAGAAATGGCGGTTTTCTCGGAGAATTGCAGGTGTTTACCAGTGTAAGGCTCGTCGAATTCACCTGCGAGGACACTGCAATTGTCATCAGCAAGCTTCGCTGTATCGCCGAATTCTCGCCGCAAAATGCGCTGGCGTAGGTTGCAACCTTCGATGCTCGGCCAGCCATCGTAGAATTGTTTACGGTCGTAGCCGGTCTTCGGAGCGCGACCTTTGACTTCTAGTCTTTTGAGAATCTCGATAGCAAGTGGAGAGTCATTAGAAGATTCATTGATTTGATCTGTGGAATTACTTTCGGCGGAAGTATCCGGAATATTGTCGTAACTATTTGGATTTAGAATGACAAAACCAGTAACGCCTGCTAACGCTAAAACAGCGGCGACTAGGCGTCTAGCGCGATGCAATGAAAAACTCCTCCTCGACATAAGGTAATTATATCATACTATCACGTGGTCGATCGCCGCGTGATATAATAGTTTCATGCCGAAATTTGAGCTCGTTTCAAAGTATCAACCTACCGGTGATCAGCCCGTTGCGATCGAACAACTGACTGCGGGGCTGAATGCGAACGTCCGCGAACAAACCCTACTCGGGGTGACTGGGAGCGGAAAAACCTTTACGATGGCGAATGTAATTCAGAATTACGGTCGTCCGACACTGATTTTGGCACACAACAAGACGCTTGCGGCGCAGCTTTATTCGGAATTTCGGGAGTTTTTTCCAAAAAATGAAGTACATTATTTTGTATCATACTTCGATTATTATCAGCCGGAAGCATATATTGCTTCAACCGATACATATATCGAGAAAGATTCCGCAATTAATGACGAAATTGACCGTCTACGTCACGCAGCGACTGTAGCGCTTTTGACGCGTCCAGATACGATTGTGGTGGCTTCAGTATCCTGCATTTATGGCATCGGTTCTCCGGATCATTACACTGAGATGTCATTAGCTTTGAAGAAGGAGGATGGCATTTGGCAGATTGCGGGCTCGAATGATCGCTGGGCGAATATTGCATATGAAGATGGGAATGGGATTTTTTCACCAAAACAACTGGTAAATTCGCTTACGCAGGCTGACGGTTCACTAAGTCAGCAGAATTTTTTGATTTATTTAGTAGCAATGCAATATCATCGTAATGATCTCGCATTTGAGCGGGGGAATTTCCGTGTCATGGGGGATACAGTAGATCTATTCCCGGCGAGCGGCGAATGGGGTTATCGATTTGAATTTGGTTTCGATAGTTTAGAAGCGGTACGAATTATCGATCCGCTTACGGCGGAGACGCGCGAGAAACCAGAGCGAATCCACATCTTCCCAAACACGCACTATGCTACTCCAAAGGATCAGATCGAGCGAGCTGTGCGGGGGATTGAACATGAGTTCAAGGAGCGGATGAAGTATTTTGAAAAGCACGATAAGTTCCTCGAAATGCAAAGACTTTCTCAGCGCACCAAGTATGATATAGAAATGCTGAGAGAGACTGGCTTTGTAAAAGGCATCGAGAATTATTCGCGACATCTTGATGGTCGTAAGCCAGGGCAGCCACCAGCGACCTTGATCGACTTTTTCCCGGAGGATTTTTTGTTGCTAGTTGATGAGAGTCACATGACCTTACCACAGGTGAGGGGGATGTATAATGGCGATCATGCACGTAAAACCACATTGGTGGATTATGGTTTCCGTCTGCCTAGTGCGCTTGATAATCGACCATTGATTTTTACGGAATTTCAGAGTCATATTAAGCATGCGATTTATGTTTCGGCGACGCCGGGGCCGTACGAGCTCGAGCATTCGCCCGAGCCAGCCCAGCAGGTCATTCGACCTACTGGGCTCCTCGACCCAGAGGTCGAGGTACGGCCCAGCACTGGACAAATTGATGATTTACTTTCGGAAATCGAACAGCGTATCGAAAAGAAGCAGCGCGTGCTTGTGACGACTTTAACCAAGCGTATGGCCGAAGATTTGACGGATTACCTCAAGGAGCGCAACATTAAAGTAGCTTATATTCATTCGGACATTGACACCTTGGAACGCGGTGATATCCTACGTGACCTTAGAACTGGAGTTTATGATGTGCTTGTGGGGATTAACCTGCTGCGTGAGGGGTTAGATTTGCCAGAAGTATCACTAGTGGCGATTCTCGATGCTGATAAAGAAGGATTTCTTCGTTCAGAAAGTTCATTAATTCAGACAATAGGTCGCGCAGCACGTCATGTTGAGGGTAGAGTAATCATGTATGCTGATCATGTGACTGAAAGCATGCATAAAGCGATTGACGAAACTATGCGTCGCCGGGAGATTCAGGAGCAATATAACAAAGATCACAATATTACGCCAAAGAGTGTAGCAAAAGAGATCGGTCTAGGGCTACGCGCAATTATTCCCGAAAAAGAACAAGAAGCAAAACTTGACTTAAAACGAGTCCCGCAAGAAGAGTTACCGAGCTTAATCAAAGAGCTACAAAGTCAAATGCAGCTTGCTGCTGCTAATCTTGACTTCGAAAAAGCCGCAATGCTGCGCGATCAAATTGCGGAAATAAAAGGGAAACAGGGAAAAAAGAAAGGAAGATAGTACTGCTATTGACTTTTTTGATAAAGTGTGATACAATGAAAGTATAAGCTGTATTAAGCTAGCGGGGGTTATAGTTTTATAACCTAATTCTACTCAGTAGAATTAGCTCTAGGTTTAAGAGCTTAGGCATATTAATAATTTCCTAGTATTCAATTTATAATTTAGCTGATCTCTAAGTGGGGTATTTGTAGATAATAGTAATTTGTCTGCGAGTACCCCTACTTCGAGAAAGATTATGTTCTAGTTACGGTAGGGGGCTGAGAAACTGAAAAACTGAGACTTGCTAAATGCCTTGGTGGGGGCATTGGAGAGGAGATGAAAAGATGTCATTAACCGTAAACGTAAGAACTGACACTATAACAGCTAAAATCGGCTCGATCAGAGTCAAAGCAGATTACGCTATGCTTTTCGGTCACAAGGAGGTAGAGGATATTTGCCCCCTGATCAGTAAGCTTGTCGATGAGATTCTTGACCGAGTCAAAAAAGGGCAAGATCTGAAGACTGCGATCTATGCCACAGATACCAGTTATGGTAGCACGGCGGAAAAATTGCAGCGGTACGTGGCTCCTGATGACGGGGCCGGATGGTGCTTACCGGATTCGTGGAATGAAATTAGCCCAGAAGAATACGACGTCATGGTTCGGGATCACGATGTGGAAACAAAGATCTATCTAAGGGGTGAGAAAGATGACATCATTGACGGGTTTTCTATTCGCTATCTCGTGAGATATGGCGATGATCACGGTCGCAATCAAAAGACATTTTACCACGGATCATGCTGGATAGATGTTCCTCGATTCAGGAGGATTTCGCGCCGCGAGAACCGCAAGCACCGTAAGAGCAAGATCGCTTAATCCCAGTTGTAATTGAATATTTTGGAAAATCACCCTAGACCATGCATCCTAAAGCGTTGCGCCCCGGTCTAGGGCTTTTTCTTGTTGAAATCTCTTTACATTTATCGGGAAATTAGTTATCATATAAGAGTAGGGTTGGAGCTGGTAGATATTAGTGCTCCGACAAAATAATAATTAAAAGGAGAAAGAATGGCAGAATTTGACCGTTCCAAACCGCATATTAACGTCGGTACTATGGGCCACGTTGATCACGGTAAAACTACTTTGACGGCTGCGATTACAAATGTGCTCGCAAAGAAACTTCCAACGGATGTTAACAAGGCTGTCGCTTATGACCAAATTGATAACGCTCCAGAAGAGAAAGCTCGTGGTATCACGATCGCTACCTCTCATCAGGAATATGAATCTGAAAAGCGCCACTATGCGCACGTTGATATGCCAGGTCACGCCGACTACATCAAGAACATGATTACCGGTGCGGCGCAGGTAGACGGTGCGATTCTCGTAGTAGCTGCTAATGATGGTCCTTTGCCACAGACTCGTGAGCACGTACTTTTGGCTCACCAGGTGAACGTACCGAAGATCATCGTCTTCTTAAACAAGATGGACCTTGCTGATCCAGAACTCGTCGAACTTGTCGAGATGGATGTACGTGAGCTTTTGAATAAGTATGGCTACGATGGCGACAACACCCCAATCATCAAGGGTTCTGCTACTAAGGCTCTTGAGGGTGACGCAGCTAACGAAGATGCCGTCATGGAACTTGTTAAGGCCATGGATGAATGGTTCGAGGTACCAGAACACGATCTCGACAAACCATTCTTGATGCCAGTTGAAGATGTTTTCTCGATCAAGGGTCGTGGTACAGTTGCTACTGGTCGTATCGAGCAGGGTATCATCAAACTGAACGACGAAGTTGAAATTGTTGGTCTTAAAGACACTCAGAAATCAGTCGTAACTGGTATTGAGGCTTTCCACAAGACTCTCGATCAGGGTCAGGCTGGTGATAACGCAGGTCTCTTGCTCCGCGGTATCGAGCGTGATCAAATCGAACGTGGCCAGGTAATCGCTGCTCCAGGTAGCATTACTCCACACACCGAATTTGAGGCACAGGTTTACATCTTGAAGAAAGAGGAAGGCGGTCGCCATACTCCATTCTCTAAGGGTTACAAACCTCAGTTCTACTTCCGCACTACTGATGTGACTGGCGAAGTTGAGCTTCCAGCTGACAAAGAAATCGTAATGCCAGGCGACACTGTCACCTTCAAGGTGAAGTTGCTTGCGCCAATCGCGATGAACAACAATGACCGTTTCGCTATCCGCGAAGGTGGTCGTACCGTCGGTTCTGGTGTTGTCACTAAGATCGAGAAATAGAGGAGACGAGTGAAAAAGGAGAGTTTACTCTCCTTTTTCAGAGACGACGAATATTTTTCTGAGGTAAGCCAGAAATAAGTTTTCATAGCAGAGGATTAAAAATAGCAGTCCCGAGGGGCTGCTATTTGTTTTGTTTTCTACCAACATTATTCTTGCATCGTCTTTCGGTATCAAACATGTTGAAAAGCAGCCCCTTCAGGCTGCTTTCGGTAAAAATAATTCTCGGGTTCTTTTATGGGGGATTAGTGGGGCTGAGCCTCGCGGACGTTCGTAATGAATCCATCCTCGGTGATATCAAAGTTATATACTACCGTTTGCTCATCTTCGCCAACGAGGCATGATACTATAATCACGCCATAGTCGAGCCCTTTTGCTGCACGCTCAAAATCTTCCTGGAGTCTCAGTCGATACGTAATGACGGCCTCGTCTCCGGGTTTAAAATCACCGATCGAAGTATTAAAGATCTCTCCATCGCAAATATCGATGGGGGCGTCCTCTGGATGGAGACTTGTCTTAATGTATGCGCTACCTGGCGCTACCTCCATCAGCTTGACGGTTGCCACTGCGCTGATTTTTACGTCGCGGTGTTTCTCCTTGTCGAGATTGGTGTATCTAACTGTGACGCCCAGCTCGTTATCCATCTGATCGACCTTCATCTCCAGGCCTATCTTCTGATGGTATGAAATATGGAATCCTGCCGTAACTATTCGGTCGTCCCCAACTTTATCGGCGGGAACTTCCTTACCCTGATCGAAAAGATAGATACCCGTCTCGTCAATCAATTCTTCGGTTTCACGCTGTAGTTCCAGTGTTCCCACGTGGCTGGGATTGTAATCTTTTATCATCCCATTATTCGTCAATATTTCTTCGCGTTGGTCGTCTGGTATATGCTGCGCGATTCCCGCAATAGTTGCTTCCTTGGAGGTGGTGCTAATGGGGAATACTGAGGCCCCCGTCTCTCCTCGTTGACCCCACCGAATCCAAAAATCTTTGTGGGAAAGCAGGGTGACGGAATCGGTCCCTATGACCTCTCCGTCTGCGTTGATTATGTTACATACAATATTCTGTTTATTGGTGCCAGACTCCTCGGGTGATAAGCTAACGCTGGCTCTGAGCCCCGCTATATCATCCTTGAGCATTTCATTAGGTACACGGATCTTGAGCCAGAAACTGTCCCCTTCTTTGACGCGGATGTTACCGCTCTCGAGGGAGTCGCCATACTTTTTCTTGGCAACGCCTGCGGATACGCTCTTTCGGTCTTGGCCGACCTGACCGTCTAATTTCGGGAGACTGCCACTTGCAAAAACGTATAATCCTACTCCTACCATAATAATTGCCGTTACTAAAAATAATTTTTTCATCCTTTTTCCTCTCTTTCTGTTTTTGATTCTGATTAGCATGCTGCTACTCTTCTAAATATGTAAAAAATCTAAAAAAGTAGTTCGCATGCTCATCTCTAGAGGAAACGGACGTTTTTGTGGTTTGGCAATTTTACTAGAGAATTACTTTTAAAGTCCGTAGATAGTAACTATCTATACTTTCATTGTAGCATACATTTACTAAAAAGTCAAGCATTTTGATCTCGAATGGTGATTTTTGCAAAGAAAATATCAAAAATCGCGAAATATCTGATCCAACTTATGCTATAATGGACTCAAGTTAGGAGGAATTATGGCAAGCATTAAACGGAAATATATCGATAGTCACTGGCTAGTATTCATGTTTCAGGGGGCGGTAGCACTACTATTTGGATGTTTGACACTTTTTACTTCAAGTGAACACCCGCAAAATTTAATTCCAGTGATCGGAGTGTCTTTGTTGGCACTTGCGGTGGTGGAATTTGCAAATTCTTTACAGCGCTCACGTAACAAACATGGTTGGCTAGTAGCCACCCTAGTGGCATTGTTTGATGCCGGCTTCGGCGTCACCCTAGTGATGTTCACAGGAGCTTCAATGGCAATTCAACTTTGCCTGCTGGCGGCTTATACAATCCTGCGAGGTATCTTTGAGCTATTGCTGGGTTTTCGAACTACCGTCGATCCGACAGACCGGTTTATTTGGGTTCTATGTGGGCTTTGTGGGGTAGTGTTTGGCTTTGTGATCTTGAATTCTGGCCATCTAGCAAATGTTGATTTTGTGCGCTTTTTCGGTGCTTACATGCTGATTTTTGGGGTTTCATCTCTAATCTACGGTAATCATAATCACGTTCAGCAACGTGAAGTATATGGCTCTAGTAAAGCTGGCTCACTGGAAGGTGAAAAAAGTCCCGCCAAGAGATCCAGCTCAAAATCCACAAATAAAACTGCCGCGAAAAAGGCGCGTCGTAGCGCTAAAAAGGCCTAAAAGTGGTATAATAGAGCTATTCTAAGGAGCTATTATGACATATCGTATGCCGACTAAAGCTGTTATTACC
>CARSRA010000017.1 GCA_949063825.1 uncultured Candidatus Saccharibacteria bacterium
CTCGTGGAGTTTGCTCGCTCGCAGGATCATAACATGGACAAAATACGTGCTGCTCGCGAGCAAACTCTAACCAGGATTGATCAAGCTATGATGAAAGTGACTGAGGCTCAGAAAATTTTGGAGAGTTTGAGTCCTGAACGCGTATTAGAACGTGGATACGCGTTACTTCTTGCCGGCAGCGATAAAATCGCCGCCGGCAGCGAGCTAGAGCTCATCACTAAGGATTACCTTGTCGTAACAAGGGTGAAAAGTGTCAGAGAGCGAAATCACCCCTTTTCTGACAAGCTTGCTGTAACAGGGGTGAAAAGTGATGACTTGACATAGGGCTAAAATAGAGCTATTGGATATGAGAATAGATATGAATGTACAAGAGCCAACAAACGTAAAAAGAGGGAGAATAAATTAAAAATGCCTAAAACTACCAAAAAGACCGAAACAGCTGAAACAACCGGAATTACTGAAGCGGTTGAAGTCATTAAGAATACCAAAACTCCTGAGGCTCCTAGGACCATAACTGAGAAGATTACCGAGTTGGATCAGGCGCTAGAATGGTTTTATGGTGAAGATTTTCAATTGGATCAAGCGGTCGCAAAATACCAATCCGCGACTAAACTGGCGGCTGAAATTAATCATGAATTGGCGGAACTTAAAAATCAGGTCGAGCTTATCGAAGACTTTACAAAAAGTTAATGCTCGGTATATAATATAAGCATGTTTGGAAAGAAAAATTCGGGTAGCGTGATTGAGCCAGCAAGGAATACACCTAGCCCGGTTTTCGCTCCAGCTACGCCGGGACAGACGATTTCACCGACTGGTGCACCGGTTACTTCGCAGAATATGATGGTCCCCGAGAGCCAGGACGAAAAACGCCGTACGCTTATCATGGCACTGGTTATAGCGCTCTTGGCGATTCTTGCGGTGGTTTTTGCCGTTTTGTTTATAATGAAATTAATTGAGAATCAGAATTTGACGGCTGATCAGGATAGAGTCGATGCCGCCATTGCAATTGCGGTTGCTGAAAATACCGAGAAGTTGAACGCTGAGTTTGAGATCGCGAGAAAAGATCCATATCGCGAGTTTTTGGGTCCAGAAGATTACGGTAGTCTTTCGTTTAAATATCCGCAAACTTGGAGTGTCTATATCGCAAAGGATGCTTCCAAAGGTGGTGATTTCGAAGCCTATATGAACCCTGTAGAAGTTGAGGCTCCCAGTAACACTACTATCAATGCTTTGAGAGTTGCGATTCGCGATACGGCGATCGATTCAGTAATTCAGACTTACGAGAGTTATGTCAAGTCCGGTAAAATGGCGTTTTCGACTCGGCAGGTCGGTGGTGTGACGGCTAATTTTTATGTCGGTGAATTGCCGGCTGGTAAAATGCGTGGAGCAATTTGCATTTTCAAGGTTCGTGACAAGACAGTGATTTTACAAACTGATGCTGAGGTGTTCCTAGAAGAGTTCAATCGTTTGCTTGACACCGTGACAATGAGTCTGTAGGGATCAATTAAAACGCAGGGTGGTTTTAGAATCATGGACGAACAAACAATTCAACGCAAACGTCGTGAACAAGAAGAGCAGGCTACGCGTGAGCGTGCGCGGTTGCTTGGTTTGCCATATCTTGATACGCGCGATTTTGAGTTGATTATTCCATTAGTACCGGACCTGTTGACTGTCCAAGAAATGCATGAAAATTATGCCGTGCCGCTTCAAGCGGGCGGTGATGATTCACCGTATCGTTTTATGGTCACGAGCCAGACGCCAAATAGTTGGATGAAGAAGCTGGCTGAACGTTATGTTAGTGAGGGGAAGCATGTGACCTTCTTTTTGGTTTCGCGCTCGGCGTTTGGTGTGTTCATGCTTCGTTACGATCCACCTAAAGACATTAAATATGATGATATCCGGATCGCTTCGGAAGGTGATTCGGAGACTATTGCTGAAGTTAGCCAGACGCTAAATTCAGTCTCGACCGACAAAGTTTTCAATTTTTTGATTGATCAGGCTGATAAATTAGGCGCTTCGGATATTCATATTGAAAATATGCGTGAAGAAATCCGCATCCGCATGCGTGTAGATGGGATTTTGCATCCAGTCGCCAATATCAACAAGGATCGTTATCGTATTTTTATGGGTGAGTTATCGGCGCGCGCAAATGTTTCAACTGCTGCTACTAAACCACAGTCTGGCCACATGCAACAGGAGATTCATCGTGACGGCGCCTCACACTTGCTTAATATTCGCGTCGAAATGGTGCCGACGATGTATGGTCAGGATGCGGTCTTACGTTTGTTTAACTTCGACGAGACCCTGCTTAATCTCGATCTACTTGGTCTTTCTGAAAATGAAATGGCGATTATCCGAGAGGTTATTTCACATCCTCGTGGTTTAGTTTTGATGGTTGGTCCGACTGGTTCTGGTAAAAGTACAACCTTGTATTCGATCCTAAATGCGCTTAATACCACCGAACGCAAGATTATTACGCTGGAAGATCCGATTGAATATGGTATTACAGGGATCGCACAAATTCCGATTCATACGAATGATGGTGGAAGCTTCGCTGAAGGTCTACGTTCGGTCTTACGTCTTGATCCAGATGTTGTAATGGTAGGGGAAATTCGTGACCAGGACACCGCAAAAACTGCAATCCAGGCGTCGATCACCGGACACTTAGTGCTCAGTTCGTTCCACGCTAATTCTACTGCGGCGGCTTTTGCGAGGATGATTGATCTGATCGGTACGAACCCGATTTTCGCGAGCTCGATCCGTCTTTTGATGGCGCAGCGTTTGGTACGCAAGTTGGCTCCAAACAAAAAAGCTTATCGACCCGATGCGTATACGCTGGATTATTTACAGCGTGTTTTAGCTGGATTTGAGAATATTAATTGGGACACCTTAGAGCTTTATCAGCCGGTCCCGAGTGATAAATATCCATTCGGATTTTCAGGACGGACCGTTTTGATTGAGCAGTTAGTGGTGAGTGACGATATTCAGGCCTTTTTGCGTGGTGACATTTCGGATGTTAATACGCAGGCGATAGAGTATTCAGCTCGTGAGCATGGTATGCTGACTTTAGAGCAAAAGGGATGCCTTGCAGTAATTCGTGGCGATACCACGCTCGAAGAGATCTCCCGCGTGATATAATATATTCATGCAGAGTGAGGTAAAACGGGATGTTGATGGTATTTTGGTCGCTGCGCACGATCTCAAGGCGCCGCTATGTTTGGTGCGTCAGCTTGCTTTATCGCTCGACTTAGCCGAAGATACTGCTGCGCGCGCTCGGATACAATCACAAATCGTTACTACGTCCGAGCGCGCGCTGAAACAGATTGGTGACTTCACGAAATTGGCGCGGCTCGAGGATGGCCTTTTTCCGCTTGAGCCAGTTAGTGTTCGCGGTGTCTGTGATGAAGTTTACCGTAATCTCGAGCCGCTTTTTCGTTATGATCATCGTCAAATTATCTTAAAATATCACAATCGCTCACGTCTCGCTGTGGCAAACCGTGAACTGTTAGGTAGCGTAGTACATAATCTTTGCACGAATGCTCTACATTATTCAAATGCTGAGACGGTGAGTCGTCTCGAGATCTCTGATCGTGGTAACCAAATTCGCATTGGCATACGTGATTATGGCCCGAGCTTGCCTACCAAAGTCTGGCGCAAGATCAGCCGTGGCGGGATTGACCAACCGACGGCGGTTGCGATGCGCTCAGGCAGTTCTGGACTAGGCCTTTATTTTGTTTCTCAATTTGCGCGTTATATGCACTGCGATTTCGGGGCGACTCGGCATCACGACGGCACTAGCTTCTTTATTGATTTACCGGCTTCGCGTCAGGCGACCTTGTTTTGAGGTGTGCAAATGATTTTTATTATCGAAGATGATCCGGTGATGGCAGAGTGTATGGCGCTTGCAACTCGGCGTGCAGGCAAGGTTGAGATCCGGATTTTTTCGGACGTAATATCGGCCGTGCAGGCGCTTGATCGTCAATTGCCAAAATTAATTTTCTTGGATATTTTATTGAGTGGTCCAGATGGTTTTACACTCCTTAATGAGCTCAGCTCTTATGACGATACATCCAAGATCCCGATCGTGATCGTAAGCTCATTGGCTCTTGCCGATGTGAAACTCAGTCATTACGGAGTTGTAAAAATTTTAGATAAGGCAACAATGACACCTACGCAAGTAACTGATTTAGTACGAGATTTTTTGGATAACGCTAGACTTTCGATATCTGGAGGGTCAACCGATGCCTAATGATATTCGTACTCATGCGCTAGTATTGAGGCGCACAAACTACGGCGAGTCAGATCGAATTCTGAATCTGATCACGCCAGTCGGTAAAATTGCAGTACTAGCTCGCAGTGTGCGCAAAGAAAAATCACGTTTAGCCGGGGCAGTAGAATTATTTACGGTGAGCGACGTAGTGATTCATGAGGGGCGTGGTAAGCTCGCTACGCTCACTGGTGCCAAGATGTTGAGTTTTTATCATAAAATTTTGAGTGACCTAGCTTTACTAGAGCTCGCTTCGACTTTTCTAAAGAAAATTGAACGTGCCGCTGAGCAGACTGACAATCCGGAGTTTTTTGAGATAGTCAATCAAGCTTTAAGTGGGCTGAACGATGGTATCTCGCCTGAGTTAGTCGCACTCTGGTTTGATTTTAATCTTTTCTGTGCGACCGGAGAGGAGATTAATTTGCTCTATGATATCAGAGGGGAAAAATTAGTTGCTAAGCAGCAATATACTTGGGATGATATCGAGCAAGCTCTAAGTCCCGACCCGCAGGGAGCGATAGGCGCGAATGAGATCAAATTGGCACGCCTAATTCTTGGTGCTAAGCTAAAAATTGTTGCAAGTGTCGATAAAGTCGAAGAAATTTTACCTAGAATCGCCCATATCCCCAAAAAATAGCATAAAACCCACGAGATTGGGGAAAATCTATAAATCTATGCCATAAATTAGGCGAAAATGCCTAAAAAACATTAAAACTATTGACTTTTTTGATAAAGTATGATACAATCAAGGTATAGGGACTTTTGCTAACGCACTTAAGCTTCTTTGAAGACTGGTGCGTGCACATCTGTCCTGAGGAACCTTAAATTGCAAAAGTCCTAGTCTAATCTGAATTTATAGAAGAGGGGGATTCATATGAGTTTCAAAGAATGTGTCGATGAGTTATTAGTAATTCATGCTTCGTTTATTGATTTACTTTGTTTAACCGAAAGCGAAACAGCAAGGCTCAAAGAGTTACACGAGGCGCTGATACCGTTTGGTTTGAATTGCCGAGTGACCTGCATAGGAAAAGACGGTGAGCGGCATCCGCCAGAAGTCGAGATTGTCAAGGTGACCGAGGAATCGGATGTATGCTCGCAGGTTTTAAGCTTCGATGAGATCAGAGGCGCTACGAAATTATTGCGCTTCATCTCGGACTACAGGGGTGTCTTGGCAGAGTCTGGCGACGCGCCAACGGCGTTCAGTGAACTTTTAGCAAGATTACGTGCAGTGGAACTGACGACTACAAAAGCCAATTTGGATCTCGGCGCACGATTTTCTCAGATTTGCGCTGAAATTGATGTCAAAATTGACACCGAAATTAAGGTCGAAATTGAGGCTGAGCAGGGGAAGACTGCCGAGCCACACGCATGCGAGGAGATTTGAAATACGGGAAATAGGCAGAGACAAGCCAAACAGCAAAGAAGGACTAGTACATCGTAGAACCACCTCGGGGAAACCCGAGGTATTCTTGTTGGTATCGGTTGTTTAGGTTAATGAGCGAGGAAACTGCGCAGGACTCCTGAAATACTCTGCCTATTGACAATACTCTATATCTGTGATAAAATAGAAGGATAGGGGTTAAATAAAACCTCAAGCATCTTAACGAATTTACTAACTTTTGCCAGCGATGCACTAAAAAATAAGGGGGTAAAAATGGGTATTAATAACGAAGTGCCGGTAACTTTATCGGTGATTAGGGACAACTTTCCAGGCTGTGAAGTATCCCGCACAAAACGCGGGATCGAGGTGGTTGATCGACGTTTGCTCGGTCAAAATCTCAAACTAATTTTTAGGAAAGGGGACATGGTGCCGGTTGAGCTGCTTTCACAACAATTGGAGTTAGAGATAGAATACGGTGAACCTTGGGCGCTGCATGGAATTACGGTAAAGTGTCCCATGTGGGTTTGGTTTGGATTATATTGCGGCTCTTATGGTAGCAAAGGTCACTATCTCGAACCATTATTACTGAGCGACGAACGAGTCAATGCCATGGCGCTCAGTGTCAATCTTAGCGCCATGGAGGCAGACAACGTCGTGATACCGAAAGAGGCTATCGGCCATTGGCGGATTTCGCGCAGTAACGGGACGACACTGGTCTTGTTGGTGCCGCTCTCGGAGCGCGACCGTATCGGTCTTTGCAATCTCTTCGGTTATTAAGCGGTTGATGTCAAGCCCGACGGTGAAGTTAGCAACTTGGATAAATGCGCCCTTCGGGGCGCATTACTGCTATATAGAGCCTACGGCCAGCTATCGTGGCGATATTTTTCATGATATAATATAACTATGAACAGAGTACCCCTTGCCGAGCGAATGCGCCCTCAGAGCTTAGATGAGGTTATTGGCCAGGAGGCAATTATCGGCGATGGCAAAATTCTAACGGAAATTGTTAAAAATGGTGAGCCAGTCAATTTGATTTTTTGGGGTCCACCAGGCACCGGGAAGACAACTCTAGCGCGGATTTTAGCCAAAGAGTATCAGGCGGATTTCGTCGAGCTTTCGGCGGTGACGGCAGGGAAAAAAGATATTGCTGAGGTGGTCGAGCGGGCGAAGGTGAACTGGAATTTAAAGATTCGTACAGTACTGTTCGTGGATGAAATTCATCGTTTTAACAAGGCCCAGCAAGACGCATTTTTACCACATGTGGAGAGCGGATTGATTATTTTAATTGGCGCGACTACTGAAAATCCGAGTTTCGAAGTGATTTCTCCGTTGATTTCACGCTCACGAGTGGTAGTTGTTTCTTCACTCGATCAGGAAGGGATACTGAAGGTGCTTGAACGGGCTGTAAAAGCAGAAAAAGCCGAAAAACGCGTGACAAAAGATGCTCTCAAATATGTCGCTGAGATCAGTGGCGGTGATGCACGTTCGGCGCTTGGTGATCTCGAACTCAGCCTCAGTTTAGCGAAAAAAGTCGACCAAAAAGTGGTCGAGACGGCCGTCGGGAAAAAGATGCCGATCTACGATAAATCAGGCGATTATCATTATAATAATATCTCGGCTTTTATTAAATCAATGCGTGGATCAAATGTTGACGCCACACTTTACTATTTAGCACGGATGGTCGAAAGTGGAGAAGACCCAAAATTTATTGCTCGGCGGATGGTGATTTTTGCGAGCGAAGACATCGGTTTGGCTGGTAATGGCGCACTAAATTTGGCCGTGAGTTGTTTTGAAGCGATCGAGCGAGTGGGGATGCCGGAAGGTGGGATTATCCTTAGTCATGTCGCAACTGCGCTTTCAAAGGCCAAGAAAAATCGCGATACTTACAACGCCTGGGCGCGCGCAAAAGATATTGCACACAAAAGTATGGGCTGTCAGGTGCCGACTTGGCTACGTAATGCTTCGACTAAATTGATGGCTGATCTTGGTTATGGAGATGGCTACAAATGGGAAGCTGGTTTTCAGCACGAAAAAGGTTATCTGCCAAAAGAAATTGCCGGACAAAAGATTTTTGAGGAGACAGGGAAGAACTAGGCAATGGAATATCTAATTGATACGCACTGCCACTTGCATGATCCGGAGTGGTTTACATTGGAGCAACAACAAGATTTCTTAGCACAAGCGGTGGATACTGGCGTGAAAGAAATGATCTGCATTGGTACTAATCCAGAGGATTCCAAGGTAGCGCGAGAGTTTGCTATGGCGCATAAAGAGGTTTACTGGACCTATGGGATTCACCCCGAGTTTGCAGGGAAATTCGCACCCGATAAACAAATTAAGAATACCGAGAAGCTAGTCGCGATTGGCGAGATCGGCCTGGATTACCATTATGACGGTTATGATCGCACGGCACAGATCCGACTGTTAGAGCAGATGTTGCAACTCGCTATTGAGCTTGATTTGCCAGTGTCATTGCATATTCGCGAGGCTTTTACAGACAGTTTTGCAGTTTTGGATAATTTCCCGAGTATCCGTGCAGTAGTGCATAGTTTCACTGGCTCGAAAAAATGCCTGAAGACTGCCCTGGGGCGTGGATTTTATATTGGTGTAAATGGTCTCGCGACCTATACTACGACACCTTTACCACCATTAGAAAATATTGTATTGGAAACTGATGCTCCGTTCTTGACACCAGTACCTTTCCGTGGTACAATGAATCAACCGAAGTATGTCCGCCTAGTCGCGGAGTACCTCGCGGGAGAAATGGGTGTGGCAGAAGAAACTATAGTGGAGCAAACGACAAAGAATGCGAGAGAACTATTTCACCTTCGAGCAGCAGGCGCGTAATCCGCAGTTTGCATACGATTATGTGACGCCAGATTCGCTCGAGCTATACCAAGAACTAACTGAAATTTCAATGGAGATAGAGCGATGCCGTGCGTTGTAGTACAGTCTATTTTTGCTACTCGCGCAATTCGTAAGCAAGCTCATATAGCTTCTGTCAATGCTAAGAAAGTTGCTAAGCTGAGTCGAAAACAGACTCCAGCCGTCGCCAGTACTAATTTGTGCGCGACTCCTACTCCACAGACAATGAATATGAACGAAATCTTAAAAGTTCCTCACGGACGCAAGCCTTCCCGAGCTCAGTTGATTAACGCTGAATCTCGTCTTGGCAGCCAGATTTTTGGTCCGATCCCAGAGGGGCATCGTCGTGAATTTTTCCATGACAAGCAGAATATTTGGATTTGGCACGAGGCTTGGACCGATGAGGACGCGCATGCTCGTCAGTTGACGGTGCGCTACGAAGTGCGCAAAACCGGTGTTTATAAAAAAGTATCAGCAGGTGCATACTTCAAGCTTCAGGATGCTGAGCTAGATAATTTTCGAAAAGCCGCCAATACTTACTTGCGAGTAGTGAAAAAGTGGCTATATAGCTAACAACCCAGCTCCCTCATAGATGGAGTCAAGGTTTCGGCATATTATTCTCGAAAACAGGGTATAATGGGTCTATGATAGAGAGACTACTGGATTTTTTTGCACCAACTAATTACCGATTGACTTTGGAAATTAATCGTCAAACTGAGAAAATTCAGGGTAAGGTTTTGGTTTCTGGCATTCCGACTGCGGAAATTGTGAAGTTCCATGCTGTGAATTTGGAGATTGAACAAGTTAATCTAGCTGGGGCAGACGAAATCAATTTTGGTTATTGCAACGATATCCTCGAGATCCCGATTGATATTGACCTAATTGGCCAAAATGTGACGTTTGAAATCGTTTATTATACAAAGCTAAATACCAATATGCAGGGGTGCTATCTTTCTACTTATCAGTACAAGGGCGAGGAAGAACGAATAGCGGCGACTCAGTTTGAATCACATTACGCACGCGAATGTTTTCCATGCGTTGATGAACCAGCCGCTAAGGCAACGTTTGATTTGACCTTGCGAATTCCTGATTTCGAGCCTGGCGATGTTGTGCTGGCAAATATGCCATTAGCGCGCGAGCCGGAAGATAGGACCTTTGCTTTTGAAACTACACCGAGAATGTCGACTTATTTGTTGGCATGGGTGGTTGGTAAATTCCATAAAATCGAAACAACGAATCGAAATGGTATTAGAATCGCTTCTTATGCGACACTAGCCCAGCCCAAATCTGCTCTTGAATTTGCGAATGAAACTGCAGCGCGAGCACTCGAATATTACGACGCAAAATTTGCCGAAAAGTATCCGCTCACCAAGCTTGATCAAGTCGCTTTGCCAGATTTTGAAGCGGGAGCGATGGAAAATTGGGGTCTTGTAACTTATCGCGAGTCAATGATGTTAGCTGATCAAAATGCCGCGATCGATACCCGCCAAAGCGTCGCCCTCACGGTCACACATGAGCTTTCCCACCAATGGTTCGGTGATCTCGTGACGATGAATTGGTGGGATGATTTGTGGCTGAATGAGTCATTTGCTAGCATTATGGAGTATTACTGCACAGATGCGCTTTATCCTGAGCTTAAGATTTGGCAAAATTTTTATACTAGCGATTGTGTAATGGCGCTTCGACGTGATGCTTTAGAGGGGGTTCAAGCAGTGAAACAAGCCGTACATGATCCAGCCGAGATTGCGACTCTGTTTGATAGTGCGATCGTCTATGCCAAGGGCGCACGCTTAGTTTTGATGTTAATTCGCCTGATGGGTGAGGATCGATTTGACCAGGGTGTGCGGGACTATTTCGATCAGCACAAATATCAAAACACTATTGGTGATGATCTTTGGCAAGCACTCCAACCTTACGCTGATTTTGATGTTCAGAAGTTTATGCATACTTGGATTTCTCAGCCAGGTTATCCGGAAATTCGCGATGGCAAACAGCAACGGTTTTTACTCAGCGGTAAAACCGACAATACCTCTTGGCCGCTACCGGAAATTTTTGATGATATGTCAGGGCATTATTTATTGAATCTGACGGATGCGGAGTTCAAAGACAAACTCGAGAACTCTGCTGAGCTTTCTGATCAGCAGAGAATACGTCTCTTGATTGATCGCGAGTTATTAGCCTATACTCCAGCGGTGGCGTCAGCGTCTTTGCTAGACCTAGTGGAGCATTTTGCCGAGACCAACTCAGTGGCGATTTGGGATATCTTATTGTCTATTATCAACGACCTCAAACTATTTTGCCCGCCTGAGACTGAAAGTTATCACAATTATCAAAAATTCCTCCACCAAACTTTCGGAGCGCGCTTTAGCAGGATTGATTATGGCCATCTCAGTGACTTGAATGCCATCAGGTTGCGCAGTGCGCTAATTGGCATTGCAGTTTATTGTGATGATTTGACGGTGCTAGAAAAATTACGTAGCCTATACAATATAGATCTCGCGAAAATTGATCCTGAATTACGTAGTTTCGTGTTAATCGCAATGTTAAAATATGATGAATCAAAGTATTTTGATTATTTTCTTGCGGAGTATCAGCGCTTAGATGATCCTGAATTGAAATCCGATCTGATATATATTATCGCATCTATGGCAAGGGGGTCGTCCAGTGTCGCAACCTTACTCGGTTTGCTCGAGCAGCCGGAAGTTATCCGCGCGCAGGATCATTTATTCCTGTTTATCTATCTGATGCGTAATTATAAGACTCGTGGTCAAGCGCTAGGATGGCTAATTACGCATTGGGATTATGTCAAAGATTTGGCTGGCGAAAAATCACTCGAAGATTATCCACGCTACGCGGCAACTTTGCTACGTACAGCAAAAGAAGCGGCGGAATTTCGCGCGTTCTTTGAGCTGCTAAAATCTGATCCAGTCTTGAGGCGCGCACTAGAGCTTGCTGGTATTGAAATTGATTGTCGGATGCGTCTGCTCGCGGATGATCAGCCTGGCGTGGCGGAAGTATTGGTTAATAAGGTAAGATTGACTAATAAATAATCATATGAATATGAATGAAAAATCCCCGGACAGCAAATGTTGTCCGGGGATATACTACGAGCTCCATGGTAACGGAGAAATAAATGGGGGTGGGTTTTGCGTGCCCTGAGTCTCCTATTTGACTCCGCAGGATTGCATCCAAAAGCGTACTTCCGGGATCTCCTTCAGGGGGTCGAAATCAAATTCGAAACACTCATCATTGATCCCGGTAAAATGATTGGTAATATGCCTCATCGCGCAGACGGCGAAATTGAGGTCCTGCCAAGCCTTGGCGCCGGAAAACGCCACGTATATCGTGTCGGTTTCAGTGACCGGACGGTCCTGTGCCTCCGAGGCGATTTCCGAAGTTAGCTGAAAGAAATGGCATTTTGTCTGCAGTCTCAACCCGCCGAAATTCGGGGCATAGCCGAGACCTTTGTCGACGTCAACCAGCCAATCGATCTCCCCCTGGCAGAGCTGGCTTACATCAGTAATGCCGCCGTCAATGATATCTTCGCAGATCATTTGGCCAAACTCCGTTTTCTGTAGCTTGGCGTCATAGATCATATTGACGATCCGCTGCAATTCTGCGGGCGGCTGTGTCGCCGCGATGCTCAGCTGTTCCATTGTTTGGATTTTCGCTTTTGCCCAGGAGCCGCCTCCCTCATCAGCCTGTATATCTAAGTAAAAAAGCTGCTGGGGGGGGGTTCCTTTATCGGTAGTGGTGATGATTTTGGTGATGAAGCGCCACCCGTGCGGCAGTACGAAGGCATAATCCCTCGTCATATCTTTCATCAAGGTCATCAAATTTCCCGCGAGGGAATTGTCCCTCAAGTCATTTCTGTATGCAATCGTTTTCATACATGCATACCTCCCTTTTCTATTCTCTAGGAGTTTATCCTAGGATATGAACGCACGCTGGTGATTCGTACGTTCGTAACCCAGGATAAATTGCATATCAAACTGTTGCATTATCTCGTAGTTAGGTTAAAATGCGATCTTTTGCAAGAGCCTCCGGTTTTGACGACGGGATCTTTCGCATAGATCTTCTATTATGTTAGCACAGATTTGTATTTTTGTCAATAGGTAGATCAGGAAATTGACGAAAAATCGTGCTAAAACGTCCAGATCTCGGTTCTAAAAATGATATAAGCATTGACTTTTTGAGAAATCTGTGCTAAAACAGAAGTAGGGGTCAATGTATTATAGCCTCCGCTCTATCAAACCGCCATGGGGCGGGCTGAATCTTTAGCGATACTGATCTTTGATTGGGCACGGTATTTATCATAAATACCCATACTTCTTGCTCTGCAAGAAGTAATTGCACATTAACAGTTAGTTGCAAAAAACTCATATTCAGATAAAAAGAAGGGGGATTCAATATGAGAATCAAAGCAAGAGATTACCAAAAGGAATGTTTGGCTGAGATTGCGAAGGCGGTCGAATCCGACAAGCGACGTGCGCTGGTCGTAATGGCTCCAGCTCTCGGTAAAACTATTACTTCGGCATTTGCTATCAAAGAATTTTTTATGGGGCGGACATTTAGTCGCGTATTGATTCTTTGTCATTCCGAAGAAATTTTACGCCAAACGAAGAAGGTTTATCAAAAATTCTTTGGCGAAGAGTTTAGTTATGGTATGTATGTAAGCAACGAAAAAACAGCCCGTCAGACGGATTTTTTATTCGCGACTTTCCAGACAATGAAAGAAAATCGCAAAGATTTCTCGAAAGACGAGTTTGCTTTTATCGTGGTAGACGAGGCACATCATAGCAAAGCTCGAACTTATTTCCCGACGATTCGCTATTTTGAGCCAGAGTTTTTGCTCGGTTTGACGGCGACGCCGGACCGTCTTGACGGTCAGAAAATCGAGGAAATTTATGGCGATCCGGTTTATGAACTCGGTTTTGTCGAGGCTACATATCGGGGTTTGGTCGCGGAGTGTGACTATGAGCTGGTACTAGATGACTTATCACAAGAAGATGTTGATCAATATCTTCAGAGCGATGAGAAATTATCAATTACGCAGCTCAATAAGACTATCTTTGCGCCCAAACGTGACGAAGAAATTGTGCGGTTAATTAAGCAGTATTCTAGTGAGCAGGACGATCCGAAAACGATGATTTTTTGTAAGGGGATCGAACATGCTCGCAAGATTGCTAAACTGATGGGGGACGGTGCGGCCATAGTCCACAACGGTCAAAGTGCTTCGAACAACAAGAAAGCCTTGAATGCGTTTCGTGATGGCAAGATTCGGACGATTATTTCAGTACAAATGCTGAATGAAGGTGTTGACGTGCCGGATGCAAACGTGATTGTGTTTTTGCGTAATACGGTTTCACCGACTGTGTTTTATCAACAACTGGGACGCGGAATTCGGCTTTCGTCAGGCAAGAAGAAAGTGAAAGTCTTGGATTTCGTGAATAATTGCGAACGAATCCAGACTATTTTAAAGTTGAAGCGGGAAATCGATGATTTTCGCATTCAGACCCCAGTGGAGAAGCCTTATATACATGGTGCTGGCGAAGCTGATTCGCGTGAGAAATTTACACTGAATATTGCTACGCCGGAATTCAAGGCGCGAGAAGTAGACATTATTGATTTACTTGAACGGGCTGCTACTGACAAAAGATGGACGAAAGAGGAGGTTATCGCCGGCTTGCAAAAAATGTATGCTGAGGGCAAAAAAGTAACTTGCGAGACGGTCAATGCGGAACCGAACCTACCTTCCACAAAAGCTATTCTTAGATTATTTGATGGACAATTCAATAATGCGCTTAAAGCCGCTGGTATCCCATTAAATATCGAACGTAATAGCATGAGTCGAGAAGGAATGCTGAACGAAGGCAAAGCGATGCTTGAACGTGGCGAAAAAATCACATGTTCGACAATCAAGGCAAACCCAAACCTAGCAAGTCCTGCTACTATTTGTAAAGAATTTGGCACGATTAATAATTTTAAACGTGCCTGTGGGGTCAAAACTTTGCGAGAGATAATGATAGATGCTGGCCAAGAGATAATTGCGAATGGCAAGAACATCTCAAAAAAGACGATTAGAGAAAGTCCGAAATCGTTATGTTACGAAAGCATTATTACGGAATTTGGTTCAATTTCGAAATTTATAGCCGCGTGCGGAGGTGAGCCTCGCAAGGAGTGCTCTAGAGAATCTTTGATCAAAGATTATTGGGTTGAGAGCAAAAAGCGTAAGCATTGGCTGAACGGTCATGAAATCGATCGCAATGAGAATTTGACGAGCAGGCACATTTATCGAAAAATCTTCGGAAACCAGGGCTCGATCCCTAAGCTTATCTCAGAGGCGCAGGCTTTATATGGTCCAATTCTCAGTGACGAGGAGCAGGCAGAACAAGAAAAAGAGGAACTTCGTAAGAAGCAAGAAGATCTTGCAAAACGATATTTTGAGGTTTGCATCGAGAAAGGCAGATGGCTGAACTTTGAAGAAATCGACGCTTGTCGGCAGCTAAATCGTCGTTTATGCCTCCAGGCATTTAAAGGGGGACTTTTGGAGATGAGGGCTTTGGCACATGGGCTTTTTGGCGATTTGCCTAATGGTGTGCTGTTTTGGGAGAGTACGCGTTCGCAAGTCACTGATGACGAAATGCTGCTGATTTACTGGGAGGAAAGTAAAAAAGCTGGACATTGGCTTACCGCCAAAGAAATAGACGAATGCACTCGGTCGTATGGTCACAAGGCATACTATAAACGCTTTGGCGGTATTGGGGAACTTCGTCAACTTGCCATCGAGAAATACGGTGACTTCACCAAAGAAACTGCAACTAACTGACTAACCCGCACCA
>CARSRA010000018.1 GCA_949063825.1 uncultured Candidatus Saccharibacteria bacterium
ATCTCGACCGTGGACGTGGCTTCGCCATCCGCTGCGTTACACGGGAGGGGTAGAGGAAGCCTCATCGTACCTTGATATCTGAGTTAAGCAACCAGGAAACCCAGCGAAAATTCCTCGAAGTTTTAGCACTCTTGACTTATGAGTGCTAGTTATGCTATACTGAGGATAGAAATTCTAAACTCAGGAAGTATAAGAACAATAAGGTATAATTAGGTGATGGATAACGATTTTAATGATACCATGAGCCGTCTGTCGGAAAACGCAAAGTTTGCCTTGCAGAAAGCGGACGTATTTTGCAAGAAATATGGCAATGGTTATATGGGAACGGAGCATATTTTAATGGGGATTGCTGCGCAGGACGCTTCGCGGGGCGCAAAGTTACTCAGGTCATTTGATATTACGATTGATCGGCTTGAAAATGCTCTCGGACAGGAAGCGCGTGATGTTCAAGATAGTAGTTCGATGGCAATGATGTCACTATCTGAAGCGGCAGTCTTGACGATCCGGATGGCGGATAGTTTTGCCTTGGCGCACGATAGCGAGGTGGTGGGTACATTGAATTTGATTGATGCGATGTATAAGCAGCCTAATTCGCGGGCAGCAATTTTGCTAGGGCAACTTGGGGTGAAAGAATTAGAATTTGGCGCAGCTCTAGAAGCTGAATATCGTGCTATGGCTCAGCACGAGCGCAATCTCGAGCTTAAAAAGGAATATAAACGTAGTGGTCAACTAAAATGGCTAAAACGTTACGGGCAGGATCTAACCGAGCTCGCGAAGGATGGGAAGCTTGATGTGGTGATTGGTCGTGAGCGCGAAATCGAGCGTGTAGTTACGGTGCTATGTCGGCGTACAAAATCAAATCCGGTCTTGATTGGCGAAGCTGGAGTCGGTAAGACTGCGATTGTAGAAGGATTAGCGGAGCGGATCGTCAAGAATGATGTACCAGCGGCGCTGATCGGTCGTAGAATCTATCAAGTGGATCTCTCTAATTTAGTAGCTGGCACAAAATTTCGGGGCGAATTTGAGGAACGGATCAAGGGGGTAATTGATGAAGCAATCAAAAATGAAGACGTGATTTTGTTTATCGATGAGTTACACCTCTTAACTGGTGCCGGTGCGAGCGAAGGCTCAATGGATGCGGCGAATATCTTAAAACCGGCACTAGCGCGTGGGCAGATTCAGTTGATTGGCGCAACGACGTTGGATGAATATCGCAAACAGATTGAGAACGACAAGGCTTTGTCGCGCCGTTTTCAGACTGTGATTGTTGAAGAGCCGAGCCCAGAGGTGACTTTAAAAATTCTAAAGGGCATAAAAAAGCATTATGAGAAACATCATGGCGTGGAAATTCCTGAAGAAATGCTAGAAATGGCGATCAATATGTCTGGTCGTTATATCAATGATCGTTATATGCCAGATAAAGTGATTGATGTGATTGATGAAGCGGCGGCGATTCGCAAGGTAAAGGCGGACAAGGAGAACGGCTCAAATTACAAGAAATTAAAAATCGAGATGCAAGAAGTTCGCAGCAAAATGGAAGAAATGGCCGATAAAGAAGACTTCAGTGCGGCGGAGTTTTGCCAAGATAAATTAAAAGAACTAGAAAAACAACTTAAAACTGCTGAAAAAGCCAATAAAGTAAAACCGGTCTTAACTGAAGATGATTTGGCGTTAGCGATTTCACTAAAGACCGGTATACCGGTGGCAAAAGTACATGGTTCAGAGGTTGAAGCACTAGGGAACCTCGAGAATCATTTAAAGAAATCGGTGATTGGTCAGAACGAAGCGGTTTCAGCTGTGGCGAAGGCGATTCGGCGTGGGCGTAGTGGGATTGCGAATCCAAATCGACCGATTGGCTCATTCCTATTTATGGGCCCAACCGGCATAGGGAAAACCGAGCTAGCACGCGTGGTGGCACGTGAAGTTTTTGGCGGCGAGAACGCTCTGATTAAAATCGACATGAGCGAATTTGGCGAAAAGCATAATGTTTCACGGCTTGTTGGTGCGCCTGCAGGATATGTTGGATACGAAGATGGAGGCAAGTTGACTGAGGCGGTGCGGCGTCATCCATATTCAGTAGTTTTGTTTGATGAGATCGAGAAGGCTCACCCAGATGTATTCAATATGTTACTACAGATTTTGGAGGATGGTTGTCTGACTGATGGTCAGGGCAACCGCGTAAAATTCAATAATACCGTAGTGATTCTAACTTCCAATCTCGGTGCTGATGAAATGTACCGTGAGAGTGAGCTAGGATTCACCGCTAAAGGCCTAAAAGAAAAGCGAGAACTCAGTGCTGAATATGAGGCTAGCAAAGCCACTGCGATGCGGGCGCTCAAGAAAGTGATGAAACCGGAGTTGATCAATCGGCTGGATGCAATTCTAGTATTCCATGCTTTGACGCACGAGAATGTCGAAAGAATATTTGATAATTTGCTAGAAGAACTGAAAAAACGCTTGGCTCAGAAGGGCTTAGGAGTAAAACTTTCTCCAGCAGTAAAAGAGTATTTGATTAATCAGGGATATGACCCCAAAAACGGTGCGCGACCATTGCGCCGGATAATTGAGGATAAGATCGAATCTCTGATTGCTGATAGGATGATCAGTGGCGAGCTGAGTGAAGGTAATATCGCGGCGATTAGCCAGGATAAGACGGACCCCGAGAAACTGATCTTGAGAGCAACAAATGGCTAAGATGAAAAAGCGTGAGCTGATCATAATCGTGGTTTTTTCGCTCCTTACGATAGCGAGCTGGTATCTTATGACTAGCTGGACGGTGCGAGATATTTGGTATGGGATTGGATATGAGCCAAGTGCGGGAGTTCAAAATATTCATGATGAGCTAGAGCTAACCGATCGTGGACAGCGGATTTTCCGCGGAGCTCGTCCAGCACTCGAGGAAAGTGAAGCATTCAATCAGCACTGCGACAGTCATAATCTTGAGGTGGCGCTGCTTGGTTGTTATGCGGATGGGCAGATCTATGTTTATGAGATTACGAATCAGGATCTAGTCGATGCTAATAAAGTCACGATGGCGCACGAGCTCCTACATGCGGCGTGGTTGAGGATGAGTGACCGCGAGCGCGAGCGTGTAACCGAGCTAATGAACCAAGTAGCCGAAGCAAATACCTCCGAGTGGCAGAAAACTGAGCTCTCGGCCTATGCCGATCAAGATAGCAAGGTTCTAACCGAAGAAAAATATACGCGTATCGGGACTAAAGTCCGGGATTTACCCGAAGATCTAGAGAGCCATTACGCAATGTATTTTAAGAATCGTGCTAAAATTGTCGATTTTTACGAAAAATATCAGGCACCGCTCATTGAACTAAAGAATAAAACTGATCAGTTGGGAAAAGAACTTCTTGCGGAGCGTGATGCAATTGCGACGGACCGTCAAAGTTACGAGACCGAGCTCGAAAGCCTCAATCTTGCGATACAGAAATTCAATAATTGCGCTAGCACGATGGGTTGTTTTACGAGCGATGCTGTTTTTGAGCAGGAGCGTAATACCTTGAACACGCGGCAAACTAATTTAGACAGCGTGCGAGTTAGCTTAAATGATCGTATTGATCAGACTAACGCTAAATTGAACGAATACCAGCAAAATTTACGTACTTTAGGTGAATTAAACAATGCAATGAATTCAAATGTGATTGAGAGCCTGTGATATAAGTCGGAAACATTTTAAAACTAAGTAGAAAGGAACTAAATGAGTAAAGAAAATAGAATAAGAGACTATCTCGTCCCAACCGTAGTTGAGGAGACTACTAAGGGGGAGCGTGCTTATGATATTTATTCGCGCCTCTTGAATGACCGCATCGTATTCTTGGGTGAGCAAGTAGATAGCCACACGGCAAATCTAGTCGTAGCGCAGCTTTTGTATCTTGCTGGTGAAGATCCAAAACGTGATATCAAGCTCTATATTAATTCCCCAGGGGGCTCGGTCTATGATGGCCTCGCGATTATTGATACCATGAGTTATATCCAGCCAGATGTACAGACGATCGGGATTGGTTTGCAAGCCAGTATGGGTGCGATGCTATTGAGCTGTGGCACAAAGGGGAAACGTTTTGTACTCCCGAATGCGCGCGTGATGATCCATCAGCCGTCCTATGGTACTGGGCAGGCAAAAGTGACTGACCAGGAAATTGAGCTCAGAGAGGGGCTTTATCTGAAACAGCGGTTGATCGATATTCTAGCCGAACAAACCGGGAAAGATAAAAAGACGATCGAGCGCGACATGGATCGGGACAATTGGATGTCGGCCGAAGAAGCCAAAGCTTATGGAATTATTGACGAAGTGATTAAGCGTTAATATAGAACACCGCTAGGGTTACTATGACCCTAGCGGATATAACGGTTTTTAGAGAGTAGCGCCTTTGCGGGCTTTGTTGGCCCATTCATCGGCCAGCTCGTTTTCGGGCGTGCCTACATGGCCACGCGTCCAAACCAGCTCTACGGAGCCTTCGTTGTAAAGCTGGTAAAGTTGTTTGACGAGGTCTAGATTTTTGATTTCGCCAGATTTTTTGCGCCAATTATTTTTCTCCCAAGTCGGCGCCCATTTAGTGGCAACGTTGACCCAAAATTCGGAATCAGTGTGGATCTCAGCGGGCGTACCGTCGGCATATTCGATTGCGGCGATTAGTGCGCGAGCCTCCATGCGGATATTAGTGGTGTCAGGTTCGCGTCCCAGCGCTACCGGATGGTCGTCTTCAATTACGGCGAAACCACCAGGGCCAGGGTTGGGACTGGCGCTACCGTCGGTCCAAAGGATTTTTTTCTGCATAAAGTCATTATAGCATAGTGTGGCGTCGATCCGTAAAACAGCATTTATTGTAAGATAACGTCTCCTGGAAGGTTTTGCGGAAGTATGAAAAGCCCAACAAAAACCCGCCCTAGACTTTTTCAACTAGGTATTCTTCCTATTCTATCATACCATTAGCATTTTGTCAATAAGAAAGCCATGAATTAGAAAAGTTTCTACTAGATTTTGAGGTAAAGTATGATAAAATAAAAATAGCGAGGTAGTACGATAAATATTACCTAATCTTGGGGAGAAATTGTGAAACAAACGATCATCATTGCACCGGTGTTGACTTTAGCGCTTATTTTTGTGACTATGGGAGCTGAAACTGCGGGAGCGACTAGCGTTAACTCAGACACTTTGCTGATGACAAATCGTGATCGAGCCGCGGATGTAGTCAGGCAGGTCAGCGGTAAGGCTGGTGCGGATAAATATGTCAAATATTTGAATAACTTGATCGATCAAGCGAATTGTTATCTTGATGGACCACTCGCGACTTGTGATTATACTCAGGAGAATGTAAAGGATTTGGCGGCGGCTCTTGATGAGGGGGTTAGAGCTACATTATACCTCACGGCTGATTATGCGGCGGGCAATGCACGCCCAGGACAAGGGCCGGTAAATACACCTATAGGTGGTAGTACGGAAAACAAAAATAATGCTACGAACAGTGTAGCTAATAGACCGAATAGCTTGCCGAATGCTAGCTATGAGACGAGCAATGCATCAGAACAAAAAACAGAAAATGCAAATACAATAGCTGAGCGGGCTGATGTTGGCGCGGAGTCTGAGGTGATAGCGCTAAAAAATGGTTCTGAAAGGGAAGCAAAGCAGGAAGCTGGCGCGCGGGAAAGTAAATCAGGCGAGATTAAAGATAATAACGAGAATGAAGCGGGGAAGAACGTGTCAACACGAGTAATAGTTGCGGTATTGGCCAGCGTAACAATTTTGGCAGCGGGAGCTACGGTAATTTGGAAATGGAGTAAAAGCGATGTCTAGAATTAAAGTGATGACTTTGCCAAGTGCGCGAATTCGGATTCGTGTGACGATCAAAAAATAGTCGATATTAAGTTGGGCCGACTTAGCCAGGCATGAAAATACATAGCACGTAAAATGGGAAATAATTTTACGGCGGGTTTTTGTGATATAATCGGAGCATGAAAGTGCTTATCGTTAAAAGTCGATTGCTTGATGAGGCGGGTTTCCATGCTCAGATTACGGGTATTGGTGAGGAAATGTCGCCAGTGATTTGGCAACATGAGCGAGTCTACGTGCCTCATAATTATCGTGAGGGGCAAAATTTGCCGCGCATGATTACGCGTACTGAGGTACGCGATACCAATTTGCCTGCAGTCTATTCGCTACATTTAAAGCGACATATTGAGGATAGCGGTATTGATTGGATTAATACCACGACGGTGAGTGACTATAATGAGACTTCGGGGATCATCCATCAATTGGGATTTCAAAAAATCGCCGAAATTAGTCGGCAGCGCCGGGAACTTAGATTGGATGACCGTACGATTTTGTATCTAGATCAGGTGGAAGGACTTAATACACCGTACCTAAAAATAGAGGCAAAGCTAGAAGAGGGCGAGCCAGTTGACGCATTGAGGGGGGATTTATTCAAGATTCTAGAAACTCTAGGACAAAAGACTTTTGTGATGGAGACTTACGCGAAATTGGCGGCACGCGGAAACGGGGCAGTCGGCGAAGAATTTTTGTTGCCAAACTAGCCCCTGGTGTAGTCGTTGGCTGTCCGCTGGTTATCCTCGCGGTGGTTCACCTTCTGGCTCGGAGAGGAGCTTCTTGGATTTAATCTCGTAACGTCGACCGTTTACTGGCGAAATGTAATAGTCCTCAGACAGGAGGTTGACAAACATGCCTAGATCTTTGTCGTCCATGATGATGATTGAGCCGTCGTCGTCGGTCATGAGTTCAAGCTGCATTTCGTCGGCATATTCGACTAATTTTTCTTGAGGCATTTCACTGGCAATGTCGAGAGCTTGGAGCTTTTTGATCAGCGGTTTACGATCCTGTAAGAGACTGTTTAACGTTAGCCCTTCGGCGAAGCTGAGTTTATATTTTTCGCTCAACTCTTTGGCTTTGCTGTCGGCGATTACCTGAGATTTGTAGTCGTACTGGAAAAGGCTCTCGAATTTTGATTGATTAAAAATGATCACATTCCCGTCAATGATTGCAACTTGATTATCCTCGGGCATCTTAAGGGCGACTTCGGCTGAGAACGGTTCAAAGCTCTCGCCGTTTAACTCCCAAGAAGTCCCGCCTCTTAAAGCACCGGATGGAGAAATACCTTTTGCGATATAAAAAGTCTTAGTCTCGCCGTCGTTCCCGGGATAAGTGAATTTAGCAATAATGCCTTTGATTTTTTTAAACTCATCAACATGATCATTGTACGAGTCGATATTGCGATATTCGTGCTCGATGAGATGGATTAGAGTCTCGGCGCGACCAACGTTGCTAAGCTTAGTACGATAAATAACTTTTTCTTCGCCGTCGGCCTTTTCGTATTCGCGACATTCGAGACCTTTGTCGGCCTCCTTAATGATATAGCCGGTAGCTTCTTGCATGAAGAGGGCCTTAAGGCTGGCGGCTAGGGAATCTGCGTAACGTACGCGAAAAGGCGTATAGTTTTTGTTAAAAAGAAAGAGCTCGACTGAGACATTATTCTTAAATTCATCAATTTCGTTTGCCCAGTGGAAAACATCAAAATGATCAGTACTCAGTGAGTCGTCAGAATTTTCCGGAGTGATTGCCTGGCTATCCGTAGGTGTAGAATTATCTGATTCAGACGCGTCTGCCTCCAGGCTATTGGCCACTGCGGTATCTACCGTGACGTCAGTATTTGTAGTGTCGTCAGCGCTTGTAGCGGTCATTTTTGCATCTAAATCAGAACTTTCTTCCATAACTACCTCTCTTATTTTCTTCATTGTAGCATAGTGTCGACCAGAAGGAAACTAACTTTTCCACGACAAGGGATAATGATGTGGAAAACTAATAATAGATTAGATATAGGGGTAGGGAACTATTGCTGTGGAAAACTTTATCATGAGAATAATAGATGAAAAGTATTTTTTGTGAATTTTTCAAAAAATCACCCTTGCAAATTTTAGTGGAAGCGGTTAAACTTAAATCAGTGGACGAAAACCCACACAAAAACATAAAACAAAAGTTCAAATCGTAAGATAGTTATTTAACAAAGTTTGAGATCGACCAACTGGGAGTTTTTGCGCGCGTTTGGAACACGCGTCAACGAATTCAATAGGCACATACTAACAAACACCTCCCAAATTAACTCTGATAGCTAGCTTGTCTAGCTCTTACATACGCTATAAGTCTCTCAACGGCCATGATGTATGATTTGCGACACGCGGATCGATCGTGGTGGATTACAGTGTATAAACAAATAAAAATTTCGTAAAAATAAAAACGCGGAAATTTCTAGTTGAACGGTCTCAAACAAAGCGTGTATAATATACACATGAAGGAACTTCATCAACCTGTATTATTATCTGAGGTGCTGGCAGTTCTCGCGCCACGGCCGGGCGAGTCGTATTTAGACTTGACGGCGGGATATGCGGGACATGCGAGCAAAATTTTGGATGTAACACAGAATTATAAAGGTACAACTCTAGTAGATAGAGATGCGAATGCGGTGAATTTTTTGCGGGCGAAGTACGAAAGTGAAACCCCAAGGATCATTCAGCAGGATTTTTATAATGCGGTGCTACAGGAAATTGAGTGTGGAAATATCTATGATATGATATTAATGGATTTTGGGGTTTCTTCTCCGCAATTAGATATTGCTGAGCGAGGTTTTTCTATTAACCATGACGGGCCACTAGATATGCGAATGGATCAGGACCAAAAATTGACGGCGTCTGAGATCGTAAACAAGTGGAGCGAAAGACATCTCGAAGAGATTCTACAAGAGTATGGCGAAGAAAAACTGGGGTTTGCTAGATTGATCGCGAGAGCGATCGTGCATGGGCGACCTTGGCAGAGCACAGGTGAATTAGCATCGGCCTTAAAGAAATATGGGCGTGGTGGTAAGATTCATCCTGCGACACGCACGTTCCAGGCAATTCGAATCGCCGTGAATGACGAGCTAGGAGAAATCGAACGCACTTTGCCTTTGATCCCGAAGGTATTAAAACCGGGTGGGCGAGTGGCAGCGATCACTTTTCATAGCTTAGAAGACCGTTTAGTGAAAACTTATTTCAAGGAAGTAGCCAGTCACGGCGAGGAATCAGAACTGCAGATTGTCACGAAGAAACCGATAATTGCGGAGGAATCAGAGTTGTTTATCAACCCTAGAGCGAGGAGCGCAAAGCTACGAGCTGCCAAAAAACTCAAGTAGAGTGTGGAAATTTTGCTTGAATATTCAGTGGCAAGAGTAGACTGAGGCCAACTTGCTCAAGCTGTAGAGGCACAATAAATGTTGTAAATTTTACAACATTTATTGTGGGATGATAAAAATAAAAACAAAATAATAAAAAGGAGGCAAAATGCCACGTCAAATCATCGTTACGAGCAATCGCTCACGTGCACAAAAAGTGAAAGTTAATTTCGCTAAATAATCTGTTAGATTAGTCTACTCAAGTAATCTAACTCAGGATATCGCGGGCCGAATTTGTCCTTTGGCTTGGTCAAGACCCGCGATATTTTCCCATGACTTAGCTATGATTTATGGGCCGAAAGCTGAGAATGCTAAGAGGCTCACCACAGAGTTATTGGGAATATCATGACCTTCCTCAAAAGATTCGCCGGGTTACCGGTAGCGCTGCTTGGCGAAACTTTTGGGACCAGCAAGATTTGGTCTAGCGGGGGCCTAGATCGAGTTTTGCTGAACTAGCTAAGCATTGAGCATGGCTAGGGGCTTATAAAAGTGGAGATAAGCAATTCAATAATATAAATTAAAACAAAAATGCGAGGAAAAAAATCAATGAGAACAAGGCAGACCTATACCACGAGGCGAAGTGGTACAGTAACGCAGGGCGGTTGGTCGCGTAATTATAATACTGTCCGGCATACACCAAAGACCTTAGGGTCGGTTTCAAATGCGACAATTGTAGGTCTTCTGGTTTTGATTGTGGGATTGATTTATGTATCGCAAGGAACTCAGGCTACAAACTATGACTATCAGATTTCAGAAATGGAAAGTGAGATTGCGGAGCTTGAAGCTAAAAAAGAAGATCTTGCTGTGGAGCGGGCACGATTGACTTCGATCGCAGCATCAGAAAATAGCACGGTAGCTGCAAATATGGAAACGGCGACCGTTGATGGTTATGCCGAGGAATAAAATCCTTTTTGAGGCCTCCCCCATGGTGTTAATTGTATAAAGAAAAGCTTAACTTTTTGCTTGACATTCCGCTTACGGTGAGCAATAATTATAAGCATAATGCAAAAATGTAAATAACCAACCCGGAGGCAAAATGAAAAAAAGACAAATATCAACTCAAGGCCGACTGAAGTCGCTTGGCGGTGCTTTATTGCTAGCGACTTGTTGTGGTGTAGGGGCGACGCTGTGCAGCTCTGGCGATGCTAGTGCGGCAGTGCGTCAGCCATCAGTCACGATTACGGTCGGTAATGTGTCTTGTAATGGCGATCAGTCTACTTGTACTGAGCTGACGCCGGGTAAAGTTGGTGACGACGGTAGCTCGCAGTCATCTTTCCGCAATTATTGGGTGCCAGTGTCGATTGCCTCACAGGATGTTTCGACTTACACTATCGCGGTAAACGCGGAAACAGCTGACATGGTTGGTGTAAATAATGCAAACAATAAACTTAAAGGTATTCCGGATGGTGAAGCGAAGACTCCTAATCAAATGCAGAACGAATGGGGCTATCGCTGGAACTTTGGTACAGGTGCTTTTGATAACCCAGTAAATAATTTTCAGGGAATGCCAACTGCTAGCACGAAGATTGATTTGACTTCGGCTTGGGCTGAGAGTGGTGTAGCTTTGAACCAGGGCGCTGGCCAGCAAAGCACGCGTGTCTTGACGCTCGGTTTTGGGGCGAAGGCTGATGGTTCGGTAGCAGCTGATACCTATAAGGATAAAGTTGTCGTTTCGGTAGTAGCTACCCCGATCAGCACCACGATGTTTGATTTGACCTATATGCAGGAAATGACCAACGACATTTGCGATAATACTACTACGCCATCAGTCACTGCAACTAGCACCGATCTCAATGGTTCGAAGGTTGGCAATACTGCCTTCGTACCAGAAAAGACCTTGCAGGACAGTCGTGATGGCCGCAATTATATCGTGCGCAAGTTGGCAGATGGAAACTGCTGGATGACACAGAATCTTGAGCTGGACCTCTTGGCATCGAGTGGCGCAGGCAGTTCTTACTATACGGGTACTACTCATAGCGGTTCTGGCACGGTGGCGACGGATTACAATGGTCAGCAAGTTGACACTAATAATTTCAAGTCAAATGGTAAGACCTTTACGCTCGACAATACTAATACTGATTTGAATTCAGTTACAAGCCTTACTCCGGCAGTTGCGCAGAGTAAGTATCAGACAGCTGGTCGCATTTTCGCTACGGCGACTGGTACTCGCGAAACGGCTGATCAAAATTACGGCTGGATGGACAGCGGTGCAGACGGTATGCGTAGTTATAGTTACGCAGGTTCGAAAGCGGACTGGACTTATAGTATTCCAACCGTGACTCTCGCAGCTAGCGGCGCTTTGCAGTTTACTAGTGCGGCAGCTCCAAGCACTGTGACGATTAACGATGTGCCTGTATTTAAGAATCCAGACAATTCTCTGCAACGTGTGACGATGAACTTTGGTCCAAACACGAATGGTGGTGCGAGCGGCGAATATATGCGTTATGGCAACCTCTACAACTGGACCGCAGCGACACTCGGTTCTGGATCTACATTGACGACTGACGGTGCTGAGGCAGTAGATAGTATCTGTCCAAAGGGTTGGAAATTGCCAAAGAATAGTGGTGACGGTTCATTTGCTAACCTTCTCGGCGCTACTCTCTACAACGTCCAAAATAGTACTGAGGGCTATAATAAGATTAACAACTGGCCTCTCAACTTTCTCCGGACGGGAGGATACAATCGTTCCCTAGGGTATATTGATAGCAAAGCACTGACTGCTCATTGGTGGATGAGTACAAGTGGAACAACATCTACCTACGCACGATATATGCGTGCAATACCATCCAATGTCTATTCGCAAGATAATTATCTACGTGGACCAGGCTTCGCCATCCGCTGCGTTACACGGGAGGGGTAGAGGAAGCCTCATCGTACCTTGATATCTGAGTTAAGCAACCAGGAAGCCCAGCGCATATGCGTAGGAGGTATGTTGCAAAATTCTTCATGAATTTTGCCGGAAGAAAGGAAAGGATTTTTGCCCCAGCTTTCTCGCCCTCTCGTAGAGAGGTCCAAGCGAAAAGCAGTGGGGCGATAAATCCGAGGCGGCAAAATTACCAAAAAACAAAAAATTCAATCTCTGGGAATAAGAATGGTTGCGGTAGGATAAACCTCCGCAACCATTTGTCAAGTTAAGGAAAAAAGTGACAAAAACTAAGAAAATAATCAATCCGGGTCGGGATGGGGAGCTAGAGCAAATCCCGTTAAAGACCGATGTTGCCGAGCGGGTAGAACGGGGTGATCTGAGGCAGGGTTCAATGCAGCTACAAGAATTAGCAGACGAAGTGCGCGGCCATGAACTCCCAATTGATCATCAAGCCAAAGCTTATGATCGGACTCAGCTTAAAGTTAAACAAGAAAAAGATGAAAAACAGATTTATGCCGAGATTGAACGTGAGACTGGGGAAATACAAAAAGCTTTTGAGGCAGAGATCGATGAGCTAATAGACAAAAAGAAATTAACTAAAGAGGAGCGTAATCATAAACAGCGCGAGCTCCTCAAGCATGCAAAATTACTCGTGCGTAGACTGGAAAAGAACAACCGTCTACATATTTTTCTCTTTAAGTCTACCACTGGCACTTGGTGGAAAATGGGTGGGAATTCAATCGCGATCCATAGTTTGATGGTAGCGACTTACCTTGATCGTGATGTGAAAATAAATGTTGATCGGGATCTTTTTGGGCAGTTTCGTGATGGCGTGATTTGCCTGCAAGATGAACAGCGGCTAGCAAAAGATATCGCATATTCTGGAGCGCCGCTCACGCTCGATACTAAAATTGATTTTGCCTCGTTTCAGGATGTGATCCGGGCTTATCGTTTGCGCGTAGCATTGAGCGATAATGAATTGAGACGCTTTCGGAAAATTGATGCGGAAGTGATTAAGAGCATACACAATACTATTTATACTGCTACGCCTGAAGTAGAATTAAATAATTACATTACGGCGGTGCTGCGTGAGAGTTATAATCTAGAACGGCATTTAGATAGTAATGCGCGACCGATTATTGGTCATACTTTAATGGAAGCTGTATTTAAGATTCGACGGGCTTATTATGATGTGGCTACCCGCTCAAAACGTGATGTCCTGCGTTGGCGAGCTATTGAAAAAGTGGATTTACATATTGGTGATGCAATGTCGATTTTGGTGAATTATGCTGATCTTGGAATTGCAAATCGCAGTACGATTGCAAGATTAAGTCTCGAGCTAGCCAAGGCGAGAGAAATTGCTCGGCAGAAATTGAATGCTTATTACCATAAACATGGAATTGGCGAGAAGCTTAAAGAAGATGAGGTTGAAGGTGGAAGTTAGATGGCTAGTTCGGGGTGGACTAATGAAGACGACCGGAAAAACACGGCGATCGAGATTGCTAGCCGCAATGAATGGCGGCGCATCAAAGCGCTCAAAGCTAGAATACGAGTATCGCATTTTGAGAAGAAATTACAACAAATGCAAGATCGGTACAATCACTTGCGCCAGCTTGAATGCGGAGTAATCGCTTCGGGGCGTTGGGATTTTAATGCTGACGAAATTTACCAGATGCTTTTTATGGCTTATGTTGAAGCTCGACCAGGTAAACGCGGTACATATGATGTTCAGCGCATTGAGTCGAATTTGTTTGATAATATTTATCGGTTAGCGGTTGAAATTGCTGAGCGACGATATCATCCTTTGCGTAGTGAAACATTTATTGTTTTTGATCCGGTAATTCGAGAAATATTTGCAGCTAGTTTTCGTGATCGGATCGTGCACCATTTGATTATTAATATTTGTATCTCGTGGTGGAACCAGTATTTTGTGCGTGATTCTTATTCTTGCCGCGTAGGGAAAGGCACGGACTATGGCGTACGAAGGGCGGCGCATCATATTGGCGTGCAGACTAAAGGATATACTAAAAGGGCTTATTTCGTAAAAATGGATATTAAAGGATTTTTTATGAGTATGCCGCGAGAAATGCTGTTTGATCTTGCGATTCGGGGTGCTCATCAACAGTTCCATAAATTTGGTCCATTAGGACGCTTACTGGCATATTTATGGCGCGAGGTGATCATGGATGAACCGCTAGAGCAAGTC
>CARSRA010000019.1 GCA_949063825.1 uncultured Candidatus Saccharibacteria bacterium
GCTCAGTTTGCCCGAAGTGTAATTGTAGTAGCCAGTGTAGGCAAAGTTGAGGGGAGTTAATAAGTATTTCTCATATATGGTGGTCTATGTTATAATTATATACGGAAGCGTGGCCGAGTGGTTGAAGGCGCACGACTCGAAATCGTGTGGGCAGAAATGTCTCGGAGGTTCGAATCCTCTCGCTTCCGCCAATACCACGTTGGCAAGAGCTTCAGCTCGTGGCTGGGTGGTATTTCTAGTTCAAAGATGAAGCCTTCAATTGTTTGTGATATACTGAGGGTATTGATAATTGTGGAGGTAGCTATGGCAAAAGAATTTTTCGGAAAAGGTGATTCAGCGATTCGTGAAGATAAGCCCATGACAGAGCGCGAAGTGGTGGTTGTGGCGATTAAACACCCTACCGAGGAAAAATATCTCTGTGTCCAAAATCGTAAATTCGGTTGGATTGATTTTGTGATGGGTGGGATTGAAGGTGAAGAGACCCCAATTATGGCCGCTAAGCGTGAAGTGATAGAAGAAACCGGTTATGATGATTTCGATGTATTAAAAGAGATTCCTGAGGTTTGTTATGATAATTTTTATGCTGCGCACAAAGATGTGAATCGACATATTACGATACATATGGTTTACGGTACGCTAGCTAGCGAGAAACAACAATCGCGTTCTCGAGATGAAGAGGAGATCGCGGAAGTTTTGTGGATTTCTAGCAGCGAGCTAGAGAAAACCCTGACCCAGGAGGCCCATCGTTATATTTGGGCTAAGATCCAAGAGATCTAAACTGAATATAAAAGTATCTCCGAAATAGGTTTCTAAATTATGGATATCGGTTTTTGTGCAACAAAATAACTACCGACCCCAGTCGGAAACTATAGTCATCTTATCATACTATAAGCTTTTTGTCAAGCATAGGCTGCCCTATTTATGCGTCATATGGTATAATTAAACAAATAGACCAATTTTGGTCAGATAATTTAAATAAGTTTGAGAGGAAAATTGTATGTCTGGACATAGCAAGTGGGCTACCACTAAGCGTCAAAAAGCGGTTGTGGATGCAAAACGAGGAGCATTATTTACAAAGATCGCAAATCAAATTGCGATTGCTGCGCGTAGTGGCACTGATCCTAATATGAATCCGTCACTCGCTATGGTATTAGAGAAAGCGCGCCAGGCGAATATGCCTAAAGCAAATATTGAACGTGCGATTGCACGCGTGGCGGACAAAAGTGCGGCGGCGCTGATTGAGGAAACCTATGAAGGGTATGGTCCAGGCGGAGCAGGCATTATCATTGAGGTTGCGACTGATAATAAGAATCGCACTATGCCAGAGGTGCGCAATATGCTATCCAAGAATGGTGGTCGGATGGCGGACCCAGGCTCGGTAATGTTCCAGTTCGCACGTAAGGGCTGGATCATGACCAAGGAGTCCGGTGAGGAAGCAATGATGGTGGCGCTAGAGGCAGGAGCAGAGGATGTTGATGAAACTGAGAATGGTCTAGAGATCATTACTGCGCCGAGTGACCTTATGAAAACGCGCCAAGTTTTACTTGACAATGGTTTGACTGTGACAGAAGCGGAACTCAAATACATTCCTACTACCACAATCGAGCTTAGTGATGAAGATGGCGAGAAACTAGGGAAATTATTAGATGCGATTGATGATCTTGATGATGTGACGGCGGTACATACTAATGCTGCCTAGGATGTCTGACTTGCAGAAACACTCTTAACGTAGTATATTAAAAGTAAATAATATATTAATTTATGGAGAAAACATGGATATACTCGCCGCGACTTATACATATCGCACAACAGCTTACGGTAACTCAAACGTAGATGCTGCTGCCTATCTAGGAGAGTTTTTAGCTGGACTTAGTCTATTTATTTTAACCTCAGTCGTACTAGGTCTGTTAATTAATATGGCATTGACCTGGGGTGTCTATAAAAAGGGCGGCTACAAAGGTTGGGAAGGTGTCGTACCATTCTACAATAATTACTGCCTGTATAAGATGGCTAATGTTAATATCGCACTGTTTGTGATTAGTATCTTCCTTCCAGTAGTGAATATTTATATGTTCTTTGAGTTAGCAAAGAAATTTGGCAAAGACCCGATCTATGGTTTAGGGTTGTTCTTCCTTAGCTTTATCTTTATGCCGATTTTAGGCTATGGCTCAGCCGAATATCAGGGCGAAGTCGCTGGGCAGGCTGCTCCAGCTGCAAAGACCACTACAACCGCAGAGTCAGAGACAAAAGCTGAAGTTAAAAAGAGTTCCGAGAAGGAAAGCGATTCTAAAGAAACAAAATAACCTACCTATTCTCACTAGGTGAAGCTAGAAGATATCCACCGGCGAAACCCCGGTGGATATTTAGTTTGGTTTAGTACTAAGAACAGCCTAAGGTTGGCAGCGAACTAGATCCTAGTGGGGTCATTTTGCCGATGGTTGGTTACGCTCGACCATGATTTTATGAAAATGCACGATAACAGTGGCGATGATTAGGCAGACGGGGAGGCGAGGTGTGATGAGTTGAGATTATTTGCCATAAGCCAATTATAACGTATTAACTAGGTGTTATGCAATGTAAATACCGAGCTATATTATAATATCGTGAACAATATCTATATTCAAGTCTAAAACGCTATTGTTTTTCTGGATACGATGTGCTATTATGGAAGTAATTAAGTTTATAAACAAAAACTAAATCAAAAAGAGCATGCAAGATCAAAATTTAACTACTCCAACTATGGTTACGCCGCCTTCAGCGAACGTGGCTGGCGTATCGAACGCGACCATGGGCATACCAAATCTAACTCCACCAAATACTAACGCTCCTGGAGCGCCAGTTGTGCCAGGAGCAAGTGCGTCTGCGGGTGCAGCTAGCTCGGCGCCTATGCCTGGAGGGGGAGCTGCGGTGACTGGAGGTGAAAGTAATGATGTTTCGACGATGGGTATCCCGCCATTGCAGCCGCCGGTTGATAAAGTCGCACCAGCAGGTAGCGATGCAGATGCGAAATCAGCTAGCGATAATGTCGGAGACAGTGCTCAGGCGAAAACTTTGGGGGATAGTAAAACTGATAATAAGCAAAAAACGCCTAAAGCTCCTAGCAAAGTTGCACAGGCCGATATGGTTAAAAAGATTATTGAGAAAATTCGTTCCTCAGAGAATATTTTGATTACGCTCTCGAACAATCCGTCGGTTGATGATATTGCGGCTGCGATTGGTCTTACGTTGTATCTTGATGGTATTCAGCGTCACGTAACGGCAATTTATTCTGGTCGGATTACCGAAGGGCTAGAATTTTTGCAACCGGAAGCGACCTTCGAAACCAATACTGATAGCTTACAAGATTTTATTGTTGCGCTGAGTAAAGAAAAAGCCGATCATCTGCGTTACAAATTGGAAGGTGATTATGTCAAAGTTTTCATCACGCCATATCGAGCTAAGATCACTGAAGACGACTTAACTTTTTCGCATGGGGAATATAATGTTGATTTTGTGATTGCGTTAGATGTTGCAAGTCCGGATGAGCTTGATGCTGCTTTGGAGGAACATGGTCGGATCATGCATAGTGCTTCGACGGTAAATATTACAACGAGCGCGCCAGGGAAGTTTGGTGAAATTGATTGGAGTAATCCGACTGCAAGTTCAGTTTGTGAAATGGTGACGCAATTGATCCTCGAGATGCAAGGCGATGATAAACCGCTTGATAAAGATATCGCAACCGCATTACTTACTGGTATTGTTGCTTCGACAGATCGTTTCTCGAATAGCCGTACGAATTCGGATACTCTCGGGTTGGCTTCGAAGCTGATGGGGATGGGTGCTGATCAACAGTTGATTTCAGCCAATATTAAAGGCAACGAGATTTCGCAGGAAGAGCCTGAAGTGCCGAATGATAATCTGATGGTAGAACATGCTCCGGAAGAGCTTCCTGATAATACGCCGACAATCGTTATGCCAACTGTGAACACTGATATTTCGGCAGTAAACCCAGACTTGAATCAGGGCGCGATGACGGATACGGCAGCGATGCCGCCATTTGACCCGTTGAACCAGCCGATTTCTAATACTTCAGCGGTGAATCCGGGTGTTACTCCGCCTAGTAATCTGACAATGAGCCCAGATACAACTCTCCCCAATAATCCGGCAGCGAATTTGGCTGGTGGGATGGGAGCAGATCTAGGACCAGATCCAGCAGCCATGTCAATTCCGAGTATGGTACCGCAAGAAAATTTAGCTCCTTCTATGCCACAGGGGACTGTGCCACAAGATGATATTAATGTTGATAATTTGATGCCACCATCGGTGAATGGTGAGCTAGCGGGTCGTCCAGATAGTGTCTTACCGCCACCACCACAGCCACCAGTTGATCAATCGACTATGGCACCACCAGCATAGTGCTATAATTACTACATGAAAAATGAGATTATTCTAATTGACAAACCGACCGGAATGTCGTCTTTTGGAGTGGTTGCGCGCGTTAGACGGATACTAACCGAAGAGGAGAATCGGCGTCGTCTTGTAGTGTCTCAGCAAACTGGACAACCGTACCAGCGAGTCAAACGGGTCAAAGTTGGTCATACTGGTACGCTTGACCCTTTTGCGACGGGACTACTTATTTTGCTTACGGGAGAGAATACTAAGCGGGCCGGAGAATTTCTGAAGCTTGATAAGGAGTATATCGCAACGCTTCGTCTTGGCGCGATCTCGACAACCGGTGATCCGGAAGGAGAGATTACGGAATTACGGCAAGAGGAGTTGGGTGGGGGATTATGTCCGCTTGAGTCTGCTACAGGTCAGCAAAACAGAGATATAGATCAAAAAACCGAACAAAAAATTCGCAAAATCCCGAACAAAACAACTGTGGAAAACTGTGTGGAAAAATTTGTTGGGGAAAACTCACAAAAAGTGCCAGAATATTCGGCTGTGAAAATTAACGGCGAACGAGCATACAAGTTGGCTCGTGCCGGTAAACCGCTTGAGATGCCGACGCGCAAAGTCATGATTTATGAATTAGAAATATTGGACTATGTATGGCCGCAATTGGTTTTGCGAGTGAAGGTTTCGAGTGGAACCTATATCCGAGCGCTTGCAGAAGATATAGGCAAAACCTTGGGCGTTGGTGCATATTTAACTGCGCTACGTCGTACCGAGGTGGGGCAGTGGAGGGTCCAAGATGCTTTGCCTCTAGAAAAATGGCTACAAAATAGGGTTGAAACTTAGGATATCCTGTGCTATAATTGCTGGTATATGATTACTAGAGAGAAAAAGGCTGAGGCGATGGCAAAGCTTGCACGTAGTCAGGCGGATGTTGGGTCGCCAGAAGTGCAGGTGTCGATCTTGACTGAGCGGATCAAGGAATTGACCGAGCACATCAAAGAGAACAAGCACGACTACATGGCAAAGCGTGGTTTGATGCAGATGGTCGGTCAGCGAAAGAAGCTTCTCAAATATCTTGAGAAGAATGATTTCGAGACTTACAAAAAGACGATTTCTACCCTCGGGCTCAGAAAATAAGATATTCTTGCGACACCGTCGCCGTTGAATTGAAAAGCCGCCTTCGGGCGTGCTTTTCTGGTTTTAAGCGAAATATCATTGACTTTTTACAATAAGTGTGATACAATAGAAGTATGGGGCTATTTTTTGAGCCACCAAGAAACTTAGCAAAGGAGCGAAAAAAATTGGATACTTGTTGTGGAAATGGCAGTGCGGAGGAAACTGCACAGATGGATCTAAAATCTACGATCAGGGGGGGGGTCATTCAGCGGGATTCAGTATTATCCCTGCCCTTGATTTTAAAGATAGATATATCCAAGCATGACGACGGCGTGATATATAACGGCAAAATAGTCGTTAAAATAACCGAGGGTGCTACCCTTGATTCAAGAGTAATTGAGCAGGAGCTACTGAAGCTCAAGCACTGTTTTCAGTGCGAGAGTAAAGATGTGCCAGCTTGGATGAACAAAATGTGTCATGATGGCTCAAGCGAGCGTAATCGCATGAGCATCACGTATATTGTATCGAAGACGAAAGACCAGCTGACGGTGGATTTCTATCGGAGCATGGCCAAAGGCGTTTGTGGGGCGCACCGGCTGCACAAGGTTACTGCTGAGAATGATGATAACTGGCAATACTCATGGGCGTGGCACAGTGGGGAGAAATACTATACTGTGCCACTGGGTACATGTGAGGCAAACCGGTTAATGAACCTGTTTGGCACGATGGCCGTAGAGGTTATCGAGCGGTATTTTGCCGAACAGTTCTCTGCACAAGAAGCTAAAATTGAATACTTGAAGTCTTAATAAGCATTCCAGACAGGGCGGTTTTGTTTTTACAATTCCCCCTTATCGCCCTATTTTCGTTGGCCGACCTAGTAGGGTCGGCCTTTTTATGATATTATGGTCATATACACTTAACAAGGGAAGACTGTAGAGAGCTGTGCTTGTCGGAGCATTGCTCTCTGGAGTTTTCCTAGAAAGGAATGAATGAACATTATAAACCCTAGTGGTAAACAGACCTTGGCTGTCTCAACTGAGCTCTTAGGTCGTAAACTAACTCTTGAGGTGAACCGAGTAGGATTCCGCTCGACAGCGTCTGTATTGGTGACTTATGGTGATACGGTTGTACTCGGATCGGTGGTAGTGGGTCAAAAACCCGTGATACAAGACTTTTTCCCGCTCACGATTGATTATGAAGAAAAATTTTATGCTGCTGGGAAAATTAGCGGTTCAAAATTCATCAAACGCGAAGGTAAGCCGGCGGATGAAGCAGTATTAGTGGGGCGTTTAATCGATCGCCCAATTCGTCCACTTTTCCCGAAGGGTTACCGTCAAGAAGTGCAGGTAGTAACAACGGTCCTTTCGATGGACCCGAATTTCCGACCTGATGTGATCGCGATGTTGGCGGCGTCTAGCGCGCTGATGCTTTCGGGCACGCCGTTTGATGGACCGATCGCTGGGCTCCGGATTGGTCGGATTAACGGCGAGTTTAAGGCTTTCTTGACGCCGGAGGAAAGAGAAAAATCGACTCTTGATTTAGTAGTGGCTTGTAAGGATGGTAAAGTGATGATGGTTGAAGCTGGGGCGGACGAAGTCCCAGAAGCAATGATTATCGAGGCGATGCATTGGGCAGTGAAAAATGTTCAGCCGATGCTAGATTTACAACGTGAGTTAGCCGAGAAAGTACAACCAGAGACACAAGATTATACTCTTGTGCTACCGGACGAGAGTATCCAAGAGCGAGTAGATGCTTGGGCGGGAGGGAAGCTTGGCGATGTACGCGGAAATGTGATCGATCGTCAGAATAAGATTAGCGAATTAAGGGATCGAATGAATACCGAGTTGGCTTTGGAGCTTGGCGAAGGTGAGACTGAAGCAGAAAAAATTGCCGATTATACGGAACGATTGCAAAGCGAGTATGAGCAGGCATTTGATCTCGCTGTGCATCATGAGGTGCGACGTAGGATCGTGGAAGATGGTGTGCGTCCGGATGGGCGAAAATTAACTGAAGTGCGCCCGCTTTCGAGTCAGGTCGGGATTTTGCCGAGGGTGCATGGCTCAAGTTTATTTACGCGGGGTCTGACTCAGGCGATGAATATTGTGACTTTGGCGCCGCTTTCTTTTGCGCAGGTCGTTGATACTATGGAAGTGAACGATGGTAAACGCCGCTATATGCATCATTATAATGCACCGAGTTATACTGTTGGTGAGCCGGGGCGTATTGGCAGTCCTGGGCGACGAGAGATTGGTCATGGTTACTTAGCGGAGCGGGCACTTATGCCAGTTTTACCAAGCGAGGAGGATTTCCCGTACACAATTAGAAGTGTGACCGAGATCATGAGCCAGAACGGATCTACTTCTATGGCGGCAACCTGCTCTAGTTGTATGGCATTGATGGATGCCGGCGTTCCTTTGAAGCGCCCGGTAAGTGGAGTTGCGATGGGGCTGATGATGGATGTACCGGTAGGTACCGAAATTACTGTTGACGATATTGATAAGTCGTACGTACTAACAGATTTGATGGATGCCGAAGATTTTGCCGGTGATATGGATTTTAAGGTCACGGGTACTACTGAAGGCGTAACAGCTCTGCAGATGGACATGAAGGTGCATGGTCTACCAGTAGAAATTCTTGAGAAAGCTATCGAACAGTCACATGATGGGCGAATGTTTATCCTTGATCATATGCTAAGTGTGATCCCGAATCCAAAGGGAGAGCTTTCGCCGTATGCGCCCCGGATTGAAAAGATTATGGTGGAAGTTGATAAGATCGGTACAATTATTGGCAAAGGTGGTGAGACGATTAATAAAATTACGTCCGAAACTGGCGCTCAGGTCGATATCGATGACTCAGGACTTGTGACAGTTTCTGGAGTTGATGCGGCGGCGATTGATCGTGCCGTAGAATGGATCAAGAGCTTGGTCGAAGATCCGGAAGTAGGTAAAGTCTATAATGGGACGGTTGCAACTCTGAAGGATTTTGGGGCGTTTGTGACGATTTTGCCTGGAGTTGATGGGATGTTACACATTAGTCAAATCTCCGATAAACGGGTTGATAAAGTTAGTGATGTCCTAAAAGAGGGGCAGAAAGTAAAAGTGAAGCTGGTCGCAATTGATGATCGTGGGCGGTTAAGTCTCACAATGCGCGGAATCGAACAGTAGTAAAAGGCCCTTCGGGGCTTTTTACTTTTCGGGAAGAGATTTTTATGTTAGAATGAGACCGTGGCACAACGGAGGAATACAACTAAGAAAAATCCTAGAGCCCGGAAAACTACGCGAGGGAAGAAAAAATCTACCCCAGCGCATGAGCTTCCAGGTGGTTTTTGGCGTCAGATCGTAGCGATTTTGCTGGCGCTAATTGGTGTCTTCTTGATCCTTACTTGGATGGGTGATGGTGGTGCATTTTTGAATTCAGTTGATGACACTTTAACGACTGTTATTGGTAGTGGGAAATTTCTAGTACCACTCCTGCTGTTTTGGATGGCGTATAAAATTTTCAAAGATCAGAATAATCAACTGGCGCCGGTAGTTTGGATCGCGTCGATACTGCTAATTATTTGGGTGGCAGGGGCGTTTGGGCTCAGCTCGATGGATACATCTGAACAAAACGGTGGTGTTGTGGGTGACTGGATGAACGGCTTTATTACTGAGCTGCTTGATGGCAGCGTAGCGATTATTATTTATGTTATATTGATTTTTGTAACGACGCTGTTTATCACGCAGACTAATCCTTCGGCGGTAGCGGAAAAGATTGGTGACATGTTCCGCACTAAAGAAGTCGAAGATACTCCGAAGAGGAGGGTAGCGGAAAAGCCAGTCAAAGCCGTAAAGAAGGATGACTTAGAGATTAAGGTGAATAAAGCTACTCCTGTCGAAGACCCAGCACCATCACCCAAGCCAAAGGTAGGGGTGTTTGGAAAGATGGGACTTGGTAAGAAGGCGGACAAGATTGATAAAATGAAGGTTTCTGAGCCGGAGAAGAACGAGAAAAAACCGGTAAGTACTGAAAATTCTGATCGCGCTTTGACACAGGTGAATGATCCGAACTGGAAAATGCCAACATTGAGTTTGTTAGAAAAAAGGCAGAATTCGGCTGATTCAGGCGATATCCAACAGAATGCGAAGCTGATTCAATCGACACTATCTGAGTTTGGTATCGAAGTGGAAATGGAAGGCGCAAATGTAGGACCGCGCGTTACGCAGTATACGATGCGTCCTCCGCAGGGTGTGAATCTTTCGAAGATCGTAGCACGTGACAAAGAGTTAGCTCTGAATTTAGCAATGGATAAGATCAGGATCGAGGCGCCGATCCCGGGTACTAGACTGGTTGGCGTAGAATTACCAAATCGCAAATCAGCTGAAGTGCGTCTGCGCGGGGTCTTGGATAGTAATGAATGGAAAAAGACCACTGAGCCGCTCACTTTTGCGGTCGGTAAAGATATTTCCGGCAAAGCAGTCGTAGGTAATTTAGGTAAAATGCCGCATCTGTTAATTGCTGGTACAACCGGTTCTGGTAAATCGGTAATGACCAATACTTTAATTTCCTCGTTACTTTATCGAAACGCGCCGAGTGATTTGAAGTTGATTATCATTGATCCAAAGCAGGTTGAAATGGCTCAATATGAGGACATACCACACTTACTTGCGCCAATTATTACTTCGACCGAGAAAGCTCTTTCTGCACTGAAGTGGGCGGTGAATGAAATGGAAAAACGATATACCCTAATGGCGGAAGAGAAGGTCAAGAATATTGGTGACTATAATACTAAAATGGCTAAGAATGCTGTTGATCAGAAGAAACAGCCGATAGAAAAAATTGAAGTTACCGAAGCAGATTCCAAGGATGACGCTTCTAAGCCGGAGAAGACTGCACACGAAGGTGAACGTATGCCATATATCGTGATCCTGATCGACGAGATGGCTGATCTTATGATGACGGCAGGGAAGGATCTCGAGATGCCGATTGTCCGTATTGCTCAAAAAGGACGTGCAGCCGGTATTCATTTAGTTCTTGCAACACAGCGTCCTGAAGTAAAAGTGATCACTGGTCTGATTAAAGCTAATATCCCGGGTAGGATTGCATTCGCGGTTGGTAGTCAAATTGATTCGCGTGTGATGCTAGATATGACTGGCGCAGAGAAGCTTCTTGGCAAAGGCGATATGTTGATGTTGACAACGGAGATGATGGGTAAACCGAAGCGTATCCAGGGTGCCTGGGCGAGTGATGAGGATATTGCGAAGTTGACTGCATTTTTGCGTGCACAACGTGGACCAGATTATAATGACGATGTAATCTCACAGCCAGTACAAATCAAAGGCATGGAGCCAATGGGCGGCTTGGAAGGTGGACTCGGACGTCGATTTGATCCAAATGATCCAATTGTTCGAAAGGCAATCGAAATCACTCTGAAAAACGGTAAATTCTCTACTTCGTCTCTGCAAACTTGGCTTGGTAAGGGGCATGGTTTTGTATCTGGTCTCGCAATTTGGCTGGAGCAAATCGGCGTGATTGGTCCGGCCGAAGGGCATAAGCCGCGCGCGGTCTTGATTTCTTCTATGGAAGAATTCGACGAAAAGGCGAATTCATAATACGCTTATGCTATAATAGTGACAAGAATAAAATAGGAGGCAAAATGGCAACAAAAAAGTCGGGTGCCAAGAAAACGACGTCGCAGGCTAGTAGCTCTGTGCGTTCTAAAAAATCCGCAAATGTTAGTAATACTAAAAGCACAGCTAAGAGCGATAAGGCCGCAGAGCAAATATTGATTCGCCGCGCAAAAAGCACGAATTGGTTATCAATTCTAGAATCGGTCGTGGTCGGTGTGCTAGGCGTATTCTTGATTACGAATCCAAATTGGATCACGCAAATTATCTTCTATATCATTGGCATCTTCTTGATGGTGAAGGGTGTATATAAAATTGTCAACTATTTCGTAATTCACGGTAAAAGTGACTTTTATAATAATGATCTATTGTACGGCGTGATTGCCTTGATCTTCGGTATTTTAATTGTGGTCCTTTGGGAAAAATTAAGCGATGCTATCGGTATAGTAGTTGGTGCATGGATGATTTATGGTGCGCTAGTGCGACTTAATGCTGCGATAAAACTACACGCAGTAGGCGCTAAAAATTGGTTTTATGTACTTCTTCTTTCGTTATTGATGCTAGCGCTTGGTATTTACTTGATTATTTATGCTGGGGCTGGTTTCATCGTACAGGTAGTCGGTGCAGTAATGATCATTGCGGCGATCGTTGGTGTAATTGATGATGCGGTATATATGAAAGAGCTCAGTGAGCTATCAAAATAATTCATAGAAATTTCCACATCACCCTTGCAGAATTGGGTGATGTGGGTTATAATGATGGAAGTGGAATCGTAGCTCAGTTGGTTAGAGCGCTGCCCTGTCACGGCAGAGGTCGCGAGTTCGAGTCTCGTCGGTTCCGCCACAAGGTTACAAAGAAGACTAAAGTGGTCTTTTTTTGTTTGTGGCGGAACTACTAATGCGTCTACTACCAGCGGTAATGCTACCGGCTCCGTCTGCCCCAAAGGCTGGACCCTCCCCACCAAAGACAACTACGTTACCCTCATCACTACTACCTATGGTATTACGAGTAATAGTGCTGGATCTACCAAGTTGCGTAGCAGTCCCCTCGACTTTGCCTACGCTGGCTGGTACAGCAATACTTCGGGCTCGTTGTACAATGTTACTACATGGGGGGTCTTCTGGTCGCGTACGGCGTACTCTTCGTCGGACTCCTACAGGCTATACTTCTATAGCAGCTATGTTACTCCGCAGGGCTACAGCGGTCGTAGCAGCGGTTACCCCCTACGCTGCACCGCGAAGTAGGATGAATAGTAATGCGAAGCAATCTTCTTCATAGCCCTTTTGGATATTGAGAGACTCCACTGACTCCTAGATATGATCAAGTTTCTATTCAGCGTCAGGGTATATCCAAAAGGGCTATGGAGAAGATCCTATGCATATTCTCACCAGTTGCAGGTTGAAGTATCTCTAGATCATTGAATATCTCGTGTACCGATGCGAAAAACACACGAGGAACACGAATAGGTGCTACAGTTAATTCTTCCAACCCTCTCTGGTGATCATACGGGCCTATATTATCCCTCCCGTGTAACGCAGCGGATGGCGAAGCCTAGACCGCGACTACCGTAACTTTG
>CARSRA010000020.1 GCA_949063825.1 uncultured Candidatus Saccharibacteria bacterium
ATATTAAGGTTCGCAAAATGAAGCAATTCCTAAATGATGGTGATCGCGTGAAGATCATGATAATCTTTCGAGGACGCGAGATGGCACACAAAGAGCTGGGCCAAACGGCACTCGATAAAATCATCAATCTTATCACTGAAGAAATCAATATCGTTCAAGAAGGTCAGGCTCAGTTTGCGGGGCGCAACTTATCAGCCACGATTCGGAAGAAGTAATTTCCTACTTTAACGGTCGCCTGATCGTACTTTGAATATTAATTAAAGGAAAGGTTTTTGCTAAGAAATGCCAAAAATCAAGACACACAAAGGTACCGCAAAGCGGATCAAGATTACCGGCTCCGGTAAATTGTCTCGCGAACGTGCCTTTGGTAACCATATTCTTGCCAAAAAATCTAAGTCACGCAAGCGCAATATGAAAACTGACGCTTTCGTAAAAGGCAAGATCGCTAAAAATGTTAAGACCGCGCTAGGAGGCACAAAATGAGAGTAAAACGTGGTGTGCCTGCACGGGCAAAACACAAGAAGATTTTGAATCAAGCTAAGGGGATGCAACATTACCGCACCCGTAGCTATCGAATGGCAAAACAGGGTGTAATCAAATCCCTACGTTATAGTTATCGCGACCGCCGTAATCGCAAACGCGATTTGAGGGGTATTTGGATTACTAGGATTAATAACGCTGCACGCGAGCTTGACCTCAGCTATTCCCAGTTGATCGCAGGGCTCAAGGCTCAAGGTATTGCAATTGATCGTAAAATTCTCGCTGAGCTAGCCGTAAATCAACCAGAAGCCTTCAAAGCCATCGTGGAAACCGTAAAAAAGGAGGCAAAATAATGGCAATTTGCGAAATCAGTGGCAAAAGCAAGATGTATGGTCATAATGTTTCGTTCTCGCAGCGTAAAACTCGTAAAGTTTTCAAGCCGAATGTACAGAAAAAAACTATGATCATTGACGGTCGTAAACAAAAGGTGAATGTTTCGACCTCGGCGCTTAGAACTTTGAAGAAAAAAGGTTTGATCAAGTAGGCTTTAGCTGATACATGTCCAACAAAAAATCAGGTGATTCACCTGATTTTTTGTTGGATGAGCCTTCGATAAGCCGGGTTTTGTAGTTCGCCTTCCGGCAAACTGGCAACCATCTATCTTGACCATAAATTGCTCTATGGCTCTAGCGGTGAGCGTGCATCTTCGGACCAAAGTTTGTTGGCACTCCTTGCAACGGGTAGGGTTTGCCCTCGCTAAAGTGTCACCACTTTGCGCTGTGAGCTCTTACCTCACTCTTTTCACCCTTACCGCAGAAATCTGCGGCGGTTTAAGTTTCTGTGGTACTTTCCCTGTCCTTGCGGACGGTCGCCGTTAACGACTACCCTGTCCTATGTTGCCCGGACTTTCCTCTCAAATGAGCGATTGCCTTTTGGGCTCATGTTTATTCTAACACAAAAATCATCCAAATGCAAGGAATTATCACTACGGCTTGCTGAAATGATCGTCAATCGCCATATTGGCATTCGCGTCAGCTTTGACATTCTGTTCGCGTTTAACGTGAATAAAAGCGTAAGCTTCAAAATTCTGCAAAATCTCTTGGATATCATCATAAATCGCGATCAAGTCTCGGTTCTTAACCTTGTATATCCCCTTCATTTGATTAATCATCATCAAATTATCGCCAACAAATCGTACCGACTTTAACCCTAAATCCAAAGCTTTCATCGCTCCCAATTTTAACGAATAGTACTCCGCTACGCGCGAAGTTGCAAAACCGATGAATTCTCCGCCTGCAGCTAAAGTGTTCCCATTCTCATCAATGATCACGTAACCAATTCCCGACGGTCCAGGATTACCGCGACTTGCCCCATCAACGTAAACTGTTGCACTATTAGCCGCCTCGCGATAATTACCATGCCCGGCTTCACGCCCCTCAATCTCAAGAGCAACAATACTAGCTTCATCCAAACAATAATTACCCAGATCTTCGGGCTTAATATATTTATAAGAAGTATATCGTTCGGTCGGATCAATCTTAGTTTTTTCTGATAGTACTACCGTATATATAATATATAGGTTATTTAACTGACTTGACCCAGATGGCGCAATAAAGGTAATTACATCTTTGAGCTCGGTCTTTTCAGTCAATTCGATACCAAGATATTCCTCGAGCATCCGATCCATCGCTTCTTCTGGCTGTTCACCAAATTTAATCTTTCCGGTCGGGATTTCCCAAGTCGGCGCGCTCTCATTGCGACCAGCCACTCGTTTCATGATTAGAATCTCGCCACCTTTTTGTACGATCCCGGCGACCCGAATGCGTTGTTTCACCCTCTTTACCTCTATAAATCATCTATTGACCATGCATCGGTAGTGGACCGACACCGAACAGCTACCAAGAGTAGCCTAATAGTTTTGATAACAAACACTCGCAACACCATTGTGAAGCGACAGTTCGCTAATCATGCATGACCCCAGCGACGATGTTTTCCCTGTATTATATACAAGGTGGGTAAAATCTTATGCGCTACCTCCACGGAGATAATGCCACGAAATCCCTAAAACATGATTATTCAGGAAAATCATGCCGCCGCTAGGGTTACTTTAATTATAACATAGGCTCAGCTATTATGACGATTTTTCGCTCATTGCCTAAGATTTTAGCCCGTCAAACCAACAACCGTATAGAATAATTTTAGCATCCCCTGTATCCCTCCGAGCATGAGCCGATTTAGAATCCCCGATCCAGCCATCACAAATAATAACACTATCATAATCCCGTAAGGCTCAATTCTATCCATCAGTGAGCGAACTCCGTCCGGGGCAAGCGCGTAGAGCACCCTTGAGCCATCAAGTGGCGGAATTGGGATAAGATTAAATATTCCGAAACCAAGATTGACCATGACTAGATTTACAAAAACTTGCCCAACCAGTCCAGCCGAATCTAGAGCTCCACTGTAGAATCCGATCAAAAACGCTACAAACGCAATCAAAAAATTCGTCAGAGGCCCTGCTATTGACACTAAAGCCATGCCCCAAGCGCCCCATTTGAGTTTACTTGAATCTACTGGCACGGGCTTCGCGCCCCCAAAGACCGGTCCACCTGAAAAAAGCAATAATAATGGCATCGCGATCGAAAGCCACGGATCTAGATGTTTGAGCGGGTTCAGAGTAAGACGACCATCGTCCTTAGCGGTATCGTCACCAAGCTTATATGCCACAAACCCATGCGCCAGTTCATGCAGCACCATCGAGAATAGGATGACAGCTAGAACAATAATAGTCTCTATGATAAATTCCATTACTAACTCAACGCAACCACATCTAACGAAACTGGCAACGCATCACGATTTTTGAGTTTATATTTCTTCTCAGCGCGCGGAGTCAATTTAAGTTCTGTCACCATACCATCAATATTACCCATCGCAATTACAACCTTTGGCTCAATCTCACGAATCGCACGCACCGAACTTGTACAGAGAACATCAACCATGCCGAGCTCATCCAGCTTCGCCGCATCATCAGCCCCGCCGATGATCCCAATATGAGTATTACTAATGTTGATATCATAGACTGTTTGGCCGCTCTCGGTCACGAGACCACGGATCGCCGCATCGCCAATTTCAAACTCGCCAGGCCCCACGATCGGGCCAACATCCAAATCAGCGTCAATAGTCTGCGTCGCAACATCAAAGCGAATCCGGGTCTGTTTGGTTGTTAAAATTATTTCATCTGGGTTCTTACATTCTATTTCAAACATTTTCCTCCTTAAAACGCCACCTCATCACCAGTAATAACCCCCTCCGGATCATACATTTCGGTAATTTCCATCTCTAAAATTTCCATCACAAAGCGATCTTTGACGCTCTTGCGATAAATAAAATCGTCACGGCTAAGAATGACATAATCTAGCGGTTTGCCTTGCTTTTTTTCAATCACCTCGGCCCATCGAGTCAATTTCTTGGTACGATCATCGCCGATCACTAATAAATCGATCCCATCTTGCCCAGGCGCACGATTCATCAACGCCATCGCCCGTAGGTATTTACCGATCGGTCGGATGTACTCATCCCAATTATTAGCAGCCGCCCGTCGCACTGATTGTACCCGCACCGGTGTCACCGCGCCTCGTTTTCCAAAGATTTCTTGAAAAGCATGCGCATAGGGATGTTTCATGTTCGCAGCATAATAAACTTTATTATCAAAAGTCTCGTTTCGAATAATACCGATACTCTCAAGATTCGTCAACTCACGGCGTACAGAATTAATCTGCTCACCAATCACGCGCGTAATCTCGCGCACATAAAAAGACTTTGTAGTATTAGCAAAAAAGAGATCGAGCAACTTGGCGCGGGTCTTTGATCCGAACAATTTTTCGATTGGAGTGCTAGTTTCTTTGCTCATCTTGAATACATTTTAGCACGTATCCTCTTATTTCCGCAAGAGGTAACCATATAATATTTTGATTACGTCGAAACCATGTCAACTGACGTTTTGCTAGATGCCAATCATCATATATGAACAATTCTTTTGCACGCTCCAAACTAATATCCCCCTCCAGGTAACTCCAGGCGAATTGATAGATATTACTTTTCATAGCCTGAGTATCCCAGGCATACTTTTGGGCCAGTTTCTCCGTTTCCTCATATAGCTCTTGAGTAAAAAATGTATTCGCTCTTTCTGTAATTCTCTTTCGTAACACCTCAGGAGCAGCATCAATACCGATGAGTAAAAAATTTGAACAGATCTCTTGACGATCAGACTGTGAACACTTATTTTGTTCAGTGAAATGATAGTCGTAGACTAATGCATCAATATAGAGACCAGTCCCTCCTGCGACGATAGGTAGATTCCCTCGTGCTCTAATTTCGGCAATTTTAACTTCGGCATAAGCTTTCCAGTCCGCCACAGTGAATCTTTCACCCGGTTTCACTAGATCTATACCCCAATGCTTCGCCAACCCTTGCTCTACTGAAGTCGGTTTTGCAGTACCGATATCCATTTCTTGATAAATTGCTCGGGAATCTGCCGAGACAATCTCTGCACCCTTAAAACCGCAGAAATTACCATCCGGCGACTCCTTGGCGCGTCGCTCAATTTCCTGAGCAATTTTAATGCTCACCCCTGTTTTACCGGAGGCGGTTGGACCAACTATCACTAGTGTCTTGTCAAAACTCACCAAATCTTCCTCCCCGTTCGACAATGTCGGTAAAATTCTTCATCGGAAATCCCATATTTAGGTCGATCATATTGATAGAGCGACCATTTATCATCAATTATTTCCTCTGGAATCACCCCATTTTGTTGCCCAAAACGCCCAAAAACAGCCCTAAAATCGCTTAGAAGGGCATTTTTATTAACATATTCATGTATTCCGACGTAATCTTCGCCTTTGCCATAGCACATCGGCTCAAACCAATGCCACTTTCCATCCTTTTGGTAAGTTAGAATTGAGTGTGAAGGACAAAAATCATCGCTAACATAGTAGTATAGCAGAAAAGTTTGCGTTTTTTGATGGTGTAAAGCGAACCATTCTCTCTGTAACTCGGTCTGATCCCAACAGTTCCCTAAATGATGTTCCACAAACTCAGCCGGAGATTGCAAGCGACCTCTGAAACCTTTTGGGCTATAGCCATAATAGCCTAAATACCGACAAAAATTGAAAAATTCGGCGAAATCGTAAGCAAAAACGCTATCTATATCAAAAACGTCATCAAAACGGCTTTTCAGAGCCTCTAGAACGCTCAGGGAGCTATTTTTAGGTAGCATACCAGGCACACTACTATTCATGGATATATCACTATCCTCGGGCATATTACCGCTCATAGACATGTCGGTATTACTTATAGATATTTTCACCTTTTTCTTTAAGCCAATCTTGTAGATCATTTAGCTTCACTACTTCTTCGCTATCCTGTAGCCGGATACTTACAGTATGATTTTGCGCATCTTTCGGACCCACAACCAGGATTACTGGGATTTTAAGATTAGTCGCGCGACGGATTTTCTTTCCTAGAGAATCATCACTATAATCGGTCTCGTAGCGCATCTCATTTCGCACGATTGGCTTCTCCAATACTACGCCAGCTAACGCCTGCTCTACCTCTTTCGCATAATCAATCGCATCACTATTCACTGTGATTAATCGGACCATTTCCGGTGCACACCACATCGGAAACCAACCCGCCGTATGCTCGATATAAATACTCATAAACCGCTCGATCGCCCCAAGCAGAGCCGCATGGACCATAATCGGGCGTTTTTTACCACCGTCGGCATCAGTATACTCGAGATCAAAACGCTCTGGCAAAGCATAATCAAGCTGTACAGTCGCGAGCTGCCATTCCCGTCCCAGAGCATCAGTAGCCATAAAATCCATCTTTGGCCCATACATTGCTGCTTCGCCTTCAGCCACCGTATACTCCATCTTAAACTCATCTGCCATCTTTTTAATAGCGGTCTGCGCCTTTTCCCACATCTTCTCGTCGCCAATATAACCATCCCCATCATCTCGGAAGCTAAGACGCAGGCGTAATTTCATATTAACTTTTTTATACAGGTCCTTTGCGCTCTCAATCAGCTCACCAAAAACTTGTTCAACTTGATCTTCAGTACAAAAAATATGCGAATCATCCTGGGTAATAGAGCGTACACGCGAAAGTCCACCAAGCTCCCCTTTGCGCTCGTCTCGATAAACCATCGTGGTTTCGAGATATTTAACTGGCAACTCTTTATAGCTACGTGGCATACTCGCGAAAATCTGCGAATGATGCGGACAACTAACCGGTTTAATTGCTAGGTGGTCACCCGATTCCTGACTCACGAATTGGAATAGTTCTGGAAATTTCTCGTAATGACCAGACGTTTTATAGAGTTCAACATTCGCAATATGCGGGATTGTCACTTTCCGATAACCGCAAGCCGTACGATATCCCTGTGTAAATTCGTTTAATTTATCGCGCAGTACCGTTCCTCGCGGCGTGAACAATGGCAACCCTGAACCGACAAGCTCTGAGTAACAAAATAGATCAAGCTCCTTACCAAGCTTACGGTGATCGCGTTTTTTAGCCTCTTCCTGCTTTTGCTCATATTCTGTCAACCCATCTGCGGTCGAGAAAGCTACGCCATAAATCCGCGTTAACATTTCGCGTTTCTCATCGCCACGCCAATATGCCCCAGCCACTCGCTTGAGCTTAAATACACCCACTTCACTAAGATTAGATAGATGCGGCCCCTTGCAGAGATCGGTGAAAATTACTTTCCCATCCTTTGGGTCGACCATATCATAAAAGGTGATTTCTTCGTCTACTGGTAGCTCCTCGATCAATTCGATTTTATACTTTTGGCCCTGATCTTTCGCCCACGCTAGGGCTTCCTCGCGACTTACCTGGCGCTCTCGCATCTCAAGCTTGCGCTGAATAAGTCCACGCATTTTTTTCTCAATTCTGCCAAGATCACTATCGGAAACTTTCTCACCGTCGAAGTCAATATCGTAATAAAACCCATTTTCTATCGCCGGCCCCACCCCAAAAATAGTTGTTGGATAAAGCTCCTGTACCGCCGCAGCCAAAACATGGCTCAGGGTATGTCGCATCTTTTCTACTTGCTCCATGGCTTTATCCTTTCTCTTACTTTAAATCAAAACAGGTGTCACTAACCTAATTTTATTATACTACATTTTTCCCGAGTTGCCACTACGATACCAAGAAAAATGTTCCCTAGCACCATTTTTGTGGTATAATAGCTTCACGGGTCGTTAACTCAGCTGGCTAGAGTGTCTCGTTTACACCGAGGAAGTCGGGGGTTCGAATCCCTCACGACCCACCAAGTATTTATATCGCATTTACTAAAAAATAAAGCGTTTACCTCATGAATTTGGTAAACGCTTTATTTAGTGGATATTAATCTCCGCTATTACAAATTACCATTGTTATTACAAATACCGCTTGCAGTCTTGCTAGTTCGCCAGCAGTTGTCTGTGATATAGAAGTTCTTCCTTAGGGCATCCTCGGCGCCAGACTCACTACTGCCACCTAGTTCTAGTTCGAATTGCGGATATGGATAATAATCATCTGCCGGGCTGAGACGAGTCTCCACTCGCCGGTGAAGATCGTTTGCCCTCCCAGTAGAATCCACTATGACCTGTACATCCTTAAATGGTATCACGGTGCCAAAAGAATCTAATTTTTCAACTTTAAAGTCCGAAGTAATCGTACCATATGGCATCGAAGCGACTAGATAGACATAACATTCCCCAGAACCTAGACACCCCCCCGTCTCAAGCTGTGTCACGCAGGCGAACTCCCTCACCGTGCCATCAACATTCGTGCCTGGCGATTGACAGCCTACTTGCACTGGCTTATGAACATCCGGTCTCTCGGAATTAGAGTGCGCGATAAGATCATCTCGCGATATTATGCTAGGATCATTACTTGCATCTGGGGTCGCTGGTAAGCTGAGGACGGTCGTAAAATTATTGGAATTAGTCTGCATATTATTAAGGTCAACGCTCCCATCCGCCAGCAATGGCACCGAAATCACCGATAGCGCCATTGCTGGCGGGATTGTCGATGCGGGGCTGCTTAATAGGTATCCACCGTGATTAAGATTCTCAGTTTTCGTGCCATTTACAGCTGTAAACCAAGAAAAACGGATTTTATAAGGCGTACTATCCTCTCTAGAGACTTTGAGCGGAATCACTTTTACTCTATTCGCCGAATCCATAGTCCCACGGTAATCTGAGACTTCATTAGAGACAATAACGCAGGTATAGGCCTGTTCAGTTGGAGTATTAGTATTCGGATCGGTCGATTCCTGGATTTTTACTTCACTGTTCCCATCATCACCAACAGATGCTTCCCCGTAGAGATATTTTTTAAGCAAAGCACAGTCATCCTTACTAAACAAATCCTCTGCCTTAACTGGACTGCCATTATTTTTTGCCGTGTAATATTTGCTAGCCGCTACCTTAGCATCTTCTACCCCAGCCATCGCCGCATCATAAGCAGATTCTGATAATTCTTCATCACTACTCTGAGATGACTCTGAGACCATCAGCTTAATGAAGCCTAACGTCATAACACCGAATAAAATCGTAGCGAATATCACTACATACAGCGAAGTAACGCCTTTTCTTGTCTCTAAATACAGCTGCCTTTTCATTCCTACTGCCCTCCTGCCGTCCTAGCGGCGAAATTAAATTTGTTGATCGCACAATAATTAAACTCAGCTCCCAAATTTCCTAAACTACTAGTAACATATTCCCCGTTCTCGTCAACATTTTGACAAAAATCACCAGTATTCTCAATATTAATACCTCCACGCTCGGTCGCCAAGATGAAAGTCCCAGTATATAATGATCGCCCAGTAGTAGTATTAGTACTAGGCGTAAAAACCGTTAACTCGTATAATAAAAGATTAACCTCATTGCTGGCAAGCAAGTTTGTCTCAGGCTCGGGGAAAACTATGTCTTTACTAGGATTATCAGCATATTTCCTAATGTCCAATTCATAATTAGCGGAATCATCGAAACGGCTTCTATATGTTGGCAAGTCCATTGATGCCGTACATACACGACGAGTCGGATCTTTAAAACGCGCTAGAGTTAACCTTTCGTTTGCATCCTTCGGTAGCATGTTATCTGTATTATACCGTACGCTGATTGTTTTTTCGTCTTTAATCCCATAAGCAGTATTCCAAACATAAGAGTAAGTACCCGTACAAAAAACACCATAGAGTTGCTTACCGTCACTATCAACTTTGGCATTATATATATAGCCACGTAACGCGTTGTCAGCCATGCAATTGCTGACAGCACTAGATCCTGTTGGAGCTAACATGCTAATCTTCATACACGAGCTTGAAACACTTAGCGCTGGAGCTGAAGTAATAGAACTGCTAAGATTATCGATTAATCCCCGACCTACACTATTAATTGCCTTAATCGTCAATCCTTTTTGGTAAATTGCCAATATATTGCTAGTAACCACAGCCACAAAAATCAATAATGATGCGATAAAAGCGATTGCTAAGCTGAGCTCTACGATCGTGAAACCGGCTTTGGATTGGTCGATTAATTTCTGTTGTCCTATCTTTATTTTTTTCATACTATATAGCCTCCGGATTATATAGACGTATCACAGTATCGATTACAGTCGGCGTCCTCGCTCCTGGTCCATACCAACACGCGTCAATGTAAAAATCATAGAATTGTGGTAGACCGCCACTCCTCTCCTCGCCCACCACAAAAACCCATATGCCTTCTATGGCGCTGATCTGATCATAATTTAGCGGGTTCAGAGCAGAAGTATTGGAGTCAGCGAGCTTATCATCTGATCGATAAAGAATTCGCGCATTTAACGGACTATCTTTAAAGAGCTCCGTCTGATCAGCGTTCTTGACACTATATAAGATACTTCTGTTTATTTCCGGATCAGTACTCAAGGCTAATTTACGAGTATTGAGCACAAACGCGTTCAAGATTCCTAACGGAGACTTCGATAAATCTGTGTCTAAATTTCGATATACCTTTTGACATCCTGAGATTCCATCTTCATCTGGAGTCAAAACATAATTTGACAGATCAAAAACCCCCATTTTCCTAGCGACCTCAGCGTCGACAGCTTTGTCAATCATAGCCTTCCAAAGCGTTTGCCCGCCAGTATTATAAGAAGCATGTATAAAGCGTATAGCCTCAGCCTGAGCTTCCATTTCATTGCGTGCGGTTGAGAGTTCCAGGGTAGTTTCAGCTGAATTAACACCGCCATTCATCACGCCAATCGCTAGGATTGCCGCAAAACTAAAGATTGCAAAAGCAAACATCACTTCAATTACCGTATCGCCACGTTTTACTTGTTTCATCGTATTCATCACTAGCACCCCACGCTGAGAGAGTCGGTCTCATTTAAAATATTCACAGCTGAAGTATTTGAGCCATCTGCCGAAAGACGCACTGCGCGCGACACCGGAGCGTCATCTGAGTTAATACAGAAATTTACATCGGACGTAGTCTTAAACTCACCAGGATTGTTTTTGATCTGATTCGTAAATCGCTCACCCGCCTTATTAGATTCACATCTTCCTACGGTCTTAATATCAAATTCCAGACCAGTACCCACAGCAGTATGCACCACGCCCGAAAGCGGCGACCTAGCTATAACTACCGTACCTATGAACTGCTGATTAGTATTTCGGAATACTTTTGATCCCCAAGTCATTACATGCTCGGTGATTGTATCACAATTGATCGTGATATCCTGCTGCGCTAATAATCTGATGAAATCCTTATCCTCTTTTTCGGGCGGTTCAACTTTACCTACTAAAGTAGCATTGTAAAATTTATCACCTTGACCATCTAAACCAAATACGACAATCTGGCCATAAATAGCTTGATTTGAGGCGCCACCATTCTCTCCAGCATTTGAGCGTGGGTTTAATACTTCATTGTAAACTTTTCGTAAACTCTCTGCAAAACCATTGAGCGAATCATTGTAACGCTGCACACGAATCGAATCAAAGGTCCCACCAAGCACTCCGATTAACATTAACCCAGAAATAGCAAGCACCAACATCACCTCGATAATGGTGAAACCTTTCTTTTCGTTATCGTTTTCTTGATTATTTGACATATCTAATACCTCGGCGCCAACTCACGGCTGTAGACTTCGTTGTAGGTGCTACTGCC
>CARSRA010000021.1 GCA_949063825.1 uncultured Candidatus Saccharibacteria bacterium
TTAGCAAAACGCCCACGACGTTTAGGTTTATTATCTAATAGTTCCTTAGCTTGTTCGAGCGTAATTTTCTTTGGATCCTGGTCTTTATCGATTTTTACATTATTAAAACGCCCTGGTCCCTTGATGTATGGTCCGTAAGCACCGTTGATGATCATAATATTGCCCCAGTCCGCGATAATAGAATCTAGTTTTTCCTGATAGAGTTTTTCAGCGGTTTTAAAGTCTATTTTGTATGGATCGTAATCCTTGATCGGAATGTTATACTTCCCTGCTTTTAAATACGGTCCGAATGGCCCGTCAGCAGCAACGATTTCGGTGCCATCTTTTGCTTCGCCCAGCATTCTCGGTAGAGCTGGTAGTTCTAACTGCCTCAGAGCGTCTTTTAGAGTGACATCCTTTACGGTTTTGCCTTTTGGTAGAGGTGCAAAGCGAGGCTTTTCGCCAGTGGTTTTTTCGTTATCTCCCACCTGGATAAAACCGCCATTTTTACCTATTTTGGCGTAGATGGGTCGCCCCTCGGCATCCTTTCCGAGTTCACGCGCGTTATTGTATCGAGCGGCATCGTCGGATTTGGCGACTTCTTTTGAGAACGGTCCGTAAAAATCACGCAACATCTTGACTCTTTCGAGCTTATGATCGGCGATTTTGTCTAAATCCTCCTCGATGTTGGCCGTAAACTGATAATCGACAATATTTTCGAAATTATCGGTCAAAAAGCCCGCTAGGAGTTCACCAATAGGAGTAGGTATTAGCTTTCCCTTAGTCGAACCGGTTTTTTCGGTCACAGTTTCGCGTTTAATATTTTTCTTTTCTAAGGTAAGCTGGATTACCTCACGCGGTTCCCCCTCCGATTCACCTTTTTCAACATATCCGCGCGCCTGAATTGCTGACATGATCGAAGCGTAGGTCGATGGGCGACCGATCCCCAGCTCTTCTAGTTTTTTAACCAATGACCCCTCCGTATAGCGTGCTGGTGGTTTTGAAAAACTTTGCTTTGCAGTAATCTTGAGTGGCTTTAATTTGTCGCCAATCGCGAGCGCTGGGAGCTCATCCTCCTTCATGCGCCCTGTTGCCTTCAAAAAACCGTCAAATACGATCACTTCGCCCTTTGCCTCAAAAACTGGCTTAGCGGCTGGTGTTGTAATTTTTACAACAGTTTTTTCAGTTTTGGCCTCTGCCATTTGAGTAGCTAAGGTGCGATTGCGAATTAATTTGTAAAGACGTTTTTCGTAATCAGTTTTTCCTGCTACTTCTTGATCGATATGGGTGGGGCGGATTGCTTCATGTGCCTCTTGAGCCCCAGCAGACTTAGTCTTGAAATTGCGGACTTTGAGGTATTCTTTGCCAAAATGTTGTTCAATATAGCTTGCACACATTGCGATCGCCTGCTTGGAGAGGTTGAGACTATCGGTACGATGATATGTAATTAGACCAGCTTGATAGAGTGATTGGGCAGCCGACATAGTCGTACGAGTCGAAAATCCAAGCTTTGAGTTAGCTTCGATCTGCATAGAAGCGGTAGTAAAGGGTGGCGCTGGGCGCCTTGTGCCTGGAGATGTCGTAATATCGGCAACCTCAAACTCGGCTTCAGTAATTTTTTCGAGATAGGTCGCAGCCTTTTTTTCGTTCTCGAAAGTAGTATCAAGAGTAGAGCCGAGCTCGTCTTTGTCTCTAGTTAGGAATTGTCCAGTGACCTTGAATTTAGCGTTAGTTGTAAATTTATCAATTTCCTGCTCTTTCTCTACAACAAGCCTAAGGGCTGGACTTTGTACTCGTCCAGCTGAAATTGCTCCAGGAACCTTTCGTCGCACTACGCCCGATAAGTCGTATCCGACTAACATATCAAGAGTCTGACGTGCTTGCTGCGAGTGCACCATATCCATATCGACTTTGCGTGGATTTTGGATTGCATTTTCTAATGCCGGTTTGGTAATCTCATGAAAAGTAATACGGTTAGTACTTTTGGGTAGCTTTAGGACTTCTATCAAATGCCAAGAAATTGCCTCTCCTTCGCGGTCTTCGTCAGTTGCTAGCCAAATTGTGTCGGCTTTTTTAGCTGCAGCCTTCAATTTAGAAATAATTTCCGTATGTCCAGGATCGACCTCATAAGTTACGTCGAATGTCGCTTTATCTACTTTAGTATCTTGGCGAATATGTCCAACCGAAGCCATGACATGGTAATTTTTGCCCAAATATTTTTCAATTGTATGAGCTTTAGCTGGAGACTCGACTATAACTAAATTTTTTGGCATATATCATTCAGTATAACACAATCGTCAAGGTTTAGGTATTTCGGCGATTAATGGAGTACTTCATAAAAATGGTATTGAATTTAAATAATATCGAGCAAAAATAGCTATCAATGTACGCAAAATGCCTGAATTAGAGATGTTGTAAATATTACAATATTTGCCAATATGGAAACGTGTGTGAATTTTCAATAGAGGTGGTCAGTCATAGCGAATTGTTTATGCTTGTAGGGGCTTTGAAATTTGACGTATGATGGGGAGGGGCCTCGATTTCGCCCTTGCCATAACAAGGGCGAAAAGTCCTTGATTATTGAAATACGTCATGCTAGCCTGAATGTAGGACGGAGCAGCATACGCCGACCAAAATTCCCCGTCCTAACTAACTGATCAGGTTTTCTAAAACACCAAAAAGCCCTAGGTAAGGGTGGGCATCACCTAGGGCTATTTGGCCCTACAACGCATCGTCGTTCGACTCCGGTAGACCGGAAGCGTGACCCACCTCACACAACGCGGGGCCCGCCGGTTATAGGGATTGCTATGCTCTCGAAGGGCCCTAAAAGTGGAGGTAATACTTATAATCTATAGCCTTAAAGAAACTACAGACCCTAGGGATTCAAAAGCACGCAATTTAATTACAATGAAGCAAGCTCCAAAGTAATAAATTATGATTTATTTAGGTACAGTTGGAGCAATGCATAAATTAACTCTAACTAATAAGCATTATAGCACACGAGGAAATAAATGTCAATACTTTTTTCACATTTTCTTTCAAAAAACAATGAAATTCGACCCCAAGAAGCCGAATTTACAGAGGTGTTATGTAATATTGCGCTAGTGCCTAATTTGTTGTATTTCTATGGAAAAATGCCTCAAAATCGTCCTAGAACGATAGCAATCGTGGGGACTAGAAAACCCTCTGAATATGGTAAGAAAATCGCATATGATCTAGCTTTTGCGGTCGCGAAACGTGGTGTGATCGTGATTTCCGGGCTAGCTTATGGAATTGATAGTACAGCACATCGAGGAGCTTTGGCAGCCGGTGGAATTACCGTAGCAATACTTGGTACGAGAATTGATCGGATCTATCCAAGTCAACATCTTGGGCTAGCGGAAGAAATTGTGCGAAAATCTGGTGTGGTGATGAGCGAAATTGCCCCAGGAACCGAGTTTAGTTCTAAGTGGGAAAATCAGACCTGTTTCTTACGAAGAAATCGTTTGATTTCGGGATTAGCGGATGTTGTCGTAGTAGTGGAAGCGGCAGAAAGGAGTGGGTCGCTCAATACCGCTGCGCATGCAATTGAGCAGGGGCGAGAAATTTTTGCGGTACCAGGTGATATTACTCGTCCGGCTTCTATGGGCTGTAATAGATTATTAGCTAAGGGTGGCGCTCAAGTATATACTGGTATTCAAGATGTACTTGATTTTCTTTTTCCGCCCCTAAAAAATCGTCAACGCAAATTAATAGATGAATCGCAGCTAAGCGGTGATTCCGAGATCGAAACGACGATTCTAAGAGCCCTTGGTGATGGAATCACTGATGGCGACGAAATCTTACGCCGATCAGGACTTTCGTGTAGTGATTTTAATTGCAATATTACCCTGTTGGAACTGAAAGGTCGAGTGGCGTCGATGGGACTAAATCAATGGGTATTGGTATAGAATAATGAGGCGTAAGAAAGCCCCTCCTGTCAACGCAGGAAGGGCTTGGGTGGCGGAGGTAATTGTAAAAGTTCGGATTCCGGGCTACCAGTATTATACTGGCGGCATCATCGGGGTCGGATTCAGCGCTGATGATACTCCTGTCGCTGGCGTTACGTCATACTTGCTTATTGCATTTGCGTACGACAATACGCATCCTACTTGATCGTAGGTGTCATATACTATGTGGATCCATAGTCGTTCCGCATTTGTCCAGCCGTTTTGGTCCAGGGGACATAGTCCACCCCCAGGAGTTTTTGGAATTTTTCCAATTACATATCCCGCAAAGCAGATAGTTCGCCCTGGTACGCCGCCATGCGAAATTTCGTTTACCGTCATAGTAAATGACGCCGGTTGATCGATCTCGCTATAATCGAAAATATCAACCGCCTGAGCATCCAGATGGATCTCACGATCCCGCGTGAACGCGTTATGGTATTCCTTCCAAGCTGTAGAAATTACGGCTTCTGTCAGATTATAACCTGGCGATGTTATGACGCAGCCGACGTTGCATTGCTGCGACTGGCATAACGATTCCGGCGGTATTGACCTCGATATAGATTCCGATCCAATCCTGCTGTCTTCCGATGGTTGCCGGGTATCCTCATTGTTTTCCGCTCCTTTCGCGTCTCCTGCGAGCTCGGCTGCATCCAAAGGCGTGCATTCCTCCCCTTCAGGTGATACATCCTCTTTTGCTTCTGTCGTACCCGTGATACGTTCTGTTGTGCCGCCCATGCTCGTCGTCTCTTCTACGCCTTTTGCTGTTGCGGCAAGTATAGTACTTAATGGTGACCTATTTTCTGTGCTCATAGCTAGCACCTCCTTCTAAATTACATGGGTTGTCATTCCGCCACGAAATGACAATGCCTCATATCTTCATTATAGCACACATAGTATGTAAAGTCAATAGCAGAAACATTAATGATTGGATATAGGCAAGACGGGGCCAGCGTTTTAGCCCCCTATTAGCCTTTGGCATTGGCTGGCGTCGTATAGATCACCTATTAAGCGATATCTTAGCTATGATTCTTTTTGGTCGTAGCTTGCTTTGACTGCGCTGCTTTGGGTGACTTAGTTGGCCCGGTTAACCCAGATGACTTCGTTTTTGAAGATGATCTTGTGCTTTTTGTTGCTTTTGCGTTTTTCTTAGCATTACCTCGACCCGTGCGCGAGCTATTCTTTGTGTTGCTATTTTTCGTACTGCCCTGGGATGAAGCCTTTTTGATCGATTTACGTTGAGCTTTGGTGGCGCTCCGATAGGAACGTTTAGGGGTGCGACGTGTGACGGCTCCAAGGTTAAGGTGGCGGCGAAGCGAGAAATAAACTGCAAATGAAACCGCGAATATCACTAGGACTGCCATGACAAAAGTTTGCGAGAGTATGACTTCGGCAAAATATTGTTCAAACATCGGTACGATCGCTGAGCTAACCACTCCAGTATTTGGTACATATGCCACTACACCAAGCGGTGACAAGAACATTAAACCGCTATCCATCATGTCGTCGTTACGGATGATGGGGATTTCCGGTGTTGTGGTTGGTGGCGTCGGATTAGGTTGATCAGGCTGTATCGGGGGTGTCGGGTCGGGTGCAGATACCTTAGTATATCTCACGATAATTTCAATATCCTCATCGGCGATCTCGCCGGTAATTACTTCTTCGCTAGGACTAAAACCGTCGATAGTAGGCGACTTTACTTCATAGCTAGTTCCAGTCGCGAGGTCGGCCTCGATATAGTCTGGCGCGGCTTCAGTGTCGTCTTCGTATAGATAATGAATTATAAGCTGATAAGCCTTTTTATCTGGTTCCTCGATTGGGTCTTTAGTGTATCGCACGACATACTCAAGATCATCCTCGCCCATTGTGCCGGATACAATTTCGATATTTGGCGTATAGCCATCGATCTTTGGGGATGAAATCTCAAAGGTTTCGCCCGCATGATGCTCTTCCTGTACTGGATCGGCGATTTCGACATCAGGGTCCGTCGGTTGTTCCTTTTCATAGTAATAATGAACTGTGACCGTATTCGGATGGACCGGTTCGGGCGGGAGTTCAGTTTCGTAAGAGATTTTAGTATTATCATAGGTTACGCCATTATTTTCATCAAGACTTGTGAAATAATTGATTTGAGCATCAATGTCCCCCACTAAGTCTGTGGTTTCGGCATAGTAGCGGAAAAAGACTTCGCTGCCGCTTTGTCCGTCCGGGGATAAGGTGATTGGCGTTTCGAGGAGGAATCCATCATTGCTATTTTTTGGCGCGCTAATAGCGACTTGCTTCCAAGAGCCGTCGTCGTTTGGTGTAGTAGTGCAGTAAAGTGTATCGAAACTAAGTGGGATATAACCGTCATTTGTTGTGACAGAGCCATCACTAGCTTTGGTGGTATCCTTGATATAAGCAGCTAAACGTTTAACATCGAGGGGATTTTTCGGATCACGATTATGAATACTAGCGGTATATTCAATTAGATTGCTGCTCTTTCCCTCGATTTTGCCAAGATTTTTGCCCTCAATATTACTGTCGGCTGAAATTGGCCAATTCATATTAGCGATGGTTATGTTAGTGTTGGATTCGGTAGTGCTGCGCTCGGCATAGAAGAAGTCAAGATTTACGACATCGCCAGTTTTGATGCCAATATTATGAGTTTCAGTACGGGTAGCGCCATCCGAATCTGTTACAGAACTAGTGACTGTACCATCCTGATTTATAATGAAGTGTCCGCTAAGAGCCTGATGGAGGCCACCAAGATCGATTACTAAATGACCATTTAGAAAAACCCAAACATCGTCATCGCCGGTGAAATCGAAACGCTCGATACCATTGGCGGCGATTTTGGCGGCAAAATTCAAGTGTGCAGTAAAGTGGAAATTGTGGCCAGTCGAAGTAGCCCAGTCACTATCGGAAAAATGAATATGATCGATCGGAAATTGACCACGATTATTAAATTGATAGCGGTTATTACTGATGCGCTGGAAAGTGATTGTTTCACCCTTGACCTCGTAAGATTCGCCAGGGACTTCATGGAACCATTTGTAGAAATTATCCCCCGGAACTACTGGATCATGGCCGGTAACATTCATGCTAAGAGGGTTCAGTCCGCCAGCATAAGCTTCTGTCGAATTAGTAAAAGATGGTACTGGTAAACCGTCTGACCCGAGCTGATCTTTAACGATATTGAACTGTAATTGTTTAGGGTAGCGTGAGGCGTATACTACGCAGCGAGTCCACTCAAATTGACGGTCTGGAGTAAGCATATTTATCAAGTCATTGTCGTTCATGGCGACGGTTTGATTCCAATCTCGGTCGGCCCCATCGCGCCAACATTCGTCTTCGCGCTGATCCCAATATGTAATTGGTACGGTGATCGTGTCAGGTAAGCTAGTTGAGGCGGCATTCCAACTGCTCGGGATACCATTTTCATTGGCGATATTCTCTAGCGACATGGCTCGCACTAATGACGATACGCCAATGATCGATAAAACCAAAAATGAAATACATGCAATTGCGCGAGAAATTGCGCAGATACGGTGTTTCCAGATTTTTTGTTGAGCTTTTTTTGATAGCGTAGGTTGAACTCTCTTCTGCATACTATATATAATATATAAGTTACTGGGTAAGGTCAAGCAGTTTGATATATATTGTATTTTGTAATTTTGTCATAGTGAAAACTCTTAGAACATGTTATAATCAGCTAGAGGAGCAAAGCTCATAGTACGTTTAAAAGGAGCTGATATTTATAATGAATAATGCAATAGATGTAGGCGCGCTTAGGGGCGCGCTTGCAAATACGCAATTAATCTTTGCGGATCCGGATTACCGCGATTTGCAGAGGGGTTTTACCCATGATCGATTAGTAAAGATGGCGCAAAATGGTAAAGAGACAAGCGATCCGCTGTTGAACTACGTGCGAGACAGGATGCTATGGAGAATACTTGCGAATTCCAGCGCAAAAGAACGCGCTATCCAAAAAGAATACTTTCTGGATGAGTTGTGGCCGCTTCTATTTAAATTGGCGAAGCCCAATCAGGGCACGGGTCAATTTTTATTGGAAACAGGAGTATCTTCAGATTTTATACACAAATTTTTTTACAATATTCAGCGTTGTTTGGCGAAAGCCGTACTCCCAGCTTCTGGGATCGGCGATAGCTTGATGGGTGTGCCTAAAGTAATCCCATCGATAGACTCGATGTTTCCATACATCGGCGATCAATCATATAAAATGATACAGTACAGAGTCGACACTGCGCGTGACATACTGATCGATATAAAGGGTAAGATCTTTTGCCCTGGCGGGGGACTGTTGCCTGAGGTATTTACGGGAGGGTACCCGCTTGGGAAGTTGGATCAGGAATTTATAGTTTATGATACGGATCCGACTCTCCCGCTCTATTTGGAAAAGATAATCGGCGGGAAGCTGAAGGATTTCGGCATCGAATATCGGTGTGGTGATTGCCGTTCAATACGCGCGATCGCTTCCGAGGAGGGCACATACAGTGCTATACTGGCGAACGGGCTCATGTCCTACACTATTAAGGATTCCGGTAGCTTCGGTTACGACACGAAGGAATTCGCCAGCCTCATAGAGCTATTCAGTTGGTTGCTGCAGCCAGGTGGTCAATGCTTCTTTGATGTTCAATTGGCACACTTGATTCTGCTGTTTTGTGTTTTGGTGTTATATTGGCCGAAAGGCATGTGCACCATTAAAGACTTTAATACGGCCAAAACGCTGGTTACTCCTATTCTCAGGAATTACAACTTCACGGATATAAAATTCTCACATGAGCCAGTTAGAGCTGACATCGGCGAAAAGGAAGCCGGCATCTATACCATTGCACGAAAAGCTGCCTAAATATGGGCAGTAGTTGTTTCATTGAGTAATGCTCCTCCAAAAATCCCTCGCTGTAATGCTTGCGGGGGCTTTTTGTTGACTTTATGAAAAAGCGTATGCTATAATCTGAGTAAATACGAAACAGGAGGTGATGTAGTGAGTTTGATTTCTTTGTTGGTGATTGCCGTCTCGACATTGTCGGTGTTGTGCAGTACGCTCGCTTTAGTGGGGGCATCAAAAAGCGACAAGAAGCGTATGGCTTGGTTCTTAGCGACGATGGTTGGTGGCGCGATTTGGGGGGTATCGATTGCGGCATTTTTGGGCCTCGAGCCATCACAAGAGCATCTAGCCCCCTATCTGGTTGTAGGCATTTACATGGGCGGGGCGTTAATGATGCTATCGTTGCTGGGCTATGGCTGTTGGGATAAAGTTTTTGGCAAGATTGCTTTGGCGGTTTCATTGATCTATGTCGTTGCGCTTACGACGATGCTGGTTCAGGATCCAACCTTAATGTTTAACGGTATCACTATTAGCCCGCAGGGGAATTCGGTCGCATTGGTTAATAGCTGGGCATATTGGAGCTATGGCTTATTCTTTGTGATTGACACGAATTTAGTTTGGTTGTCTTTGTTGCAGAGGATTCGTAATACTCGCTTAAAACGAGCGAAGCGTGGCGATTTCGTCTTTTTGGTGGGGCTCGCAGCCACGGGGATTTTTGCGCTGGTCTTTGACGTGATTTTGCCGCTCTTTAGATATGATTTAATTTGGGTTGGTCCTTTAGCGCTTAGCTCTACGGCGATTTCGTTCTATTACGCATTGTTAAAATTCCGCACTGCATCGATCGACTCACGCTGGCTAAGAGTTTTGTCATCGGTAGTATTAGCGATTTGTGGCGTAATAATCTATATGCTGATTTTCTATCTTATCTTCACGGCGTTATTTAAGATTCCAAACCCTTCGGCGTCGGTATTAGTTTTAAATTTCTTGATGGTGATAATTTTATTATTGCTCATGCCGGTAATTAATGAGCTACGGGCTTCCATCAATTCGATGATTTCGGTGGGTCAGGTTGATATGGCATACGTAATCAAAAAGTTAAATCGCTTAGCTAGCCGTAATATTGATTTGCGTGAGCTAGCAGGTTTCCTGGCGGACCATCTACACTTTGACTATATCGGCTTCATTATTAACGGGCGATTATATGGCTCAAAATCACTTAGTATTACCTCGACAGAGTTATCGCAGATTACGCATCTCAAGCAGACGACACATGGTGTTTGGCAGGAGCCTAGCAAAACTGTGCAAAAAACTTTTGATGCTTTGGGGCTTAAGGCAGCAGCGGAGCTTCGCAATGCTAAAGGTAAAACTTTCGGCCAACTAATAGTAGGCAAACCACTTGGTAAGACTAGTTTCGAGCGACGAGATCTAATCCAGCTTGAAATGATTATTAATTTAGTTGCAGCTGTAATTGATTCAGAAAAACATATTCGAGCTTAGATTGGAGAACTACCGTGACCGCAAGGATGATGCATCAAACCAAGATGACGATTCTGCTTTCCTTGAATGCAGTGGTAATTTTGATAGTCGGTATCATGATTTTTTCAGCGATTAATTTGAACGGTGGGATTGAGCTGAAGGTTGTTTCAGAACGTAGCGACGTGATAAATGATAGTTTAGCTGAAGCGGAGCTATTAACTCCGGGGATGTTGGAGAAGGATGCAATTGTGATTGTAGATAGTGCTAAAACTGAAACTCCAGCAACGGATACTGGTTCTAATACTACACAAAATAATAGTAATAATAGTAGTAACGTAGCGGCAGTACCGGCCGGACAACTCTGGAATGAGGCATCGACTACGATTTATCAGACTTCAGATCGCGATATTTGTGTAGGTGGGGGGTTGTCTAATATTGGCGATATGTATTGGCAGACTAGCAATCCAGCAGTGATTCGCGGTTTTGCGGCGTCACGTACTGCACTTGGCTATGATGGCTCAGTCTGCCGTACTCCTGTAATCGTGGGGACTGGTACTGTTACTATTACGGCTGGCACTTATGACGGTAGACGTCGCGATGAAATCACGGTTACCGTAATTGCCCCGCCGGTCGAACAATGGAAGCGTGATGTCTTGAACTTGGTAAACCAAGAACGCGCAAAAGTTGGAATTAGTCCGCTCGCATGGGGATCAACTTGCGCCTCTGCGGCCAATACGCGAGCTAGTGAGATCATGAAATTATATGCCCATCAGCGACCAGACGGCTCGGATTGGGCGACGGCTTGCCCAATTCCGGCTTCCGGTGGTCGAAGTGGTGAAAATCTCAATGCTGGTGGTTTTGCGGTTTCTCCCGAAACTACAGTACGTGGCTGGATGAATTCTCCGGAGCATAAGAAGAATATTCTGGATCCGAATTTCAAATACCTAGCTGTTGGCTTTGTGTTTGATCCAAATTCAACATACAAGACGTATTGGTCTCAGATCTTTTCAACATACTAGAGTGTCCCCCCCCCTATAGCTCTTTTGGAAGTGACGCTGAAGAAAGCTACAACAAAGTCATTATGAATTTCAGTTGTATCTTTTACACTTCCAAAAGAGCTATAGGGGGATATATGATGTCTTTATGATGGATGATTATCAAAGAACTAGGGAAATAGGTCGTGACCTCAATTTGTATTCCTCGTATGTCTTCCTGCATCGGTACACGAGATATTCAATGATCTAGAGATACTTCAACCTGCAACTAATAAGAATAGGTATAGGATCTTCTGCATAGCCCTTTTGAATATTGAGAGATTCTATTCCAAGTGCTCGATCTATCTT
>CARSRA010000022.1 GCA_949063825.1 uncultured Candidatus Saccharibacteria bacterium
ACCAGTCGTGGTCACGGTTTCCCCCTACGCTGCACCGCGAAGTAGGGTAGATAGTCTATGTCCGCATAGGTAATTAATCTTACTGTTATTGGCTTAAAGTCGATTATTGAGAGTATCTCTAGCAAGCTTGAGAAAATTTAAATCGCGTTCCTGTAGACTAGCCATACCTGGCTCAGCAACGGTATTACCCTCGATGGTTGAGATAGCCGTATCTATATCGCTAAACCATTCAATTTCAAAACCACGTTCTTTCTCCCAGTCCTCATATTCAGGCTGCGATTTATCCCCTTTGACTACGGTAATGAATCCATCTGAGATGTCGAGCATTCCCCAAATTGGAACTTCAGTTTCGATTCTTCCTAATTCTCCTACTATTTCGCAATTGCATCCAGATTCTTCCTTAACTTCTCGCATCGCAGCATCTTGGATGTTTTCTCCATCTTCGACTCCTCCACCAGGATTTTATAATATTTATGCCGTCTTACATTAATAATCGCTACTTGTCCGTTTTGGTCGAAAAGTACGGTCCTAGTCGCAGCCTTAGGCTTTAGTTTTTCGCTTGTCTCTTGATTTTCTTGGGGTGACTTCTCGAAATTCATAATTGCTATGATTATATCACGGATTATGGTCTTAAAACTATATATCGCAAGTCTGAGAATTTGCGTAGTACTATCTACCCTACTTCGCGGTGCAGCGTAGGGGGTAACCGCTGCCGCGAATGTCGTAGCTCTGCGGATCGACACTGCTGCTACTGAAGAATAGGTAGTAGGTATATCCCGAATCGCGCGCCGTGCGCGACCAAGCATAGCCATTCGTAGCTCCATAGTTCAGCGAACCCATATCGTACTTGTAGTAGCCAGTGTAGGCAAAGTTGAGGGGACTTCCTCTACCCCTCCCGTGTAACGCAGCGGATGGCGAAGCCGTAGCCACGGAAGCTGTTATATCCCGCTGTTACATTTGCAGGGTGAGTATCTAGGAAAAATGAACTGGTATTGCTTGCCTTGCTGGTTGACGACCACCAATCTCCATAAGAATTGCGAGGATAGATATAGCCAAAAGAAACACCATAATACCCCGTTCGGAGAAAGTTTCGTCTCAAGATGTTATTTTTATTTGATTTATCACGTCTATTGCTACTAATATGCGGCTTCTAATCAATTTCTACTTTCCAGCTACGCAAAAAGTTGTACTGGTCATCATTAAACTTTGGTATAAGTTTAATGTAAAAACTCTCAACCCTTTTATTGTTCTCGTCATATATGTTGAACTGATAGCCATCTGCATCATCAGAGAAATAGAATCCCTCTTTACCATCAGCAAACACGCTCATCTTAACATGTACGCTTAGCTCTCGCTTTTCTTCGTCGTTGTTTACACGATATGCGCCTCCTAGGTTTGGATGCGAGGTGTAACCTTCGGGTAAGCTATATTTTAGTCTAACCGTTTCAGTTTCACAGATAACTGCACCATATTTTGCATATTTGTCATCTGAGCCCATTGTAGTGTCCGTCCTGGTAGTTGAGCCATCACTCTTTCTTAGATAGCCTGATGAGTTGACGGTATAGTCGTTAGTATTCCATGCGCAGGATACTGGTATGGTGATTTGCGTGGATATCATCCCATCACGCATAATTGGTGAGGTTATTACGCCATCGCGTCCGATTGGGGTAACTGAGGCTTTATCTTGCCTGGAGGTTGTTGCACTGCCCTTCTTGCTAAAAGTGTAGTAGGGCGTGTAACTTTTATTTTCCTTGCTATAGTTAACTTCAACTTTATAATCTCCCCAGTAATACGTGCCCGATTTCCAATCATTTTTACGGTCAGTAACCATGGCTTTGAGAATATCGTTTGGGATTCCCATAGTACTAAAAGTGCATGCTGTGAGATTATCAATCGTAGATTCGCCTCGTAGCATTGAATTCTGATTAAGGCCACTGCTTACCAAGGTGAGCTTACTATCTTCGGCGGAGAAGACAAATCTGTTATCGGCCATTTTGAAGAATTTGTCGATAAGTTCAGGAGTATAGTATCGTTCCGTCGCATCTTTTGTTAAAAACTGCAAATGAGCTGTAAACATACTTCTAGTGTAAAAGCCGTTACAGACGTCATTGGTTACCGACAGTAAGTCTGCGTCATTTTCGTAAAAAGCGTAGTAATTGAAAGGGTAATTGGTGTTGACGGCCATGCTAACAACCGCTGAAAACCTGTCAGTCAGTTTAATTTGCCCAGCGAACTCCGAGATATATTCATCCGTGTCTTTTACTTCTTCATAATCAAGGACATGTTTTACGCTAGCATCTTGAAGCTTTTGAATAATTTTGTCGCTATTGATTGCGCCATCTATCCGGACGATAACTCGTGCAAGCATACCCATCCAATCCTTTGCGTGAGCTTCGGTTTCGGAAGGCATACGTACTGTAAGCACTTTCCCGTCGTCTGATATTTGCATCATTCCGCCGTCAGAGTATTCAATCTTAGTTTGGGATGCTGACATCCCCGCTGTGTCTACGGCTGTTTTGTAGGCGGTCTGCAATAAGGTTTCACTAGAAGAACCGCGATTAAACCCACTAGTACTGGTAGAAGAATAAGGACGGTGATTAGACGCAATGCTACAGATAATACCATATATTCCAAGTGCAATAGCAATAACAGTGATAGCTATTGCGGCAGAGTTAACTGGAGTAAAGAAATTAGTTGACTTTACTCCTTGTATAATATCGGTGAAAAGTTGTTGCGCACGAGTGAGTAAACTAGGCTTTATTGTTCTGGTGTTTTTCTCTCGCAGAGTGTTTGAGCGCTCATTTGGGTTTTTAGTATTTTTCGATACCTTGTTGGCCATATAGGTTTTGCTCCTATTAAAATCTTAGGTTATGCCGTCTTATGCCGTTGATTACAAAAAAGCAGCCATGTACGGCTGTTCAGACCTTATCGCAACTCCGACTTTTGAGCCAGATGCTAGTACATGACTGCATTTTTGGTTCAAAAGCCAACTAAATGTCGGCTGTTCGAAGCTGCAAAATGATAAAATCTGAACACCCTTATTTTACATCAAATACGCTAATCTGTATAGAGAAAGTTGTTCGGCTTCTCTATCGGAGAGTGTAGGCTTAAAAAGTAACCAAGCTGTTTTAAACGTGCCAAGCGGACCTCTTTGAACACGCTGCTGACATCTTTAAGGTTGCGAAAGCCAACGAAAAACGTCAAATTCTTAGTCTTTTACTATCCGACCTCGAATTTGACGGTAAAACAATCAGTTTTACTCTGTTAGAACCATTTGACAAGCTCTTTAAGCGCTAAAAAGGTTCTGTATGGCAGGGGCGCACGGAATCGAACCATGATCTACGGTTTTGGAGACCGCTATACTAGCCGTTGTACTACGCCCCTATTCCCACTATTTTATCACAGTTTCATTATTTCATCTGCATTTTGTGGAACACCTACCTCTCTATTGTATCATAACTTTATGAAAAAGTCAATAGAATACAGCTGAAATGCGTGGGTTTTTAGGGAAAATATATATAATTTCGCTATTTGACTATAGTCTCGCAAAAAATGAGAGTAATAGTCCTAATTGCAATCTTTTTGTTTACATTGGTAATATTTTGTGATAAAATAAGGGATATTATGGCAAAGAAGAGAAGTAATACTAAGCGGAAACTGGTTGGTCTTGTCTCCGAAGAGTCGAATGTGCGAGCGTATTATAAGAAAAAGAATACTGTGAATACGCCGGGCAAGTTGGTTCTACGTAAATATGATCCAGTTTTGCGTAAACATGTCGTCTTCGTCGAGACAAAGAAAAATCTTGGTCGCAACGAAGTTAAAGAAAAGAAACGTTAAGACGGCAACAGCGCGCTTTGGAGTGAGATCCGATATCGGATCTCACTTTTTGTTATAAGTAAACCAATTACTCAATTATAACCCGGCGTCGCTTACTACGTTTTGTATTAGCGCCATTGCTGGGCTTTGTCGTGTGAACGCCGCGATGCCGCTTCCCGAGCCTAATCGGGGCATTGCGACTAGTTCGGTCACTTTCGGCTCGTTCTTTTATATCCGAGTGCACAATTTCCGCCTCGGGTAGATCGGATAAGCTAATTTCAACGCGAGTATGCTTGTTGAGCGCAGCATCTTCAATATCTTGGACGCTAATAATTTTTTCTGCATTTTCTGTGCGTCTCGGATCTTCCTCCTCTTTCTCGTTGATATGAGCAGCTTCATCTGCTGTACGTATGGGAGCGTTCCGTTCCTCGTGTCCAATACCCGTGTTGCTTACGGAATCCTTGATATTTTCAAGTCCATCAAAAGAAATATTTCCAAAAACAGTATCTGGATCTAGGCGATCCGAGGAATCTGTATGAATTTTTATACCTCCATCGGATGGAAGATCTGCTGTGATGCCCTCAAGTTTGGTGGACCTTTGTCGTGTTGAATTTGGCGATTCTGGATTGATAGGGTCATCTGATATTTTCCTATCTTCTGTTAGGCCAGATTTAGTATTCTTGGTTAGCGACCTGGTCTTAACTCGGTTAATTTTAACCTCAAAGCCTCGTTCGGCTTTAGGCAAATCGGCTCTCCCGAGGCCGGCTGTTTCGGCTAATTTTGCTGGGCGTGGCATCATACTGAATACCTTTTGACCAAAATTTACCAAAATTTCTGATAATTCGGAGATCGAGGGCATTTTTATTACGGTATTTTCGGACCGATTTTGATCCGTAATGTAGTCTAGCGCCGTAAGTCGCTCAAAATCTCGAATAATTTGGTCGTCTTTAGTGCTTAAGACTTGATCTCGCAGAGAATACAACGTTTCCTCAAACTTAACCTGTACGACATTATTTAGTCCGCTAGGTACAGCATAACGAATTTTTTTCAGCAGAACGATTGCGTCGGTGGATTGAGTAGGGGTATTATGACGCATGATAGTTGATTTAACGGAAATTTCATTTTTTGGCTGCGATGAACCGATCGTCTCAAGCGCATTGTAAAAGCGGTTTTGCGACCCGGTGAGCCATTCGGCGATAAAACCGTCGAAAAATTTAATGATGCCCTGCCCCTTAAGGCGGCGAAAGATGCTAGTATCAAGGCATAAGTTGACTAAATTACCGTGTAGAAACTCAAGATCCAGCTCTTTCTGAAATTTCGGTAGCGAAAAAACATTTAGATTGTCTTTATCATTGAAAGTCTGCAAAATGTCTTGCCCGTCAATGATCGCACGAGAGAATTTCGTATTTTGGCAAACTAGACGTAAATCTTTGCAGTTTTTTGCTTCGTAAATGCGATTTGGTGTGCGCCAGTCAAGAACTGATTCCGCATCGCCGATTATCATGCCGCTATAGCCAGCTTTTTCGGCCCAAATTGCGATTTTGTCATTATAGATTAGCTCGGGCATAGCAAAGACCGAACATTCTAGGCCAAAATAATCGCGGATACGATGATTAAAGAGTTTGATTTGTGCTTCAAATTCATCTTGATCGTAAAACCAAGCCAAAGAATAATCAAACGGTAATGCTATGATCTGCACGTGCCCGAGGTTAATTAGTTTTTTTAGGCGCTGGATCAATCCCGGATCATGCTTTTCGGCTTGCTCAAACCACTGACCCGAGATGCCAAGCGAAATCTTAAAATTGGAAAACTTTTGACTATTACGTTCAAGCAATGCAAAGAATGGTTGGTATTCGGTCTCGTTAGCATTTGCGAATGCTGCCGCATCATGAAAAAGATCCATCTTATGTTCGCCAGTCAAATTCAACTGGTACGGTAGATGTAACTGGAAGTACAGATGCAATATACGCACAAAATCCTCACTTATTAACCATTAATATTATCATACCATAGTTTGAAGATTATCGGTAAAATCTGTTGCGATATCTTCCTCTACCCCTCCCGTGTAACGCAGCGGATGGCAAAGCCTGCACCACGATTAGCGCTAGCAGACGCATTTACGCTAGTCGTAAAAGTGCCTAGACTATATCCATAAATCATTGAAGGACTAGTATTGCTCCACCAGTAAGCATCAGAAAGGCGACTAAAAAGTAAACCCTCGGAACGTCGATAGAACCCCGTCCGGAGAAAGTTGAGAGGCCAGTTGTTAATCTTGTTATAACCCTCAGTACTATTTTGGACGTTGTAGAAGGTGGAAGATTAAGAGCTAATCTCATCATTACTACCTATGGTATTACGAATGATACTGCTGGATCTACTAAGTTGCGTTCTGCTCCCCTCGACTTTGCCTACACTGGCTATTACGATTACTATTCGGGCTCGTTGTACCTTGAGACTACGTACGGGTACTTCTGGTCTCGTACTGCGAGCGATTCGTCGTTTGCCTACTACCTGTACTTCGGTAGCAGCTCTGTCTATCCGCAGGATCTCGGCCTTCGTGGCAACGGTCGTCCCCTACGCTGCACCGCGAAGTAGGGTAGATAGTAATGAATCTAAACATCCTTAATAGTGAGAGCAATTCTATCTACGATCTCTTGTTTAGCCATGGTGTCAACATTCTTAAACCTAACTAACGGTAGATGTACGCTATTAAAGAGCCGTTCAACCTCGTGGTCGCGCTCTTTGCGTTTATCGAGGTTATGACTCTGGTCATCGAGCTCAATAGCGCAGAGCACGGTTAAATCACTTCTCTTTAGTAAGACAAAATCGACTGATTTTCTATCAATATGAGACAATGCTCCCTGCCAATTCTGGTTTTTAACTCTATGATCCAGCAGCTGCGATAGATGTACTTGGGGTATAATATAGCATTTGTCATTAAAAATTTCGCAAAGAGTCATAAAAAACTTCTCTTCATAGGTAGTCATGATGTGATTGCGTAGAAAATATTTATATTTCGTGACAGATTCTCGCGTAATATCATCGCGTGGTTGATCAGGAGCTGCTTTATGAGAAAGTATTTTAACTATGAAAACGATAATTAAAATAAATATTATAATATATGTCAAAAAACCGAGTCCAATTAGTAGTAACTGCGGCGATTCCGGATATTGATTCATATTTATATTCCTTTAGTAACAAATAGGTGTCTCGGAAAAAAATTATTGATAGTTCTTTATTTACCCAAAATGATAAAATATCCGATCACTTCATAACTTTAATTCAAGTGGAAATAAGCTTGGGCACAAAACTAAAAAAGCCCCTCGATCCTATGATAGAAATCAAAGGGTGCCTTTCTTGGTGCTGGAAGTAGGACTCGAACCTACGAAGGCCGAAGCCGAGAGATTTACAGTCTCTTGTCATTGCCACTAGACGATTCCAGCAAAGTCCGTATCACTCACTAATGAATAACACACACTCATTGTATCAAAGGTTGCGATTTTTAGCAAGGTTTGGTAGAATAAGGTTGTTAAGCCGTGTTAGCTCAGTTGGTAGAGCAGCCGCCTTGTAAGCGGCAGGTCGTCAGTTCAAGTCTGACACGCGGCTCCATTTTTGTTTTTTGAGTACAGTTAAAATAACGGGGTCCATCAAGAGTATGGGTCCCGTGAGCAGAAATCAGATTTTTCTATCATAAATGATGTACCTCCTTGATGGAAATTTAGGGTAAGACCCTATCTCTTCATTATATCACACGCAGGAGAAAAAGTCAATACTGTAGAGATAATTAGATCTGTTTTCTGCGTGGCGCAGGGCGTTTACGGGGTGGCGTGGATGGGGTGGCACTCCGCACAGACTTGGCTGTTTTTGTTGCTGGTCTTACCGTAGGCGTGGCCGCTTTTCTTGTGGCGCGCGCTGGCGTACGTGTTGTATTATGCGTAGTTTTTGCAGCGGATCTCGTTGCGGCACTCCTATTCGTACGGGTATTACGGCGTCGCTCGGCTTTTGTAGTCTCGGCGATCTGTTTCTCAATCCGCGCAGTAATCCCAGCTAGAGCTTCGGTATCGCCCATCGTTTCATAGATTGCTAAGATTTGACGCAATGTGTTAGTGCTGTGATCGAGCTTATAGGCTTCTTCGAGCGCATCAATGGCTGCCTTATTTTGACCAAGTTTTTCGCGTGCTTTGGATAACGCCACGTAACGTGCCGGGACGCTATTTTCGAGTTCAATCGCCTGCTCGAAGGCCATCGCAGCCTTCTCGTATGCGCCAGTTTCTAGGTAAATCAATCCGACGTTGTGGAGCGATGAAGGATTATTATCGAGCGACTGAGCAATCTCAAAACATTCAATTGCTTCATCAAATTTTTGCTCTTTTGCATAAAGAATCCCGAGACGGTTATAGGCCGCTGCATTGCGTTCATCAAACTTCAGAATCGTAAGCAGAGCCTTTTCGGCGCGTAATGGTTTATGGTCGCGCATCGAAGTCTGCGCTGCCGTCCAAAGACGCTTCATCTGTACGTCATAACGTGCGTTATGTTGCACTTCTGTAGGTTTCTTTTGAAACAGTGGGTATAAAAAGATTACTATGAAAGCTACGAGTGCAATAAATGCTATACCGAACATACTATAATTTTAACATAAACTCGCTACAATGTGGAGCTTGATATGGCCGTTTTGCTCTAGCGCACGGTGTAGGTGTAGGAATTTGGGCAACTTGGTCAAAAAAATCTGATTTCCGGTCTTAAGATAAGATTTATAAAGGATTTCAATAGCTGCGCTAGTGCTATCGAGTGCGGTTTGTCGAGGCTGAGGCTTACTGCTAGCAATTTTGTTAGCCACTTGCGGAAGATCTATGGTTTTGGCGGCGATTAGCTCTTTAGCTAATCCCATGATTTTTTTACTATAGTTAGGGGCTTTTTCAAGTTGATTAGCTGATCGTGGTATAAAAATCTGTGTGCGCGAACGGATGGTAGGTAGGAGTTCGGTGGGGTTTTCGCTCGTTAGAACAAAATGACAAAAATCTTTAGGCTCTTCCAAGGTTTTAAGAAAAATATTTTGGACGACTTCGCTCATCTTTTCGGCTTCACGAATCACAAAAAACTGGTCGCTGGTTAATTTTTTATCGGTGAAATTTAGAAAATCGCGCAATCTTTCAGCTGAGATGATTCGAGTTTTACTCTTTTCAGCTTCGGGAGTTAATGTTAATGTCGCTTTTATGTTGAGCTTCGCGTCTGGTGGTACCACAAAAATTGAGCAATTCGCGCGTGTCGCAATGCGCGGGATCTCTTTCATTGAGTCAAAGAACATTCCCTATTTTTTCTCCATAAACTCAGTAAATTCGCTCGGTAGATCTGCTGTGAATGTTTTACGTTCGTTCCCGTTTTGACCTGGAATCGAAATTTCAAGACTACCAGCATGAAGCATTAATCTCGGCGCTTTGCTGTCTGGATTATAGACCGGATCGCCTGCAATTGGCGTGCCAAGATATTTTAGGTGCACGCGAAGCTGATGTGTGCGTCCAGTAGTCGGTTTTAGTTCTAAGAGCGAATGTTGGTGATTTTTTTGAATGATTTTATAATATGTCTGTGAGCTCTTACCGTTCTGATCTACGATAAAAGTGGTCGGATGTTTGAGATTGCGAGCGATTGGTAAATCGATCAGGGCCTCATCGAGCTTTGGTTGACCATCAATAACTGCGTAATATGTCTTGTGAGTCTTACGGTCCTGGAATTGTTTGCGGAGCATTTTTTGGGTTTCTGGATCCTTAGCGAGGATTACTACACCACTAGTATCACGATCTAGGCGATGAACTAGTAGGCCATAATCTTCCAGAGTCGGTTCGGGGCAATATTCGCCTTTTGCCATACTCAGCAGTCCGGCAGGCTTATTGAGCACTATGACGTGCTCGTCCTCATAGATTATTGGTGGATATTTTATTCCTTCTTGGCGTTCGGGCACATTTAATTCAATTTGGGAAGTTGGCGGAATTTTAGTATTTGGCTTGAGAATTATTTCTCCTTCGACTTTAACAAAACCATTTTTAATAAAAGTTTGCAAACTCGAACGATTATACTCCGGATGCTGTTCGACTAATAGATGATCTAGGCGGATTTTTGGAGCCGCTTGCTCATCCTCTGGCAATATTGTATCGCCATTAATTACGCGTGAGAGATCTGGTTTACTGAATTTTTTGCCAGTTCGGATCATCTAGAGCCCCACGCACGTTTGTGCTTGTTTGAGTTTCGTATTTGCAATTTTATTAGCATATTCTTCGCCAGCATTAAGCAACTCGAGGATTTGATCATCGGAAATTTGGTCAATTTTATGTTGAAATTCTTCGAGCATAGTCGCTACACTTTCGGCTACTTTTTGTTTCAAATCGCCATAGTGAGTTTCCCCGGCCCAGGTTGAAATTAAATCCTGTAAAGGTACGCCATTGACGAGGGCTTCGATCTGTAATAAATTCGAGATTCCCGGCTGGTTGAACATATCATATTGAATCTTGCCGATTGAATCGGTCGTGGCAGACATGATCTTTTTGCGTGCAATATTTGGTTCATCCGAAAGCATAATTTTGCTGTTTTCGGCGTGATTGGATTTGCTCATCTTTTTCTCGGGATTTTGCAAATCACGTATGCGAACTCCTTCGCCCTCAGAATTCCCTGCCATAAACTCAGCTTGTTTTTTTGGTGTAGCTGGTAGCGTGAAAATTTCATCATATTTATGATTGAATCGTTCAGCAAGACGACGCGTCAATTCTAGGTGCTGGAATTGGTCTTCTCCTACTGGTACATAGATCGCGTCGTATAACAATATGTCGGCCGCCATCAAGACTGGATAGTTGAAAATGCCGACATTAACACTATCTTTGCCTTCACTCTTATCTTTGAACTGAGTCATGCGATTTAGCTCACCCATAGTCGCGGTACAATCTAGAATCCAGCATAGCTCAGAATGTGCTGGTACTCTCGATTGGCGATAAAAGTGTACGTTTTGATTGACTTTGAGCCCAGCAGCGAGATATATTTTGAGGGTGCGAATCAAATTTTGCTGCAAATCACCATCAATCTCCGAAATGATGGAGTGTAGATCGGGCACAAAAATATTAATATTACTGCCAGTCTCACTGTATTTATTTGCCAATCTCACCATTGGCATGATCACGCCTAAAAAATGCCCTAGGTGTAGTTCGCTGTTCGCTCTGATGCCGGTGAGGATTGTTGGTTGAGTATTTTTCATATGGTATATATTATATCAAACAAAAATACCTCCTGCAAACATACTACAAAAGGTATTTTACGTAATTTCAAATTCATGGTGGAGTATATGAGACTCGAACTCATGACCTCTTCAATGCCATTGAAGCGCTCTAGCCAACTGAGCTAATACCCCATGGAATAATTCTATCATAAAAAGGGTTTCGTGCGAAGCTATTTTTTGTTTGGTTATATCTAAGCTTATTCCTCTCAACTTTCTCCGGACGGGATATTATTTCTATGAGAGAGGTATGATCTATGACTTTAGAGCAAATGGAGTTTATTGGGGTTCATGGAGTGCTTCTCCTACTCTGGCAGGCTATTTACTCACTGCATCACCATATATTAATCCACAAGGTGAGCTTTACCGTGGCTACGGCTTCGCCATCCGCTGCGTTACACGGGAGGGGTAGAGGAAGACCCTCCCCACCAAAGACTACTACCTTAACCTCATCACTACTACCTTAACCTCATCACTACTACCTTAACCTCATCACTACTACCT
>CARSRA010000023.1 GCA_949063825.1 uncultured Candidatus Saccharibacteria bacterium
CCGCAAGGATAGCATCGAGCTCTTTTTCCTTGCCTTTGCCAGCGCGTTCACGTAGGATCTCAGTTTGTTTAGCGAGCTCCTCGTCAGACATGGTTTCATATTTAGATTCGAGATCGTTGATTTCTAAGACTTTTTTGTAGAGCCGCTTGAGAATTTTCTTCTGCGCATCACCAAACACACTCTGCAAAAAGCGCGTCATACGGGTACGATCAGCCAACTTGTCAGTTGGCTTCTTTTCTTTAGAATGGGTTTTTAGCGATTTTTTTGATTTTTCACTAGATATCTGCGCATCCAAAGCGCTTTTCTTTTCGGCCATAATCTCCACGATCCTTCATTAGAACTTACCCCCGTATTATATCATACTAGCCCCTCTTGATAAACAAGTTTTTGAGGCCTTTTTTCGATAAATGAGGGGTTGCTTCAAGTTTGTAACGGCGGATTTGTCCCTTGAGTTTAGCTTCTAAAATATCAATCCCAGCAAAAACATTAGAGCATTCATCTTTGGCGCTAATTGCCTTACCGCCCGGGATCTCCATGGAGGCTGAGATTTCATATTTATTGCTATGAGCGCGATCAATTTCGGTAACGACGATCTTTGCAATGACATCCTTTTTGCTGCCACGAGGCAAAAAGCGGTCTAATTTACCAATTCGCTTAGTAACATACTTATGGAAGCTTTCGGAAATTTTGTAATTACTACCACTAAGTTCAATTTTATCGATCATATTATAATCCTAAATTCCCTAGACTTCCCATTAGCGGTTTCATTTTGTCGGCAGCGATCTCTTGCGCCTTAGCATAACCATCGCGCATGCAATCTTCGACCCAATGTTCGAGCTCAGAAATATCATCAAGATCTACCCGCTCAGGATCAATTTTAACGCTCTTAATTTTGAGCTCACCATTAATTTGTACAACTACTGCGCCATCCCCAGCTTCTACTTCGACAACTTCGTTTTTTAGCGATTTTTGTGCCTTCCTTAGCTGATTTAACATCTTCATTTGGTCCATGGTTGCACCCATAATTTTTATCTACTCCTTACTACTATATAAATATATTCTATCAGAATTCTCCGATTTTGGCGAGGTAACAATGCGCGTCGGGTCTTGTTTTAGGTCTTGCTTCCCCAGGGTTGCAAAACTTTTTGGCAATTCTTCGGCATTTGGTATAGTGTCGCTAATGACGTAGCTTTGGCTACTTTGTTCTAGGATTTTTAGGAATTGATATTCAACTGGGCGATCTACGACGTATATCGTAGTCCCCTTCTCAATCTTTTTGGTCAGTAGGGTGAGGTCATTACTAAATTCGTTCGCAACTGTTGGGATGTAGCGATAACCAAAAATAAAATGGTTAATACCGGCAATAATAATAATCCCCAGAAAGAATCCGATCGGAAAGATAGCGATGATGCGCGCGTAGGGATTGTCTGGAAAGAGATCGTACCATTTGTCCAAAATATAACGTAAGCCATGCGCGATTAAAATAGCCATCGGTAGTAGAATCAAAATGGCAGATTCCGGGTTGAGCCCAGCAAGAAAGATCGTAAAAATAATCAGCCAAGTTGCAATCGAATTGCGGCTTGCAAAAAAACCCTTAGCGGTACTGAGTAGACCAATCACTGCAAGTGCGATCGAAGCTAAACCGATAAATGGCGACAAAAAGACGCTTTCGAGAGTAGTATTCCATGAGAAAAGCGGCACGAAGGCCTCTTGAATATTGGTGAAGAATTGCCCAAAAGTCAGTCCTGGGGCAAGTAAAATTTCAGAAATAATACCCGGGCTCACGATTGCTCCTACTACGAGCGAAGCTAGACCAAGTAAGATAATGAAAATTGTAAAAATCAGTGGGATAGTTGGCAGAGTCTTGATCGTAAAACGTAGGTGTGGATGAGTCATCGCAAAAACTACGATGAATCCAGCCAAATAGATAATATGCGGCGTAAAGATTGCTGCGAGCAAAGCAAAAGCAAACACGAAGCAATAAAATGGCTTAGGCTTGGTTACACCTTGGATTTTGGAGCCTAGCCAAAGTAGTAGAGTTGGCCAAAAAACCAGCATAATTAGCGGTGTGCCAGAACCCGCTAAGTAAAGAAAAGATCCCGAAAGCACGGCTAGAATGGACGCCATGAGCGCGACGTTGGTTTTGAACCAACGATTTAAGAGCAAAATCAGTAGTAGTCCTAATAGAACCCCAATAATAATGCTAGGCAACTTGATGGCGTAAACATTCAGACCAAACGCCATGATGGAGAGCTTTTGTAACGCATGATAAGGTAAATCAACTACGTCGCCCTTGAAAACCGATGTTAAATCAAGCCTGTAGGACTCTGTCGCTGAAATCATTTCATTCTCAGAAAGACCACCCGGTGATAATAACGGCAATCCAAAAAGTAGTCCAAGATACGCCAAGCCCAGTAGGATAAAACCAATTTGGAAACGATGACGATAGAGAAAAAGTTTCGAAATGATTAGCTTCTTCACCTTTTTATTATAGCACGCCGCCTAAGTTTTTGACTAAAAAAGCCCCTATCCTTCTATTGTATCATAGATAATGTTTTTTGTCAAGCAAACAAAATACCTATCTTGGCTATTGTTGTGGGTCAGTATGCTCTTTATCGAGCGAGAGGAATTTGAGCAGCTTTGGATGGAAGTAGAGATTAATTTTGCCGACTTCGCCATGACGATGTTTAGCAATGATTAGTTCGGTGAGATTGGTCGGCTCATAATCATCGTCGTTTTGACGATAATAATCGGGGCGATGGAGCAACATCACCAAATCGGCATCTTGCTCAATCGAGCCAGATTCACGTAGGTCCGAGAGCACTGGTCGCGGATCGTCACGATCGGTCACTCCACGGTTGAGCTGAGCAAGAGCAATCACTGGGATCTCTAATTCCCTGGCCAAGGTCTTAAGGCCGCGCGAGATCTCGGTCACCTCTTGGACGCGATTGCCCTTGTAGCGGTCGGTCCCACGGATCAGCTGCAAGTAATCAATCACTACCATGCTAATAGTATGATCGTGCATTGCGCGGCGGGCCTTATTACGCACTTCGAGTACGGTCATACTACTAGTATCATCGATATAGAGGGGAGCTTCATTCATTTCGGCCATGGCGTCGCCGATTCGCGCAAAGTCTTCGTCGGAAAGATTACCAGTGCGGATGCGCCAGTTATCGACTCCGGATTCGGTTGAAACCATACGCTCAATCAACTCCTCTTTGGACATCTCCATTGAAAAGAAGAGTACGCCACGTCCGTCGCCATTACGGGTAGCGACGTTATAGGCTAGATTTTCGGCCAGTGTAGTCTTACCCATTGCTGGGCGCGCACCGATGATGATGAGGTCGCCTTTTTGTAGGCCTGCCGTTTTTTTATCTAGGTCGCGAAACCCAGTCCGGAGACCTCTTAGCGCACCTTTATTTTTGTGTAGTTCCTCAATTCGATCATAAGCGTCGACTAGGAGATCGGCGAGGGCACTATAGTCGGACCTAACGGTCTTGTCGGAGACCTCAAAGAGATTTTGCTCGGCTTTACCGACGAGTTCATCAATCTCGGTACCACCTTCGTAGGCAGCGTTAGCAATTTCGGTGCCAGCGGAAATTAAACGTCGCCTGAGTGAGGCTTCAGCGACGAGCTTAGCATAATCCTCGGCGTGTGAGGAGATAGGTACAAAAGTTTCCAAGTCAGAAACATAAGCACGCCCACCGACTTCCTTAAGTAATTTTTGATTTCCTAGTTCTGTGGTTAAGGTAATGAGATCGATTTTACGTTGAGCTTCAAAAAGTCTTGTCATGCTGGCAAAGATTTTGGCATGACGCGGGTCATAAAAATCGTTCGCCTTGACGAGCTCTAGTGCGCTTGAAAATGAATCATCAGAAAGCAAAATCGCTCCGAGCAATGATTTCTCGGCTTCAATATTCTGTGGCGGCACTTTAGCGCCTGCTTGCTCCGTGGAGCTTTCCTGCACGATACCTCCTTAAAACGGCACTACGTCATCAATCTCTTTTACATTCCCCATTATAGCAGAGATTTTGGCGACTGTTTCGTCTTTGGGCTGAGAAATAGCGTCGGCATCATGAACTTTTAGACCATAAGATTTGCCGAGCGCCTGACGTAAGATCGCGCCATGTTTGGCGGCCTGTAGGATTCGCGCTGAAAAATTGTTATCTGGGTAGATATGCAAGGTTCCATTTTTTAGTTCATAGCTAGATTTTTCGAGTGGCTTTGCGGTACTTGCGCTAGCGAGATTAACCTTTGCGACGAAATCTAACCACTTAAAATCAGCAGAAGTTATTTCGTCCGTATTGGTCTCAGACGGATTATTATCAGTAGCTTTAATTCCTGTACTCTCTGTATTTCCCGCATCTTGCGCATTTTCCATGACTCCTGCACTTTCTACGGTTCCTGTAGCTCTTGTGGGGGCTGTTTTCGGTGGGACCACTGGCTCTGGCGCAGGGTTAGTCTTTGCGATGCTGGTTTTTGCTCTAGGTGAGGCTGGACTCCTAAGGTGATCCTCTAATAGTGCTAGGAGTAATTTTGCTTCCGCAAAAGGAGCGGTAACCCCCGGAAGACTTCTAAGAAGTGACAATGTTTCCGGTTCTGGGTGTGCGATAACCTCACTGAGTAATTCACTTGCGATATTTTCGGGCCTGATTCCACTACTTATCAGAGATTTGAAATCTTGTTGAGTAGCATCAGTATCCCCGGACTTGTAATTCGCTAGTAGAGATTTGATTTTTTCTTGGCTAGGTACTCCAAGGGCTTTTTCGAGGGTCTCGGCGGTAATCTTGTCATCGGTGAGGGTCGCAACCTGATCGAGCAGGCTGAGTGAATCACGGAACGAGCCGCCACCACGTTTGACTACGACTCTGAGTCCATCCTCGTCGATTTGGATCTGCTCTTTTTTAGCTATTTTAGCTAAATGCTGCAACATTACTTCCGGCTCGGCTAAGCTGAAATTGTAGACTTGGGTGCGTGAAAGAATTGTTACGGGTATTTTATCGAGTTCGGTCGTCGCCATCACGAAAATCACGTGTGCAGGCGGCTCTTCGAGCAGTTTTAGTAAGGCATTAGCGGCTGACTTAGTCAGCATGTGCGCCTCGTCGATAATGTAGACTTTGTACACTCCCTTAGTCGGTGCAATAATGGCTTTTTCGCGGAGTTCACGAATATTGTCGACGCCATTATTAGAAGCGGCATCAATTTCAATAATATCAAGGTAATCATCCTCGAGCTGATACTCAAAATCATTCACAGCATGGGCGAAAATCCGCGCCACTGACGTCTTCCCTGTCCCACGTGGACCAGCGAAAACATAAGCATGATTTAATTTGCGTTGCTTTAAGCTATCATTCAACGATTTGGTGACCTGATCCTGGCCAATCACATCCGCCAGTTTAGTCGGACGATATTTACGATAAAGCGCTCTCACTATAGGGCTGCTTCGACGGCAGCCCAAGCAGCGTCGTCATTAGTGGCTGGTACAATGGCGGAGACTTGGTCTCCTTCGCGTAGATGGAAGTATGTTACAGATGCATATAGGACTTCGTACTCGCGTCCTGAGACTTCGATAAAATACTTTTCGTCATGATGAATAAGGGTGCCAATTACAGTTTTACGCTCGACAGGACCGATTTGCTTATAAAGGAAACGACCTTCGGGAGTGATGGTAAGTTTCAGAATGTCGCCTTCAACTAGTTTTGATTTCGAAGCGTAATTAGCTGGGACCGGATAATTCTTCCCGTCTGGGCCGATCATGATTTGACCATCAAAAACACCCTCGATTACTTTTCCTTCAGGGCTAGAAACGACTGTATCACGCGGAGCTGTAATAGCTTCACCGTCACCAAGTACCGAAATCAACAGCTCCTTTGCTGCAGCTAAATTTGTTTCGGCCTCTTGGATTAGGCCACGTAACCGTTTAATTTGTTTTTCTGGTAATTCAGACATCACCTCGCATCCAGTCTGCCATTAACTTTACTACTAATCTTATATTAAACCCTAGGACTTCGAAAGTCAACCGCGGTTTTTGACTGTTTTCCACTGGTCTAACAGTGATCAAAATGATAGTGTTGTAAAAATTACAAATAAAACATAAGAAAAAAGGGCGCTCGCCATGATGGTTTTGCGCCCTAAATCTAATCACTCCGCCAAGCTCAGCGATGTGTAAAGATAGCCAAGGATATAGTATCTTGCTGACATTCTGTATCCACCGAGCTCTGGATCTTCTTTAAAATAAATCTCATCCTGATATGTATCTAAGTATGATTTGACCGACATAGTAATATCGTTGGCCAGTGGGTCGATCCCCTGAATTTGTTTATCGCCCCAGGTTGACCTTAGTTCTCCCGGTAAGTCAAAATCTGGGTTGAACCAGTCGGCAACTGTATGCTTGAGTGGCTCATAGAGCCACGCCAGCTCGCCGGCATACGTGGAATTCTCTGACCCGTCTGCCTGCTCGTATAGACGTAGAATCTGATCGGTGTTGGAGGCTTCTTCGTCACTGAGCCCCTCAATATACATAGTCTCGTCCGAATTCGGTATTCTGATTTGATGCAACAAGTCCTGATTTGTTGTCCATACGGTGGTTGGGGTTTTCTCAGTCGAAGCAGCATCTTCTTCAATTGGTATCGTGCTCTCTTCGATCGGTGTTAAAGTGTCCTTGGCCAAAGCTTTCCCGATTGTTGCTTGGTCGGAAATACCACTTGCCATTCGACTATTTCCTCCGCAACCCGCTAAGATTGTTGCTGTTATTAATACTGTTGCCGTCAAACCTTTTCTTGTTTTAGCTTTCATTCTATTGCCCTCCTCTTTATCTTTTGGAGGGGAGTGGGTTAGATTCATAAAAAACTTAGCCAACTCAATCCCCCGCCTATTGATGGTCTACTATTCTATTATATCACACAATATTAGATAAGTCAATCGTTTTGGTGACTTTTGCAAAAATAGGGTGGAATTTAGTATTTTTATACGGCATGTTTAGGCGGTGATTAAAAACCAAAGTAGCCTCCGTAGGGAGGCTACTAGGCATTACTAGCAGTATTAGATTAAGCTAATTCGATGGTTGCGCCTGCTTCTTCGAGGCTCTTCTTCATCGCTTCGGCTTCGTCTTTCTTGACAGCTTCCTTGACGGTTGCTGGAGCGCCGTCGACGATTGCTTTAGCTTCGCCGAGACCGAGACCGGTGATTTCTTTTACGGCTTTGATGACGGCGATTTTCTGAGCGCCAGCGTCTTTCAAAACGACGTTGAACTCAGACTTTTCGTCAGCGGCAGCCGCACCACCTTCAGCTGGAGCAGCAGCAACTGCAACTGCAGCCGCGGCTGGCTCGATGCCGTATTCGTCTTTAAGTAAGTTTTTGAGTTCGTTGACTTCGAGAATAGTCATGTTGACCAATTCTTCGGCCAATTTCTTGATATCTGTAGCCATGTTATTCCTTTCATTATTTAGCGATTATGGATATTCATTTTCCTGAACCGTTCCAGGGTGCTCGCCCAAGTCATATGCTCTGAAAAAAGTTATCCTATATCACTAACAGCTAAAATTCATCTTATAATATATTTGTCGATTGCTAATTTGCTTTGGCTTCGAGGCCAGATACGATTCCCGATAATCCACCAGAAAGCCCAGAAATTGTATCTGTCGCTGGCGATAGCAACTGTGCGACCACCTGCGCAATAAGTTCGTCTTTCGACGGCATCTTGGCGAGAGTAGTGATCTCAGCCTGGTCCATTGCTTTGCCTTCACCAGAAAAACCACCTGCAAGCTCTAGGGCTGGATGATTTTTGGCGAAATTTGCTAGGATTTTTGCCGGAGCGACTTCGTCGTTATCAGAAATTGCATAGACTAACTGCCCAGTAAGGCCGGTAGTATCCGTATCCTGATAAACGCCGATTTCATTCATAGCCACCCGTACTAGACGGTTTTTGACTACCTTGATTTTTACTCCAGTTTCGCGTGCGGTCTTACGTAGATCCTGCATATCAGCAACACTAAGTCCCTGATAGCGGGCGTAAGCAGTGAGCTTTGCGTTAGAAAGCAGATCGGTTAAATCAGCAACCAAAGTATCTTTTTTCGCTTTTGAAATTGCCATAAAAGTTCCTATGGTTATTTTAATAATGTCCTGCTAGTAATGTTAAGCTTCGTTATTCTTGAGGGGTATAAGAAAATTCCTCGGTAGCATGATTAAGAGCCTGTAAATGTTGTAAAGATTACAACATTTAGCTATCTCCGCCACTGTCTTTAGAATAACTGATTCCATTATAGCAAAGTTTCAGAAAAAATCAAGCCCGCCTGCACAGGCGGGCTTACTAGTAAGCCTTTATCGGAAAAATAGGTTCTTGTGTAGCCAAAACAGCGTCGATCAAATTGCGTTTTAATGCACCGAACATAACTCAGTAAGCGAATTTTAGTAATTCTTCGCGTTCCTTAACGTTGGACATTTTGCCGCACAGATACAGCACGAGGCTTGCGTAGCCGTTTTCGGAAACTTCAAAGTATTTTTCATCTCCCGATATTAATACTGAATAGACGAATCCTTCGTCACGACGGAGCAGCTTAGACGGGCAGCGCATCCGCCTACTAAGGCGATCGAATCGCTTAATCTCGTCCGAATTCGATATATGCCCTCTTTCTGAAGTTTTATCCATATTTTACCCCTCCTTATCATAATCTACTTAGCCTACCTCGGTTAAAAACTCCGAGAAAATGACAAGCCAAAGTCTTACGTCATTGCTATATTTGAATTATATCACACTCAAAATGACCCCTATCCTAATGATTGGGGTCATTCGTATATTGCTGAGGTTTAAACTTAGTTGTAGATGTTTTCTACTGGAATGCTTGGACCCTGAGTAGTGGCAATATAGACACTCTTGACGTAGCTACCTTTGAGGCTAGCTGGACGATGGCTCTTCAATGATTCAAAGAATACGTTGGCATTCTCAAGTAGCTTATCTTGATCAAAGCTAGTTTTACCGAGACCAATGTGGATAATAGCTTGCTTGTCGACACGGTACTCAACCTTGCCAGCTTTTGATTCTTTGACCGCTTTTTCGATATCAGTAGTAACAGTACCAGCTTTAGGATTTGGCATTAGACCTTTCGGACCTAACAAACGTGCAAATTTACCGAGTTTAGGCATATAAGCCGGAGTTGCAATGAGTACGTCGAAATCAATTTGACCTTTTTCGAGGCGCTGAATGAATTCTTCATCCTCAGCGATATCAGCGCCTGCTGCGAGGGCTTTTTTAGCTTCATCGAGCGGCGCAAAGACTGCTACGCGCACGGTCTTACCATTACCGTGTGGCAAAACGACAGTTGCACGAATGTTCTGATCGGCTTGGCGTGGATCAACGCCAAGGCGGACATGAGCTTCGACGGTGCTGTCAAAATTGCAGGGGCAAGTTTCGGGAGCTAGCGCTAAGGCTTCTTTGAGAGTATATAACTTACCGGATTCGATCTTTTTAGCGGCAGCTTGATATTTTTTGCCGCGGCGTTCAATCTTTGGGCGAGTTACTGGAGTAGCACCCTTTGGTTTTTCGCCAGTCTCTTCTAAAGCTTTTGTTTCAGCCTTGCGAGCTTGGCGCTCTTCCTCGGCTTTAACTTCTTCGAGATGTTTTTTCGACTTTTTACCGGACTTAGCATATTGTTCCTCGGCTCCAGCCTTAGCTTCTTCGAGTTTGACGCCCTCGCTAACTTCGGTCGCGATTTCGTTTGTAGTGTCGATGTCTTTAATTAAATCAGCTTCGGCGGCACCCGTGTTCTGTGCCTCGGTCGCTGGATTTTCTTGATTTGACAGATTAGCCATAAAATCCTTTCTGTGGTATTAACGAGGGTCTAAATCCTCTCCCAACCTGATTAATATTACTATAATTATAGCTTAGAAAATGGTTTTTAGCAAGAGCTAGAGCGGTAAACTGGCGTTATTTATGATAAAGTCATGGAAAAATCTGTTTTAGGGTGTTCCTATGGGTTATTTTTTGGACTTTTTCGCGACTTTCTCTTGCGAGCTGATGAATTTTTTGTTATAATACACCATATATGGGAATAAAAGTAACTAGAAAAGATCAGAGCGAGGCCAACGAGAACTTGATTCGCCGGTTCAATCGTAAGGTTTTACAGAGCGGGATCATGCCGATTAAGAAATCGCAAATGCGTTTTAGCAAGCCAATCTCGAAGCGTGAACGCCGCAAAAAAGCGATTATCCGCGAGCAGCGTCGAGCTGAGAAGGCCGAGCGAATGCGTCTTGGGTTGAAATAATTTAAAAATAGTCCTTAGGGGCTATTTTTGATTGCACTGATATGGTCGGCGCAATCAATACTAGTTTTCCTCAACTTTCTCCGGACGGGGTATTATTATCGATCGAATGGGGACATCTATGGCCGCATTAATTATTCCGCTCGTTGGTCATCTACTAGTCAATCTAATGAACTGGGGTATTTTTTCAGTATCAGTCCAGAACATGTTGATGCTCAGGTGGGTGCTCTCCGCGGAACTGGTCTCGCCATCCGCTGCGTTACACGGGAGGGGTAGAGGAAGCCTCATCGTACCAAAGACAACTACGTTACCCTCATCGATACTACCTATGGTATTGGAAGCAATACTGCTGGTTCTACCAAGTTACGTAGTGCTCCCCTCGACTTTGCCATCAATGGCTACTATAGCTACACGGGTTCATTGAGTGGTGCCTCCTCGGAAGGTGACTACTGGTCACGCACAGTGCGCTCTTCGTCGGATACATACAGTCTGAGCCTCTATAGTAATTATGTCAATCCACAGGTCAGCACCAGTCGTGGTCACGGTTTCCCCCTACGCTGCACCGCGAAGTAGGGTAGATAGT
>CARSRA010000024.1 GCA_949063825.1 uncultured Candidatus Saccharibacteria bacterium
CATTATAGACCCATAATGGTCAAGTTTTTACTACCTCTATGCATTAGCATTTCAAAATGCTAAAATATGCAATCATTACCCCTGTTCTATACCTATAATGCTTATATCTATTGTAATTATGCCTAAATTATAGAAAAACTATTGACTTTTTGAGCGATGTGTGCTACAATGGAGCTAGTCTGGAAAGGCTATGGGAGCAGTCCAACCAGAGGTCCACTTAACAATCGAATCATCTCAGATACAATACCGTTACCGAATGGTAACTGCGAGGTTGTATCTGTTTATATATAAATCGTGTCTACGATGGGTTGAGACCCGTCGATTTCGGTTGGTTTACCAACTCCGTTAGCAGGGGTTGGTACCCCCTGCTAATGTATAGATTGTATTGTAACTAAAAAACAAAACACTAAAATTATTAGGAAAGGGGGATTAATATGAATATCATATTAATTATCATCGCAGTCGCACTGGCGGCTGCGGGCGCTATGTTGTTTTTCAGAACCGTAGGTCAGATGCGGAGGTGGGACGATGACACACTGAAAAGTCAGAAATGTCTCAACCTGATCGCACTGGTTATCGCTTTAGCAATGCTCATCGGAGGATGTTTCATTTTTAAGGATAGGGTGGTCAGCCCATCTACACAGGAGACGACAACCGAGGTTAGCGAAAAGGTCGACAGCGGCGAAAACGATACCGAAGACAATGCGAACGGCGACGAAGCCGCCGGTAGCACCGAGATCGCAGAAACGAATGAGTCCGAAGCGGATTCAGAGACGCCCAGTGAACAGCCAGTCGGTGGAACGAAGTTAAACGTCTTTTTGGCGGTATTAGGGGTGATATTTTTGCTCATCGCTCTACGTATTACCTATATGGCAATCACGAATAGGGTGCACCGGCGGAAAAGAATTGTCGCTGCCTTAGTGGCAGTAGCATTAGCTTTAATTTTGCTGATCACCAATGGTGGTCAAGCTTACGCAACGCTGATGAACAACGCAGTGGAAACTGAAGCCGACAGCGACCGTGGACTTTTCGGAGGTCTTTTTGACACCGAGACGGAAACGGAATCCGAAGCGGAATCTGAATCTAAAGCAGAACAGGATATCCTCCCGGAAGGTGCGTTTGCTATAGATTTTTCGGAAGATGATCTTTTAAAGGCGATGCGGCAGCGTTTCGGTGAAGACTTTACTTGGGAAAAGTATCAGAATGATTTTTCTGACGATCTATTTCCGAGTCGGTACCAGGAACGTAAAAAACGCGTGCAGGAGGCCATGGGAAAATGGTATGAGGATCCTGACCGGGAGGGTTTTAACGATCCGGTTTGGTTTCCTATGGACGATTTAATTAACGTCTATCATACCGATGACTGGAAAAATATGACCAAAGAGCAGAAAAAGGAGATCTTGGATAAAGAACTTCTGAAGTCATATGATCAGATCTTACGAAATCCGAGGTTCTGTGAAATGTTTGTAGAGTTCTTCTACAAACTCGCAGAAGGAATTCCGGAGATAATCACCAGAAATGAGTCATGGCTACCGGCGTTCAATGAATGGTATAGTCGGGCAAACGACTCGGCGAATATCGTTCAGAATGTTGACGGCAAAGACGTAGTCGCTGGAGTTTCGGTTTTCTTTGAGCCGATCAGTAACGCTGATGATGCAAAGGTTTTGCAAAAAGAATACGTTAAAAACGCAGCGAGGATTTGTCTGATGATGGACGAATTCTCATACGCACTAAAGGAGCCAGTGAAATCACCGACTTCTGAAGTCAATTGGCACCTTGCTTTCGGCAAGGATGCCGCAACCGCGAAAGTTTCAATGTTGGTAGCTCCGGAAGATCAGGAGAAAGAGCCTGCGGTCATGCTGCTCTATAAGTACAAGAGTGGTACCGTTATTAAGGCGGGGATAAATATTTTTGACTGTAGATTAGAGATCTTTCCTTTAGATAAGGAAAAAGATCCGACTCCGAGCAGATCGAAAGAAGCACCTCCGAGCAAAAAGACTACGCCACCCACAGAGAAGACACCGCCGAATAATCCGGCACCGAACAAGGAGCCGGATCCCGGTAAGAATCCGACACCCAGTAAGACGAAAGAAGCACCGTTGGTGGTGCACTTTCAGGAGCAGGGAACAAAAGAAGTATTACGCAGCGATCACAGGCAAAATTATAGTGTAGGAACAGAATATTCTTACACTGCTCCGAAATCCATTTCAAAGAATGGCAAGGAGTACAAGATCGTCGGCGACCGTAACGTGTCTGGCAAGATGCCCGAAAAGGGTGTTGAGCAGACAATATATTACAAGGCGGAGAATAATCCGCCACCAAAATCGGTGGATTACAATTTTACCGTTCAGTACAAATATAGGGACGGAGGCGGAAATGTCTTTGACCCAGACTCGTCAAGGCATAAAGCTGGAGACATATTTACCGTATCGGCAAAGCCGAAGGACGGATATTCAGTTGAGGGCGCATCGTCGCATGAAGTGACGATGCCATCGCATGATGGCTCGTACACGTTTTGGTATGTCAAGGATAAAAAGCCCAACAGGCGCCCAAATGAGAACGACGGACCTACGGATCCGCAGGACGACGAGCAGCAAACAGAAAAGCCTGATAAGAAACCGAACAAACCTGTCCCGTCGCAGCCAGATAAAAAACCAGATGGGCTGCCCGACCAAAAACCGGATGCCCCAGCGGGCAACGGCAACAGCGATAATAGCGGGAATAAAGTCCCGCCGCCAATAAATCCAGACACCAACGCAACGGTCGATGGTCCGAATGGGTCAACGACGACTAACACTGGTAACGACGAGCCTGGCCATAGAGTGCCAGCGCCCGTCGATTAATATAGATTAGACGCGATAAGTACCTTTATATACCGGAGCCCGATGCGCATATTGCATTGGACTCCGGAGTTCAAAGGTGGAGAAGTAACAGAACATCAATTTGTGTTTGAGATGATTCGATTGCAATAAGGGAGAGTTAACAATTTGGACCAGTAAAACAATAATTAAATGTAATTAATTTGTTAAATTAAGTAATCTTTGTGAAAGGAGATTATTATGAAAAAAGCTATTAAGAATACCTTGGCAGTATCGGCTGGCGCCCTTGCTGTCACTGGTGCAGCAATTGCTATCCCTTATGCTGTGACTGCTTGGGGCGATAGCACCTACCTAGAAACTGGTGTGGCTGGTAGTCACCGTCAGTTCTATACCCTAGCTGATATCAACAGCGGTAAACTGGGTAATACAGTCACTTTTAACTCAATCACAGATGTCGCCGAAACTGGCGATGAGCGTTACTTTACCTCGGTACAGGAAGCTGGACCAGATGGTAAGGCGCTTAACCCAAATGGTACCTGGAATGGTGGTAACATCACCGTCGAAGATGGTAAGGAATATGTGGTACGTCTTTATGTTCACAATAACAACCCGGGCGGCAAAGCTAATATGTCGACTGGCACCAAAGTTGCAATTAGCGGCATAGGTCAAAGTAAAACCAATAAAGACGGTCAGCAAGAAGTTGAAGTAAACGGCTTTATTGAGTCGGATAACGCAACTCCGAAAGAATACTGGGATTATGTACGGTTCCGCAGTAATACTTCGTTCCACCTAGACTATGTCTATGGTTCGGCAATGATTTATAACCGTGGTGCTACTGGTACGACTGATCCAATCTCAAGCGCAGATATGCCGTACAAAACGGATGCTGAGCTTGCAGCTCAGAAGGTTACCGGTAAGCCACTTAGTGATGATATTGTCCTCAAGGCGAAAGAAAACGGTGAACTCGATGGCCAGTTGATCGGTTTTGATGCATTGGATGGTAATGTACCTGGTTGTTACCAGTACTCGAGCTACATCACAATTCGTGTGAAGGCGGTGTTCGACGCGCCATACACGGTCGAAAAGAAAGTTCGTAAACTTGGCGAGAAGGAATGGCATGAATCTGTCGATGCTGAAATCGGCGAGAAAGTTGAATTCCAGATCGAATACAATAACACTAGTACTGAAACCCAAACTAACGTGATGATTCGCGATATTCTACCGGGTAACTTGAAGTATGTTGCTAACACGACTAAACTTTACAACAGTAACTATCCAAACTGGGCGACTTTGACGCCGGATGGTGACATTGTGACACGCGGTGTGAACATTGGTAGCTACCTCGGTAGCGCTGATGGTAAGGGCGGTGGTAATGCCTTCGTTCGCTTCACAGCGGAAGTTGTTGATACCGACCTCGCTTGTGGCGAGAACTTCATTTATAACTGGGGTCAAGCAAGCTATGCAAATACCTTGACCGAGGATCGCGCGATGGTGCGGACAAACAAGGTCTGTGCTCCAGATCCAGTAACCCCAACTCCGGATGTGCCAACTACCGACACTCCGAACTCGCTCCCAAATACTGGTCCGATGGCTGTTGCTGGTGGCGTAATTGCTACTAGTTCGATCGTAACTGCAGCCGGCTACTTCTTAGCTAGCCGCAAACAGTTGCGCTAAGCATTAGAGCGGATGGCCCTTCGGGGTCATCCGCGAGCAGAGAGGCCTGCGATTGATCGCTCCAATAAATGGTAGAACGAGAAATCCTTTGCAATATTGCAGAGGATTTTTTGATCTTTTAAAAAAGCTTATGATATAATAATAGTCATATGGATGGTCAGAATGGTGGCAACGAGCCAATGAACCCCTTCGGTAATGGAGCGGGTAATGCTTCTGTTGGAGGAGTACAGCCAGAAACGCCAAATCCGACCAATGACGGTGCCGATAGTAATAATGTTCCGACTATAGAAGGTACTAATAATGTGCCTAGTGATGTCAGTGCGCCCGGTGATACGGCGCTACCTAGTAGTGATGGTGTTGCGTTTCCGGATAACGCTGGTTCTATGGAAGGCGGTGCAATCTATAGTGATCCTGACCTTACGATCAGCAAAGATGCGATAGTAGCGCCGGGAGTGGCTATGGGTTCGGCGATTACGCAGTCAACTGCTACTGGTGATATTAAACTTACGCCGACGCGTCGACCGGGAGGTAGAGGCATCAAAGTACCGCTAATCATCGGCGGGATAATTATTGCGATAATGATAATAGTCGTCGTTGTCTTGCTGTTAATGCGCGCTGGGGGAAGTGGCAATATAACGCAGGATTTTAATGAGTATTATGATTATAGCCAAAAATTATTTACGCCTAGAGAAGAAGACGATCGGGAAGAGACCGAAATCGCGGAAGATGCCATCGCAGAAGACATCGATGATGAAGCAGATGGCGATGACGACCTTGCCGAAGATGGGGTAGATGATGAGGAAGAGGGAGAAGCTGAGACTGAGGACCCAGAGCTGTCACCAGAGACGATAGTGGAACTGCGAGCAAAGTTTGACAAATTCAAGCAGTCGGCGGATGCGAGTAGGTCCAACAAGATCGAAAATTTGAGGGGCAAGATTGACACCTTGGATAAATACCTTGGTCTAGCGGAGCGTGCGGTGGCGGTTGAGAAAGTTGAGAGGGGAGTACTCGAGACGTATATTAATCATGGTGAAGACGCGACGCGCGAGCTTTTGAGTAATATGCAACTCGCGGACCAAGAAGATAGGTTATATGCATTTGCGAATACTCAAGTTAATTATTATGGTGATATGGTGGGTATGTATATCGAAAGCGAACGGATTGGATGCGCGAAGGAGGGGGAGATCGATACAGGATGTGTGGCGCGCTATTATGGCGATGGTGGGTTCAAGTATAATGATGAGGATTCAAGGCTGGCTAGGATACGCAATGGAATTACTCATCCGGATACAGTGGGCACGATTGGTCGAGAGATCCTGACTTTGAACCAGGAAATTAAAACCGAATTGGAGAAATAAAAATGCGCAAGTTTGGGCAAAGAATCTTAGGGATCGGTGCGGTACTATTATTTGGCATAATGTCTTTAGTCGTGGGGGCGCAGGATGTATCGGCACTAGCGGCGTCAAGGAGCAATTTGACAGCGATTGGATTATTGACCGGTATGCGTTGGTGCTATGAAAATGGAGTTATTAAGTCGAATGGCATTCAACGTTCAAGCTTTGATGATGTTAGTGTCTTGATGGATACAATGTTTGTTGAGTCGAAGGTTAAAGATGGGCAAGTATGGATTCCGACCAAGGTCGGCAATACGTTGAATGATTTTAACTTGAGCTGTAAGGAAGTATTCACTGGGTGGAGACCGAACAAGAGCTCGAATAGTGTGAAGGGGCTCAATAGTCGTTTTGGTACTTTTAAGGATCCCCTGAAGTATGGATATGTGCCAGACGACAAGAGAAACGATGAGGAAGTAGGTGATAAAACCACGGCATCGATCAGGATTACAGCGAATGTGACAGATGCTTCTAACGGTAACTCGGTAAAGGTCGACAGCAGCGGGGGTGTCATTTGTACGGGGAAATACTCGTATCAAAAGCATTTTTTTGGAGGTGGGAATTATCAGTGGGTGATCCAGAACTGTAGTGGTACATTGGATTTAAAGTATCATGACGATGAGGGGGTCTTCTTTACGATGATCGGTGGCACACCGATAGGGTTTGTTGGTGTCGGGAAATGGTCTCCGAGTGAAGATTTCCCGGTCTACTTAGGACATATGGGCGATTTAAATAACGCGGCAGGCGGTGGTGCTACGATCGAGGTCGCCAAGGATACTGATTTTGCTAAGGCTTTCCGCGACTCGAGATATTACAAAATGATCTCAGAAGATATTGAGAAGGCTTTTGGTCATGTCTATAATGATGCCGAGGCGGACGTAACGGTGACCGCTGAAAGTAATGCTGATTTATCGGCAGGAGAAAGTAGCCGTTCGTATTTTCATTTTCTAAATGATAACGGTAATTATGCGGCTGGGATTGCTGGTAATAGCTTAGCTGGCAATAAAGACTATACGACTAAAAGTACAGTAACAACGCATGGCGTTGTTTATGATATGGCTGATGCAAGTTGGATTAGTAAATATGTCTATGCCTTGTACTTCAATTATCTATCCGATACTATCAAAAAAGGACCATACAAAGATATGATCAATATTGGTGAATGTACAAAAAATAAGCCGAGCAATGGATGGTTTTATAAACAAGAATCAGATAGTTGGTGTAGGATAAATATTCTAAATGATAGCGTTCTTGAAAAGGAAGTCTCAGTAGAAAAATCGGGATATCTAGCGAAGGGTACTTTCAAGGACGTGCTAGAGTGGTTCAAAAACGAAAATAATTATAAAGATCTTGAGACCAATTCTTATGCGAATGGCTCTGAGCCTGGGGTAGATAATGACGTTGCGACGGCTTGCGAAGAAGCGTCGGGGGCACTTGGTTGGATCATATGCCCAGTAATGGGTATTATGAATAATGCTTCTCAAGAGATATATGAGAATGCAATTGAGCCAATCCTAGTAGTAAATGCCAAGGCTTTAAAAACGGAAAATGATGATGGTCAGTCTAATGGAGTATATCAGGCGTGGGGTGAATTTCGCAACTATGCTAATATCGTTTTTGCAATCGTGCTGACGGTGGTGATCCTTTCGCAGCTGACTGGTATAGGACTCAACAACTATAGTATTAAAAAGATTTTGCCACGTCTCATAATGATCGCTGTGCTAGTGAATATTTCATTTATTCTTTGCCAGTTAGCGGTAGACATATCCAACGTGCTCGGGACGGTTTTGAATGAACAGCTATCAAAACTCGCCGTAAAGGTTTATGGCCAGGTCGGTGAAGGTGGCAGTTCCTTCTTTGGCGGTTATGTCATGAATAGTATTATGACAGAGTTTTTATTGACTGGTGCAACTGTAGGCACACTAGGAATAATCGGAGTTAGTGTCGCGGGGTCATGGGGGGCATGGCTGGTCCCGTTGATCTTGATGGTGTTCTGTTTCCTGTTTAGCGTTCTGTTATTCTTTGTAATCCTATCAGTGCGGCAGGCGGGAGTATTCCTGCTGATTGTACTGGCACCACTTGCAATTATCTGCTATGCCTTACCGAATACTAAATCACTATTTGATAAATGGTTCAAACTCTTTAAAGCCCTACTGATTGCTTATCCGGTTTGTGGTCTGATGATGGGCGGCGGACAATTCGCCTCAGCATTGCTTTTGAAGGTCGGCACAGAGACTAAAAGCGGATTCTTTATGTTGATTACTGCTGTGGTAGTGTCCGTAGCGCCATTCTTCTTGATCCCGTCCGTGATCAAGAATTCGCTGGGTGCGCTAGGGAATATAGGCGCGAAATTGAGCAACTTTGGCTCGAAAGCTGGAAGTTTCCTAGGTGGAGCCTTTCTCGGGTCGAGATTGGGTGATCGATGGAAACGAAACGCTGAGAACAGTAGGGCCAGCCGCGAAGAATCGCGAGCATATGATGCGCAGTCAAGGAAACTCGCTAGGGATACTCGTAGGCTCAATAGATTAAATAGGAAAGTCGCGCGAGGAGGAACTCTTGATCCGAAAGAGCAGGAGCGGGCAGGGCGAATAGCGAATCGTGTGTTAGCGGCCAGCAAAGACCGTACGAACAATGCTTTGCGTGCGGAGCAAATGTTCAGCGGGGGTGGCATTACCGGACTTTTGGATAGGCAGAAACGGGGCCAAAGAGATGATTTGGACAAGATTGAGGTGGCGAATACCATGGCTCAGTATCAGAATAATGAAGTTGGGGGCGTGAATTTTAGCAGCCTGAGTCATGAGTATGATGGAGCCGGCAATCTGATTAGCCGTAATGAACGTAGTCTTGAGGCGGAATATGAACGGCAACTTGATGCCCTGACGGCTAATCCAGAAGATCAGGAGGCTAAGCGTAAGGCTATGGCTTTGCAGCAAATTTTTGCCACGCAAGGTGATAAAGGCCGTGCCGTGATACAGCGTGCTCTAGAGAGCCGGCTCACTAGAGGCGGTAAAACTACCGGCTTACACGTTGCGGCTCGGGCTATCGCGAATGATAGTAGATTCCTCGGTGAGATAAAAGGCGGCGATCGTGGGCTTTTCGCTATGGTGAACGATCTTAATAGTGCAAGACTAGACTCGAGCGGCAATATTATCGGTACGGCAGCGGATGCGCACAGAGGTGCTGGTGCAGCAGCATACTATGGTTCTCGTGGCACCAGCGCTTATACTGCGCAGGATATGGCAAACCTTGACGATGGGGCTCTCAGACGACTAGTTACAAATGTGGATAGCGGAGTTATCAGTGGCGATGAACTAAATAATCTTGCTGGGAGCGCTCGTGAAGCATTGTCGAATCCTAATATCAATGTTAAACCGGAGCATAGGGAACAGTTGCGCAAGATCGCGGATGCTGGGTACGCGTAGGGCGCGTCTAGTGCCGCTAACGTCAGCAGTACGGTTGGATCAAATGCTATGGCGAACAGTAGCGCACGAGATATAGATAGCGCGTCACAATATATCCGTGGACTTAATGGCGGAACGAAGTTCGCAGCTAGTGCTAATGCTAGTAATAATGAGGATTATAAATTGGCCCAGAGTATGGCTCAAAATGCATCGACGGCACTTAGGGATACCACGAAGACTTATAGTCAAGAACAGGTTAAGGCGATGCAGGACGTAATTAAGGCGGCGCGCGATATGGGTGTTATGAATGACTCTGGTAATACCTTTGCGCAGGTTGATTCTGCAAAAATTCAGGTACGAGGTGTAGAGCCGAGAGTAATTCCCACTCGTCCAGCAAACTTTGACGAGCATGGCAACTTTAGGGACATTACTAATCCGATGCGTCAGCCGACTGCCGCTGAACGGGAAGCGTTCAATCAGTATGTTCGAGAGCGTGCCGCGGCGGAGCGTTATAATCGACAGCATGGGTTCACCCCACCATCTGGAACTCCTTAAGCTTGCGCTTTTGTCAAGTTTGCGGTAGTATAGTTTTAATACCGAGCAAATATGCTGGTAAATTAAAAAAGAGGTGATTAGTATGGGTAACATTATTGATGTAGTGCAGCTGTTTGTTGCAAAGCCGTATGACCCGACGAAATATTATGACGGGCCGATACCGTATCCGCAGGAGCCAATGATGCCAAACATAGAAAGGAGGGAGCAAGTATGGTACGATTTGCCATGGTATGTACGCGTTATTTTTGGCATACCGTTCCATATAGTGAATTATATTATAAGCGACATCGAGCATGACTTCTTTCCTCAGTGCCCGTGGTGTGGGCGTCAGTTCCCTACGCAGGCAAAAGCAAAGGAATGTTGCGCGTTCTACAAGAAGACACGCGGGCGTTCACGTTACTCGCCATCTTATACTTTCTCTGCGGGTGGCGGTGGATACACGGCTGACAGTTCGGGAACAAGAGTTCGGGATGATCGTGGCAATGTATACGAGAAGGTTGATAAATACTGACTGTTCCTTTGAATACGGTCTCATTGGTCGGAAAACGTGGTGGCGTTAACGTTGATTTCTCAGGTATCTTACTTCGGGTCTAGGGAATCGGTCACGCCATTTGTTGACCCAGCGCAAACTTGTGCTATATTTCTCTTCGCCTCGAATAGATACGGAATCACAGTTAGTTCCGCCTATTCACCCCCCACAAAAGATAAGCCCCCTTTCGAGGGGGTGATTTTTTATGTCAAAGTGTTATAATAAGGCTAAGGGGACATAGCTCAGTGGTCAGAGCAGGCGGCTCATAACCGCTTGGTCGCTGGTTCAAACCCAGCTGTCCCCACCAGATGGTGATTTATGTGATTATCCCCCCCCTTAGCTCTTTTGGAAGTGACGCTGAAGAAAGCTGCAACAAAGTCATTATG
>CARSRA010000025.1 GCA_949063825.1 uncultured Candidatus Saccharibacteria bacterium
TTTATCGGCCGTACCGCTTTCATTGTTAGTTTTTTTTTGCGACTCGGCTTGGCTACTTTTATCTCCTTGGGGATCAGCTTTATATGTTTGATCTTTATTGTCGATGGTAGGTTGATCGGATTTTGACATAGGAGTACGCGAAGACGACTTTACGGCCTTCTTGCCAGCAAAATCAGGATCATTAAAATGTTTGCGATCGTCTTTAGTCTTTTTTGCGTTCCCGCTAGAAGATCTCGCGTGCTTCTTAGACATAAGTATATTATATCACAAAATCCCCTACAGAAAGCAGGGGATTTAGATTTTTGCGCCAGATCTTAAGCGGTGATCTGATCGTCTTGATCGTCGGTTGTAGTATAACCACCGTTAGATAGACGGCTTGCAATGTCAGACATGAAGAATCCGATAATACCACCAATCATTGGGATTATTACATAAGCTGATAGAGCTAAACCAGCTAGTTGAGCCAATTCACCGAACCCTTCGGCTGAGGTTGGTAAAATTTGGTACATTAATGAAACGACTGGATTGAAGGTGAAGCTATTACTGAGACCGAAATAACTTTGAGAAATAATCAATCCGAAGATGACCGCCAAAGTAATGCCACTTGCTACGGTTAAGCCGAAGGTGAGCGGCTGGCGACGAGCGTATCGCAAAGCGCGCGCAAAACAGAAAGCAATAACAAATGCGCCAAGTAGCTCAACGAAAGCTACTGCCCAGAAGCTATCGCCGCTGATCTCAGCCATGGTAATCGCTTCAATCGCACCGCCGCCGCCAAGACGGAAAGCATTGACGATTAGAGCGCCGATCCATGCACCGAGCAACTGCGCCAGCATATAGAGTACGCCACGAATAGCCGACATGCGACGAGTAGCCATCATACCAGCTGTGATTAATGGGTTGAAGTGTGCGCCGGAAATACCAACAATTGCCACATAAATACAAGTCAAACCAAAGATGATGTATAGTGGCTGAATTCCGAGCGTAAGCATAAACATCGCTACGAAAGCTGTACCGATCACCTCGCCAAGTAATGCTCCCCAGATTTTTGGAGTCTTAAAAATGGTAAGGATATTTTCGTTTTCATCACCTTTGCGTGCGAAAAAACCGCGCATTGATTCATTTTTTGTGCTAACAGTCGCAGATTGATCTTCCTTCGTAGTGGTCGTAGCGACAGTCTTGGCTGCAGGTTTCTTTCCAGATTTTTTTGGCTTTGGAGCTGCCATTGGTTATACCTCCTTATCTAATATTCAACCAATTGTAGCATACATATGCTACAATTAAAAGGTTAAAATAAATGGAGGTATTTTCGTGGGAATTATGGTTTCGAGCGATGAAAAAAACACAGAGTTAAACCAGAGAATTTCAGCTGATTTGCGCGCACGCGTACAGAATTCTTCGCCATATAATTATGAAGAAGATGATAGCTTAGATGGCGAGAGTAGAAAGACTGGTCGTTTTGCTTGGGTTTGGATTATATTGATTGTGCTAGCTATCCTGTCGTTGATTGCAATCGTTGTAGTTTAGTCTTGTGGTATAATATTAACATATGTCAGAAGTCGAGAAGTTGAAAGCCGAGCTCAAGGCTTTAGGGAAAGAATATAGCAAAATTAAAGATCTCCCACCCGAGGAACGCGGGGAGTTTGGTCGCAAAATTAATCAGCAGAAACAGACCTTATTGGCGAAACTTGCTACAGCTGAGGAAGCTGCTGAGAGCGAGAATATTGAGCCGCTAGACGTTTCAGCTCCTACCGCTCCAAATCGGCCGATTCCATACCCCCAGTTAGGCACGCGCCATCCGCTTATGGTCGAGTTAGATCGCGTTACGGCGATTTACGCTGATATGGGTTTTAATGTGATGGAGTCGGTGCAGCTTGATGATGAATTTCATATGTTTGATAGCTTGAACTTCGTCAAAGAGCACCCAGCGCGCGACGGTTATGATACCTTTCGTACGCGTGAAGGGTTTATTCCTCCGGCACACACCTCGACCATGCAGCACCGCGCCCTCAAGAAGTATCGACACCTCCTGGATCACCACGGCCAAATTGCCGTGGTGATTCCGGGCCGGGTATTTCGTAATGAGGATGCCGATGCGACCCACGAGCACACCTTTTATCAGTGCGAAGGCGTATTTGTCTCTAAAGACGCCACGATGGGGCAATTATTCGGTGTCCTGAAGCGATTTTTTGAATTGTATTATGGCCAGGAATTAGAGCTCAAGACTCAGCCTGGATATTTCCCATTCACTGAGCCGTCGGCAGAATTCCTAATCGAGAAACCAGCCAGCCTTGGCGGTAAAGGATGGCTCGAGATGGGAGGATGTGGTATGATCCACCCTAATGTACTAAAGCTCGCCGGAATTGATCCAGAGATTTATCACGGTTTTGCTTGGGGTGGCGGGATTGATCGTTTGGCAATGTTAAAATATGATCTCCCTGATGTGCGCTATTTTGAGAGTGGGAAATTAGAATTTTTAGAAGAATTTTGACACACGAAACAGGGGCGAGAAGGAAATTCGCGCCCATATAATTTAATTGTATCATACCATAAGCTTTTTGTCAATAGGAGAGACCAAATATGAGGATATCACTTAACGAAATCAAGAAATTAGTTAGAATTCCTGACGGAGTGACCGATGAGGAATTGATTGAGCGTATTGGGTCACGGCTAGTGGAGATCGAGGAAGTGATTGAGCTCGCACCGCAATACAAAGGGATCTATGTAGTCAAGGTCGTAAATTGTGAACCGATTGAAGGTACACACCTGAGTCTTTGTCAAATTGATGCCGGAGAGCATACGAGCGAGTTTAGTGATACTGAAACGGTGCAGGTGGTTTGTGGCGCACCGAATGTTCATAGTGGCATGCTGGCAGTTTGGATCACTCCTGGCGCGATTGTACCGGAAACTTATGGGAACGAAAATTTCAAGCTCAGTGTGCGCAAACTCCGTGGTTTTGAATCATATGGCATGTTGGCGGGTGCAGATGAACTGAATCTAGATGATGAGCATAAAGCAATTGCTGAGATTGATCCGCGTGATGCGCGTCCAGGCGATAATTTTGCTGAAGTTTTTGAACTAAATGATATTATTTTGGATGTTGAGAATAAATCACTGACTCATCGACCAGATTGTTTCGGATTGATTGGCTTTGCGCGTGAAGTTGCTGGCATACTCGGTGTTAGGTTTGAGGAACTGGAGTGGCTATGCGATTATCCAAAAGTGGAGGCTAGTGCTCTGACGGTGCAGATTGATGATTCGGCTCTTTGTCCGAGATATTCTGCTGCCGTGTTTGAACTTAGCGATAATCAGCCTAGTAAGTTTTTGACTAAAGAAGCTGTTTTTCTTGAGAAGGCTGGTATGCGTACGATTGATCCGCTGGTAGATTTGACGAATATCGTGATGTTGCGGACTGGCCAACCTCTACATGCTTTTGATTATGATAAATTAATTGCCGTAGGCGGTGTAGAGTCGCCGCGTATTATTGTACGAGCAGCGCAGTCAGGAGAGCAATTACAACTCCTAGATGGTAAAACAATTGAATGTATCCCAGAAGATATTCTGATCACTTCGAATGGCGTACCAGTTGCATTAGCTGGCGCAATGGGCGGTAAAAATACGGAAATTGACGCCAGTACTAAGCGAGTAGTACTCGAGAGTGCGACCTTCTCGCTCTATAATCTGCGTAAGACTCAAATGGCACATGGGATTTTCTCAGAAGCGATTACGCGCTTCACTAAAGGGCAGCCGGCTGCAATGACTATGCCCGTATTGCTGCAGGCTGTGAGTATGCTGGGCGTAGATCCGATCGCTGTGGTAGATGAATGGAAAGCCGAGGAGAGCCAAAACGTTGTAAAAATTACAACGGATGCTTTGAATCGATTGCTGGGCTCGGATTATAGCACTGCTGAAATCGTAGAGACATTGACGAATGTTGGCTTTACGATTGGTGACTATCAGAAAGAATCCTCGGATAGTGAGCTAGTTATTACAGCGCCAGGTTGGCGTACCGATATTCATAATGCAGAAGATATCATTGAAGAAGTAGGTAGATTGCTTGGTTTTGATAATATTCCACTAGACTTGCCACGTAAACCATTCAGCGGTGCGGAAGTAGCCCCAATGTGGCGCCTCAAACAGAATTTGCGGGGGATTTTGTCGGATCGACTCGGGATGCACGAAGTTTTAACTTATTCATTTGTAAGCAAAGATTTGCTCGAGAAAGTTGGTCAAGATCCAGAAGACAGCTACGAAATCGTGAATTCAATTTCGCCAGATTTACAGCGTTTTCGCCAGCAAATTGTGCCGAGTATCCTTGGTAAAATACGTGAGAATTTAAAAGCTGGGTATGATAAATTTAGCCTATACGAGCTAAACCAGGTAGCAAGGAAGTCGACTGGTCTCAGCGTCGAGCAGACGCCCATACTTGAGACACATCTTGGCGTTGTGATGATCGGTGATTTTTATGAATTAAAGGCTAGTCTGCTCTCGATGCTGAAACGGGGGCTCAAGATTACTATTGAGTATGCTTCGATGTTAGGTAATACTGAAGCGGTAGAATGCTATCCATATTTGGAGCCTGCTCGGAGTGCTGTGTTGACAGTTGAAGGAAAGATGATCGGCGCTTTTGGCGAAGTGAAGCGAGGAGTTCTGTTGCGCTTTAAAATAGAGAAACCAGTCGCCGCAGCCGAGCTAGATTTAGATCAAATTGTAGGCTTGAAGCCGAAGCTAGGGAAGGAACTAAAAATTTCCAAATTCCCATTCGTAGAGCGAGATCTGACTTTGAAAGTGGTGAGCGATGCGGCTTTCGGCCGATTTGACGAAAAGATTCGAGGTGTACTGGCTGGTGAAGAGTTAATTTATATAGTTAAGCCGTTGTCGATTTATCAAGCTGGCCCAAACGAAGCGACCAAAAATATTTCTTTCCATCTCCGTTTTTCGAGTCGCGACAAAACTTTGGCGCAAACTGATATTTCTGATATAATGGAGAAGATTACTGTAGAGGTGACGAAATTGGGGGCAGAGGTTATTTAGGTCCAGAAGGAGGAATATGCAGGAAAAATCATTACAAACCACGACAAAACAGCGCGTGATTATCATCATAATTACGATTTTGCTATTGATCTCAACTCTCGGCGTCTACATGCTGATTGTTTTAAATGGCGGCGGTAGTGGCGGTTCAGATTCGCTTGATGCCTTGACTGAGCGCTACAACGAAAAATATGAAGAATTTTTGAGCGCAAATACTGAGGTATCGGACAAGTATTTTGGTGAATTTTCTAAGTACCGTGCTGACGTTAAAGCCTATAATGAGGCTAGCGCAACAAATGCCGTGCTTGATAAAAAAGATCTCAAGAAAGGCGATGGGCGCGAGCTAGGGGAAAACGATACGGATTACGCGGCCTACTATATTGGTTGGTGCGCTGATGGCGAGGTGTTTGATTCGTCGTTTGACACGAGTAGCCAAGATACGGAAGTTGATAGTGACGAGGCGCAAAAAGTCGACATCGCAGATGCAAAATCTCTACTACCTCCTCTGTTTGGCGCTTCGATGGCCGATGGATTAATCGACGGCTGGAATCAAGGCGTAGTTGGCATGAAGCTGGGTGGCGTACGTCAGGTGACTATGAATGGTGATTTAGCTTATGGTGATACGCGCGAGATTTGCGGCGGTAAAAACAAGCCTTTGCGCTTCATTATCATGTTAGTAGAGCCGGATCAAAAGCTTGAGACGCTTCAGAATGAGTTGAATGACATTCAAATGGATCTATATGAGGCCTATATGAAGAATACGTCTAGTAGTACAGCGGGTGCAATAGATGCGACTGGCGCTTCGGCTGGGGAATAAATTGTGTCCGTAGACGATACTAGCACGGAGATATTAGACGTTGCAGTGCTTGGCGCTGGGCCCGCAGGGCTCAGCGCCAGCATTTATTTATCACGCGCTGGTCTGAAGTGTGTTACTTTTTCCTCCGGACCGATCGGCGGTGTTTTGCCTGAAATCAGTGATTTGGCGAATTATCCAGGGTTTCTAGGCTCTGGATCGGAGCTAGCGGGCATGATGAAAAAACAGGCCGAACAGACTGGCGCGCGCATTGAATATGGTACATGCACTGAGGTGTATCGGGCTAATGATCAGATTCTGTCTAATTCTCCTGTCGCCAGGTCTACTTCTACTATTACGTCTGCCCCTGTTACTGCTCCGGTTGCTCTCGACCATCCTCCTATTTTTACCTTGACCGTCGATGGTCATCCAGTCCATGCACATAGGGTATTGGTTGCTACTGGTTCGATCCCCAAACAACTCGATCTAGACCTGACTAAGCCAGTCTCATATTGTGCGCTTTGTGATGGTGGCTTGGTAAAAGGGAAAAATATCGTGGTCGTAGGGGGCGCAAATTCGGCGGTACAAGAAGCCCTTTATCTGTCCAAGATTGCTAGCCGAGTTACGATTATTTCCCATTCGGCCCTAAAGGCTGATCGGATTTTGCGTGACAAAGCGACGCGCGTCACTAACATTGATATTATTGAAGATATAGAGCCGACTGCGGAATTCTTAGACCAGTTTGATCATATTTTTGTCTATATTGGTAAAAAACCAGCTAGCCATTGCTTATCAAAACTAGCGGGTATACCTAGCTCGAAAGATTCGACAGATTCGACAGATTCGACAGATTCGGTGAGTGCAGCGGATTTAGTGGGCTCGATAGATCCTAGAGCTAAATTATTGGATAGTGATGGATACGTTGTAACTAATAGTGAGCGATGGAGGGCGGATCTATGTGATAGGGTCAACGGCGATACTCTAGCGATATATTTACATGAGACGGTGGTTTCGGGGATTTTTGCGGCTGGAGATGTGCATGCTGGAATGATCCAGCAGGTTGTGACGGCGGCTGCGGATGGAGTGGCGGCTGCCATCGAAATCATCGATTCTATGAAATAACCATTGACTTTTTGAGCAATGTGTGCTATAATGGAAAGATAGGATGCTGAATAGCACCCTAAGTATAGAAACAAACGATCTTCATATATAAATAAAAATAAGAGAAGGGGGTGATTTTATGAGGATCGGGTTTAATTATTGGATGGCAGTTGTGCCAATTATGTACGTGCTGGGGTTACTAATTGGGTTTATTCTGATTGGCCCCGGGAAGAGAAAGGCGCTCAGAAGGCCGTTCGGCTGGCACAGCGATGCTCCGATCAAGACCATAATGATTTTTTATAGCTTGATAAGCGGAGTTGTGACGGCTGCTATGCTGTTTATCGAGTCCCGCTTAGGGATCATCGAGGTCTTGGGGCGCGGCGTTGAGGCGATATTTTTGACACCGTGCATTGTGATGGTATGCGGATTTACCATGTTCTATGTAACACTTTGGAGCATGGTACGGATCCATCGCCTGCACAGATGCTCCCTGAAGGAGCGCTGGAAAAAGCGTCGGGGGGAGCAGCTCGAGACGGAACTGCAGCAGTCTATGCCTGAGGCTCTCAGCGAGACGCTGGTGGCATTGGCTAATACGACTCATGACGTGCCATGTCTTACGCCGTGGTCCGAAGGGATCGGGTCGAAACATGAAAATAAGAAACAGCAGGAGTCAAATATCATTGCTATATCAGTAGTTAAGGCGCATCGGCGTAGACGTCGGTGGTGGCAGTTTTGGAATGATTCAATAAGAATGATTCGAGGATTGTTCGCCCGAGCTGGGCAGCGGTTTAACCTTGACCCGATGATGTTGCCCGATAAGGCAACACGCAAATACAAGGCGCAAAACTAAACAACTGTCTCTGTCGTCCATTCTTATTATAAGACCCGCAAAGCCTGCGGGTCTTTTTCATGCTACAATAATAGTATGCGAAAAACCTTTTACTTTTATGACCTCGAGACTTCAGGGCTTAAGTCTCGAACTGACCGCATCATGCAATTTGCCGGTATTCGCACTGATGAGGATTTTCAGCCGATCGGTAACCCCACGAATTTATTAGTTGAATTACCCGATGACACCCTACCGAGCCCAAGTGCCGTGATGGTGACTGGCATTACGCCGATGGCTACGCGTGCTGATGGGATGAGTGAGCGAGAGTTCTGCCAGTTTCTGACTGAGGAGATTGCTTTACCGAACACGACCATCATGGGCTATAATTCAATTCGATTTGATGATGAGTTTATTCGTAATGCTTTATGGCGGAATTTTTATGATCCCTATGAGTGGCAATGGCGCGATGGGCGTAGTCGTTGGGATCTGCTTGATGTTGTACGGATGACGCGAGCCTTGCGACCGGATGGGATCAAGTGGCCGGTTACCGAAGAGGGGAAACCGACTAATCGTCTCGAGCTGATTACGAAAGAAAATCAAATTGCGCATGAACATGCCCATGATGCGCTTTCGGATGTTGAGGCGTTAATTAGTGTGACGAAGCTGATCAAAGAGAAACAGCCACAGTTGTTTGATTTTCTTTATAGTATGCGCGAGAAGGATGCAGTAGCTAGGGTGGCAAACATGCAAAAACCAGAGCCGTTTGTATATAGTTCGGGGCGTTATGGTTCTGAGCATAATTTTACCACGGTAGCCTATCCGATTGCGGACTTGGGGAAAGGACAGCTCTTGGTTTATGATCTACGTTATAATATCGATGAACTATTGGACCAGGAAAAGCAGGCACGAGCGGCCGGAGAGATCGACCAGAATAAACCCTGGCGAGAACGCCAACCATGGGAACGTGGTTTTTCTCCGATCGTCAAGAAAATACAATATAATCATTGTCCGGCGGTAGCTCCGCTTGGTGTACTAGAAAAAGAAGATGGCTGGCGGCGCATTGGTTTGGATCAGCAGACGATCGAGCGGAACTTGATTAGTATAAAACGGCATCCTGAATTTATCAAGCGCATAGTGAATCTATCGAAACGTGAATATCCGCTGGAACGTGATGTTGAGCAGCGGATCTATGATGGGTTTGCTAGCAAGGCGGATATGAATATTTGTGCGGTAGTGCGTGCAAATGATGGGGATGATTTGGCGCACTTTAAGGCGCAGTTCCAGGATGTACGACTCAACGAATTATTAATTCATTATAAGGCGCGTAATTTTCCATCAATTATGAATGAACAAGAGAGTGAAATTTGGCAAAAGTATCGCAGGGATCGCCTTGAAAGAGCGGCACCGGGTTTTTTGCGGGAGATTGCCATAATTCGTAAAGAGCTAGATCAGGGCAAAACGCGAGCCGGGCGCACTAGTGAGGACTGTGAATTCTTACTAGGAGAATTGCAGCTATGGTATCAGAGCCTACAAGAAAGTGGAGAATAGTCGATCTCTAACGTTTTTGGCTGCGGATTAACTTGGCATGTACCACGATTTTATCTGAAGACGTAGAGCCGGCGCAGGTTGAAAGAGTCAGAATCTTGTCGTTTGAACCGAGCTCAGTGCGAAAATCAAAATTGCTTCGACTGCGTAGAAGATTGAGGAAATCTGTATATTCACTATTGCTAGCGAAATCGGTCTGAATATAGTCATTTGTATCTGGAGTTTGATATGTGCTAAAAATTTGCCAAATACTGTTCGTGTGTGGTGTCGAAATTCTGATCAAGAAATTATCAGGATTATAACGCCATTTATCTCCTAATGTATATTTCAAAGTTCCGAACATTGAGCCATCATGACGATTGTGGGCGTAGATGATGGTATTGCGGTCATAAGTTATGGTGGATGGATCAACTTTTTCTGCTTCGGATGCAGTCGTAGAAGACTTTGTTGTGCTCTCTCCCAGACCATGATTACGATAATCCATAAATACCCAACCGGCGTCGTTTCGAGAACGATCGACTGAATGATTAAGGTAAAAAACGTTGTCTGTATGCTGAACTACGGGATAGTTAATATTGGTGCCTCCCACTGAGATCCATGCTATGATTTCGGGGTTGAGCTGCCGCAGCTGATTGAAATCAGCTGCAAGATAATCGGTGTCGCTAAAATTCCAATATGGATTAAATTCATTATTGGAGTCGGAGCTATTATTTTCTGGAGTTGAACTGTTGGATGTGACTGTAGTTAAATTAGCGTCGTCGACTACCTCGGAAGTATTTCGATTAGTGATATAATTATTGACTAGCCAAAAGGCGAAAAAGTAAAGGCTTACTATTATGCCAATTGTGGCAAGGACAATAACGCAGAGCAAGAAGCGCTGGG
>CARSRA010000026.1 GCA_949063825.1 uncultured Candidatus Saccharibacteria bacterium
TCGAAATAACAGACGCGACAAAAAATACAGCAAAAACTATTTTAAAGGTCGCCTCAAAGACCACACCGCCGAAGACTACACCAAAGATCACTTCGAAAATTCCCCATCAAACCCCACCAGAAGTTAAAGTTTCGGACAATGACAAACCGGGCAACTCAAAAAAGTTCGATTGGCGTAAAACTTGGCGCAAGCATCCGATGCCAGCCATTCTGCGCATTCCATGTTTAATATTCTTGTTAGCTGGTGCCGCAATTTTGTTTACTTGGTTCATTTTTTGGCGCACAAATAGCTGCGACGCAACTGTTGTGGCAGATTTCATTGGACGCAAGCCCGAGCTCTTCACTTATAGTTGCATAATCATCTTCTTCTTAATGTCAGTCATAGCGGCGATAACTTGGCACGTGTTTTTTACGATCGGTTTTTCCTTTGCCGCCGCAAGTATTCTCACCTTCATTAGCATGCAAAAATTCGAGCTACGCGAAGAGCCATTGTTACCGAGTGACTTCGTCTTTGCTGGGCAAACTGGGAATCTAATCGGTATGGTAGACGCGGGTGCAATTTGGCGATTAGTCATCGGGGTTATCCTGATTTTAATAGGTAGCGTTCTGTTGGAAATCTATGTTTGCAAGATGCTCGGTAAGCGCCTTAAGGGGCTTCCATGGTGGGAAAAATATTCCTTAATTCCACGCGCTACTTATACTACAGTTGCAGTCACTGGTCTTGTTATGGTTACTGGGCCAATTTTCAGGCACGAAAATCCGGAATGGCTACACGATTTTACTGCCGTGGCCTGGGACCAAACTCAAACGTTTGGTCATAATGGCTTTATCTTGGATTTCGTATCTAACATGCGTAAAACTGCCGCTGCAAAACCTGCAGGTTATGGCCCCGAAGCAATCAGGGAAATTGCCGAAAAATACCAAGCGATCAAAGAAGCGGATGATGAAAATCGCAAACCGCTCGACGAAATTGCTGATCAAATTTTTATTATTCTCGACGAAAGTTTTTACGATCCCAGCATAATTAAAGATTACTACGATTACGGTAATAAAGATGTGCTTCCCACAGTGCACAAGATCTTCAAGAAATATCCTAGCGGGTATATGTACTCACCAGGTTACGGTGGTTCCACTGCAAATATAGAATTTGAAGTTCAGACTGGCTATTCAAACTATTGGGCAAACTCATATCCATATATTGATGTTGTTTCAAAGAGCGGCTCAGTGCTCAGCGCAGCCAATTGGGCCAAAAAATACGGGTTCAATACCCAGGCCGTGCATGCGTACTGGGGCAACATGTATAGCCGCTCAACAGCCTACCCAATTCTCGGTTATGACGATTTTGTTGACATGGATGAGATGACCATTCGTCGTTACGAACCTGGTACAGCGTGGCCAAACGACAATGCTATCTTCGACGAAGCGCTTGATCTCACTGATGGTCGTAATCCCATCTTAGTAAACATTGTCACGATGCAAAACCACGCTGGTTATACATCGCAAAATTACCCATATCTTGAATATAGGGTTAAAAATGGCAGCCGCAAAGATGAAATTAGCACTTACTATCAGCTACTGAACGCCACCGATGAATATCTCGATGACCTGATCACAAAATTAGAAAGTTCAAAAGAGCGCAGCGTAATACTTTGGTTCGGTGATCACGCTGCTGGGATCTTCCCCGAACTAGCCGAATCTGAGAACAAATCCGAACGCGATCTTACTCGACTCACTCCGTATTTTATCTGGGCTAACTTTGATCTAGAAAGCGATACTAAAAAAGCTCTAACAAATACCGCTAAAAAGAACCAGGAATTAGGATTCGATTTCTCGATGGTTGAAGGCGTAGACCTGCCTACCACTACGCCGAACTGTTTACTTAACCAGCTGTATAACACTTTAGGTGCCGAAAAACCAGCGTTCTTCTACCTACTAGATGCGGTGTGTGAAGACACGCCAATTATCACCGGAGCCTACTACACAAACAACCAGATACCTGTTAGCGATATTCTAAGGGAATATGAGTTAGTAAATTACGACATTATGAACGGTTACCAATATTGGGACGGAGAATAAGAGCAATCTAGACAGCCTATCTTAGATGATCTTTTTCAGACGAACTATTTTTCGGGAAAAGTGGGGTTTTGGGTGGAGTGATTTCCCCGCTTGCAAAAACTGCTTCAATTTTTTCCGCAGTTTGCGGCAAGAATGGCTCTAGCAAATGTGCGACACTCAACATCTGCGAAACAAGCGTATTCAAGACATCTTGAAGTTCCTCCGTCTTACCGGCTTTCGCCAGCTCCCATGGCTTCTGTTCATCAATAGCTTTATTTAGTTCCTGGATTTTCTTCCAAACATAGGAGAAAGCCTTAGAGAATTCGCACTCATCCATCAGCTCGATATACTCAAACGGCAAATTCATAACGCGCTCACCGGCTGATATCTGATTCTTATGGCAAAGCGTCGCAAGGCGCTGTACAAGATTTCCAAGATCGTTTGCAAGCTCGTTATTATAGGCATCATCGAACTTCTGCCAAGTAAAATCCGAGTCCGCAAAAGTATCAACATGCATGAGGAAGAAATACCGCATGCCATCAAGCCCATGACGATCCAGAGCTTCGATCGGATCGACTACATTACCAATACTTTTGCTCATCTTTTGGCCATCAGAGAGCACGTGCCCGTGCACAACCATCTTTCGCGGCAATTCCAACCCTAGACCGATCAAGATCGCTGGCCAAATTATAGTATGAAAACGCAAAATATCTTTTCCGATAAATTGCGCAGCGGCTGGCCACCAAGCCGCAATGTCTTGATCCGGATAACCAAGCGTCGTAATATAATTTGGCAAAGCATCCATCCAAACATACATCACCTGCGAATCATCACCCGGTACTGGCACCCCCCAACTCAAACTCCCTCGCGGCCTAGAAATTGAAACATCCGGTGCGTCCTCCAGTAATTTAAGGGCTTCTTCGGATCGAAAATGTGGTAATATTTCCATTTCACCCTGCTCAATACGTCGACGAATCTCATCTTTAAAATCAGCAATCCTGAGATAATAATTTTTTTCCGTCAGCTTCTGATACGGCTTTTGATGATCTGGACAGACACCGCCATTTTCGTTATATTCTTTTTCAGTGACAAAGCTCTCGCATCCTTCGCAATACCAACCATCATACTCGCTAGCATAGATATGATCCGCTAATTTTTGCCAAATCTCTTGGCAACGCCGAATATGCTCTGGATCAGTTGTACGAATAAAATCTGTATACGAAATATCAAGTTTATCAATAAAACTACGAAACTTATTTGAATTTTCGGTAGTATAAGCCTCGATATCAATTCCGGCTTTCTTAGCTGAAGCAAAAACTTTATTCCCATGTTCATCGGTCCCAGCTGAGAAACGCACTTCGTTCCCAGCAAGCCTCTCGTAACGCGCATAAACATCCGCCAATAAATAATCCATCACATGCCCAATATGTGGATTACCGTTAACATATGGAATTGCGGTACAGAGATAAACTTTTTTCATACTTTAAATTATATCATATAATACAAGAACTTTATATGCAAATTTCCTGATAGTCGCCCTCGGTTTACGCGCCTAGGCCATATAGTCTTGTGCTAGATTCTCCCAATCCAATAAACCGAGATCTTCGGCTCGAGCGTCGGGGTTAATCCCTGCTTCAGATAGCTTCTCTCGCCAAAAATCACGGGTCCGAGCAGTACCCACAGCCAAATTAGCAACTAATTTCTTGCGCGGAGCCGCAAAACCAATCTTAGCAAGCTTTAAATATTTTGGGTCAATTACTGGTTCCGCTCGAGGATCCAAGACGATTATCTGACTATCTACTTTAGGTGGCGGCGTAAATTCCTCTGCTCGCACTACCTGCGCCAATTTTACTTCAGCTAAATTCTGAGCATATAATCCGAGTAGGTTGTACTTTCCTTCGGTAGCCGCAATACGCTCAGCCACTTCTTTTTGTATCAAAAGCACGATACGTGCCGGACGATGTTTCTCATCAAGTAATTTCCTGACAATTGGCGACGTAATATAATACGGGATATTCCCCACTACAGTATAGTCCGTAAGCGGAATCTCAAACTGCAATATGTCCGCATTAATTACCTCCAAGTCTTTACCGGGAAATTGTGCCGGTAGTTTCCTGGCGAGATCCGCATCATACTCTACGGCAATGACTTTATCAAACCGTTTGAGTAAACTCGAAGTAAGCGTCCCCAATCCTGGGCCAATCTCAAGGCATGTCGTAATTTGCTGCGTCACTGCGAGCTCAGCAATCTCGTCTAAGATCACCCGATTCTTCAGCCAATGTTGACCAAGAGACTTCTTGTTTTTCATTTTAATACCAATGGTGCTTCCACCAGTAATCCATTGCCTGGTTCCAGCCACCATAACGCGATGCTACGTAATGCGCCATCCACTTGATCTGAGTAATTGGATTCGTCTCCCAGTCAGCACCATACGCACTCATTTTGCTGCCCGGTAAAGCTTGCGGAATACCATAGGCGCCCGAAGGATTCGCTGCATCAACTCGACAGCCCGACTCGTGATAGATCAGATCAAGCGCCGCCGGCAGATCTGCTTCCGATACGCCAGCCTGACGAGCCCACTCAGCACATTTGGCTCGCTCTGGCGCAATCGATGCCTTTGCGCCGACTACTACGATTTCTGTCACAGGCTGTTTTTTGATTTCTTCTGAGACCAATGCGCGATTTACTTCGACATTATTTTGGAAATCAACCTTATAAACTAATGCCTTTTTGCCTTCTTCGCCGGCTCGCTCGAGATAAGTCTCACCTTTTGAGAGATTATAATCTAGACGTTTTTCGGTCGCATATGGGATTGATTCTTCGACGGTCACACTACGACCTCCGTTACGTATTAGACGGTAAGTCGAAACTGCTCCAGCCTGTAAAAAATTACCGTTAAATTCCTTCTCAAATTCGTCACCATCATATATCATGAGCCCGGCCTCCTCAGCAATCTGCTCAGGGTCGTAGCTCGCCGTCATGACATAATGTTTTTCGACGCCATCCAATACGATCGCCGGGCGCGCCCGATAAATGTTAATTTTATAGTCACCTTCGATTAAAATATCTAATCCAGGCTCAACGATGTCGGTTTCAACTAGCTGGATCTCCGAACGCTCCAATACTTCTGCGACCGTAGCTGGACCAGTTTTCACTGTAAGGGTTGTATTTTGGTCATAAATCGTCACAAAAAACTCATCGCCAACAGTCTGGATCGGAGTACCATCATCCGCGTAAGCCGGTTCATGATGCGCAAAAACTTTCCATGCAAAACCAACACTTGCCACCATCAACAGCGCAGCGCTCAGTAAATACTTCAACCGGAAATTTTTGAGTTTCATCATATTTCCTTAATCTTATTATACTATATTTTTCCAATCTAAGGCTATTTATGTCTCTAATTCACGCCCAAACTAAGCCTATCCCTCTATTGTATCACAGATCCTACAAAAAGTCAAGCATTATGACACGGATCTTCGCTGCTCCAAGATCATTGTCGATCTCATGTCTTATAGGCGATTTTTATTAATGCTTTATCCCTGATAAATCGGGACATCGTCTGGAAAAGGGTCACTAGCGTCAAAATCGCCGAACTCACCATCCGGATCTCCACCCAGCAAGCCATATTCGCTTTCCCCTGCGCCACGACCTACAGTTTTGCGTTTGCCACCAAAACTAGCCGGACCAGCGCCTCCATCAATCTCCTCCGAACCAGCGAATACCGCCTCACCGTAAGGATTGTAGCCTAGCTCCAAAAGAAAACGCGAAGGCATATTATAATTTCGACCACCAAAGCTATAACGCGAACCAGCAAAAGTCAGAAAGAGATCGCGCATCGCTCGTGTCATCCCAACATATGCTAGACGGCGTTCTTCCTCGAGTTCGGCATCACCATCCATCGCGCGGCTACTCGGGAATAGTCCATCTTCCATACCTACAATGAAAACTACTGGGAACTCCAATCCTTTTGCGGCATGCAGAGTCATTAACGAGACTACGTCATCTCCAGCCGATTCATCCACCGAACTGAGCAATGCAGCATCGGCCAAAAAGTCCTCCAAGCGCTCGTATACGCTAGCATTGCTGGCTAGCACCTCAAGGTTCTGCATGCGTTCAACACCATCCGGAGTATCAATATGTAATAAATCAGCAAAATTAAACTCTCGTACGATACGCTCAACGATTTCCGCTACTGGGACAGCCGTGACCGTCTCTGCACCACCCGCCTGCATCTCATCTATTAATCCATCTACGCCGTCGTTATTTGCGCCGCTATTGCGCATATCTTGCAAGAAATCTGCTATTTTGTTTAAACTACTACTAGCCCGTGCTGGTAATCGCAGTTCTTTGGCAGCCTGATTCAAATAAGTAAAATCTTGCTCTGGGTGCGTAGCCATGTAAGTCTGAATTTTTTCGCGTGATTTATCGCCTACGCCTGACAGAATGTTTTTGACTACACGCTCAAAACTTACACTGTCGTTCGGATTTAGGATCAAGTGCATTACCGCTAAGACGTCTTTTACTTCTTTACGATCATAAAAACGTACTCCGCCAATGATCTTATACGGGATTCTCTCGGATATAAAAGCTTTCTCAAACGCCGAAGACTGCGCATTTGTACGATATAATACCGCAAAATCGCTATACTTGTTGGACTTTCCGACCTTCAAACGTTCAATTTGCCGTGCAACGTAAGTTGCCTCAGCCACTTCGTCCACTAGACTCTCAATCGTAATCGGATTGCCGGCACCAGCTTCCGTAAAAAGTGTTTTTTCGGTCCGAGTTTTGTTTTGATTAATAATTTTTTGTGAAGCAGCGAGGATATTGCCAGTGCTACGATAATTTTGCTCAAGTTTAATCACCTTAGCTCCCGGAAAATCACGCTCAAAATTCAAAATATTCGTAAAATCAGCCCCACGCCAAGAATAGATTGACTGCCAATCGTCACCTACTACGCAAATATTGCGCTCTGGGCCAAGCAACAATTTAACTAATTTATACTGTACGGCATTCGTATCTTGATACTCATCAATCAGCACATAGCGGAATTTTTTTTGCCAGCGCGCTCGTGCTTCAGCATTTTTTTCAAATAGTTCCGCTGTCCGGCTCAGCAAATCATCAAAATCGAGTGCCGACGCGGCACGTTTTTCACGCTCATATTCGACGAAAATCTCGGCAATTTTCTTTTGATTAGGATAAATCGCTTCAGCTTTAGCTTGTTTCGGCGATAGACCTAAATTCTGCCAATGACTAATCATATTGCGCACCAACTTTGGTGACAAAGTCTTGTCGCTCGAAAGCCCTCGACTTTTTAAGATCCGGCGCACTAGTACCATCTGATCATCGCTGTCATAAATCGTAAAATTACGATCAATCCCAGCGGCCTCATATTCAACATGTAAAATCTTCACGCAAATGCCATGGAATGTCCCCATATACGGCATAAAACCTCGCGATGGCTCACCATTATTCGTATCGCCTTCTAAGAGCCCCCAAAGACGCCTGCGCATTTCTCGCGCTGCCTTTTGAGTAAACGTCACTGCTAAGATCTGCCAAGGTTGTACTCCATGCTGAATAAGATTCGCGATCCGATGGGTCAGAACTTTAGTTTTGCCAGAACCAGCCCCCGCTAATACCAAAACGGGACCCGCTAAAGTCTCAACTGCCTCTTTTTGGGGAGGATTCAAACCCTCGGTAAGCAAACTCACCTTTTTATTATAGCATTGATCGCCGCTTTTTATGCTGCTTGTTTTGCTCGTGTCGTAGATGAATCAAGTAGAACGCGACCGCCAGCTGGATTATAATCAAAATACCAGAAGCCCCGAAAATATATTTAGGTCCCAGTTCAAACATCTGCCCACAGAGGAAGGTCCCAGCCGCCTCTCCCGTAGTAGTCGCCACATATTTAATCGTGTTATATTTCAACTGATGTCGATTATCGATTGCATTGATATAATAACCGTCGGTGATGTTTTCATAAGCCGTAGAGCTCAATAAAGTCCAGGTCAGTGCTATGAAACAGAGGAAAAGACTGTCCGTAAAGAATGCGCCAATAAATATTACTAACCTAGTGCCAAATTTAATTGCGATGGTTAGATAATCATTTTTTGGCGTAAAATATTTTAGCGCCAAAATACCTAGCACATCAGAAGCCAAACCTACGAGCAAGAGATAGTTTGTCCCCATTCGTGCTGAAAGTCCAAAAAAGTCCGTGAGCACTAACATTCGCAGTCCGATCGTCGCCATATATGCCGCACCAGCCAAAAAGGCATAGAGCATATAATTGCGCTGGATGCGATTCTTCCAAATATACTTTTTAACCGAGAATTTACTAGTGGCTGTATGCTCTGCCATCATGGGCTGGATCTGCCACATCAATATACTAGCTGCCACCGAAAATCCCCCTGAAATAAATAGACAAGCATTATAATCCACCACATAGCCAGCAATCACCTGACCGATCAATAGCCCCCCAATCAATACCCCGATATCGCGGAATAAATACTCCACTAACTTACGTCGACTGTATGCGCGATTACTTTTCATGACCGTGGTCAATAGCGGATAGACACTAGTAATTATCAATGTGCCAGTCAAGACATCAAGCGCTGCGCCGATATTAATCAATATTGCGAGGCTAGAGCCGTCTAGCAGACACATCGCTAACATATTTATCGAACGTACGACCAATACCGCGAACATGAAATTCTTAATTTTTGACATTTTGACGGTCTTACCAACAATAATAATACCAATCACGCTTAGTAATAAACCAAAACTCACGATATTGCTAACGTCGGTCGCCGAAAAACCGTTACCTTGCAGCCAAAGTTGGCGGAAATTTTCCCAAAGACCGATTGAGACGCTAAAGCAAGCCAACATCGCCATAATCTGTCGTTCAATTCGGCGCCGGCGCGGAACATAGCGTTTCTTACGACGTCTCCGCCCCATCGCATCGGCATATTCCGCCAGCGGATTAGCAGAAAACGTCGGCTGCTTACTGCTAGCATAGTTATAGCGACGCTTTTTAAGATGGATCCCTGGCAATTTCCGAATTTTTTTATGATTTATCAGACCAATAGTCTTGCGTTTTTTTCGTATGCCATTCTTTGCAAGCTTAGTAGTTTTAGATGACTTAGAAGTTTTAATTATCTTGGCGGGTTTGACAGATTTGGCAGATTTGGCAGATTTGGCAGATTTGGCAGTTTTAGCAGCCTTCGCAGCACCTGAGGTTTTCGCCGAGCGAGATGACACAGTGTTCTGTTTTACAGTACTGCCATTCTTTATCGCAATACTTTGCGCTGCCTTGGGCTGCAATTTTACCACGCTATTCGCCGATGACCGTGGGGCTCTCGGCTTAGCCGTTGCCTTACGGGCTAATTTTGGCATCTTTGAACTAGCACTGAGGCTAGTCTTCGTCTTCTTATTGGAAGCTTTTTTTGGACTCATTAAACTAGGCTGCGACGATTTACTCGTGACAACCCTAGCTGTTTTTGAGCCACCCTTAGCCGAGGCGACCACCTCTTCCCTCCGCTTCATTCTACTATTCTAACATAATCAATATCGAAATAAAACTCTTGACAAAACGCCAACGGTATGATAAGATAGGGGCAGTTTCCGACTGGGGTCGGCTGTGTTTTTGTTGCACTGCGCTAGTCACTCCCCTCGACTTTACCTACACTGGCCACTACAGTTACTCTTCGGGTTCGCTGAGCCTTGAGACCACATGGGGGAACTACTGGTCACGTACGGTGAGCGGCTCTACGACCGCCTACCGCCTGTACATCGCTAGCGGCGATGTCAATCCGCAGCTCAGCAACATCCGCGGCAGCGGTAACCCCCTACGCTGCACCGCGAAGTAGGGTAGATAGTACTCTGCAACTCTAATACCTCGGCGCCAACTCACGGCTGTAGACTTCGTTGTAGGTGCTACTGCC
>CARSRA010000027.1 GCA_949063825.1 uncultured Candidatus Saccharibacteria bacterium
GTAGCTTGGTAGAGCCAGCACTACTACTCGTAATACCATAGGTAGTAGTGATGAGGGTAATTTTGCCTTGTTCGACGCAAACATATGCCGTATAATAAGCCTATGAAGCGTCTCTCGGTGATGATTAGCGATATCTATAATAAATACCTGCCGTTCTCAAAGAGCCAGCGTATTGCTTTTGACCTTAATGTATCGGAATTCGACGGTGATATAGTTGATATAGATGAGATAGAATCTCATCTCGACGAGCAGTTGCAGAATTTGTTAAAAGAATCTCGCGAACATGGCGCGATCAGCTTAGGAATAGAAAATGGATATATTGTAATTCGTGATAGTGAGACAATTCTTTCACCATTGGTATGCCAAGCTCTCAGTAAAGGGCGAGTTGAGGTTAAATCTCGGGTGGGCTTTGGCACGACAATCTATATTTCGACAGAATCTAAGAAATCAAAAACTCACGAAGATATGATTTCTACATCCAATGAATCTAAAACTAGCATTACGGATCATGGAGTCAAAGAGTTAAAATCTAGCAGTGTAGAGTCTCGCTCTAAGGAATCCAAATAGCGCCCACTCAACCTGCTTGTTGTATATTTTACAAGCAAAAACGTTTTGATGTCGTTCCTCTTATGCTATAATTTATATAGATGAAGGTTTTGTGGAGGTGTAGAGAGATATTTGCGGATTCGTCGCGTAGTCGTAGTATAGTTCGAATGCTTTGCGATATCTTCAGGAGGTCGGCTTGCGCTTTGAACCCATTTTCGTGGGGTGAACGTACGATTAAAATAGTGACGGTACTATTTTTCTGTATTGCCCTACCAGTATATCTATATATAGGATTTCAGCCCTATATGCCAGCAGACGCAGCTAGTTATCCGAGTTTGTCGATTTCTTCGATAGGTCTTAGTGTACCTGTTGAGCCGCTTGAACTTAAGGATCGTCAGCTAAATGTACCAGATATGATCGTCGGATCTTATGGCCCAAATATCAATAAGACTCTTTTGGTCGGGCATTCTTCGACTGTATTTGAGGAGTTGGATCAGCTTAGAGTGGACCAAGAGATTAATTACAACGATTCGGTTTACCGAGTAACTGAGATTAAAGTTCTCAGGAAAGAAGAAATTAGTATGACGGAAATTCTATCGGGAGCGAGTGTTGATACGATTATTTTGATGACTTGTGCGGGTGATTCTTTACCGAATCAAGATGCAACGCATCGTCTTATTATTACGGCTGAGATTAATAAAAGTTAGAGCAAAAAGAGCCAATTGTATTTGATCTCAAAGCGAAATTATAAGTTAGTACGATTCTCCAGTGCAGCAGAAAGAGTAATTTGATCGGCGTAACTTAAATCCACGCCGAGTGGTAGACCACGTGCGAGCCTGGTTACTTTGACTTCTGGGTGCTGTTCGGCGAGCATTTTTTGGAGTAAAAGTGCCGTTGATTCCCCTTCGACGGATGGATTTGTAGCAATGATGATTTCCGTGACCTGGTCAGGTTCAATTCTGGCTAATAATTCCTTGATGTGAAGTTGGTCAATTGTAATACCGTCAATAGGACTCACTGCTCCCCCTAGGACATGATAGGTGCCGTTATAACTTTTGGTCTGCTCAATCGCGTAGATATCTAGTGGTTCTTCGACAATTAGAATAGTAGATTTATCTCTTTTTGGGTCATCGTAGAGCTCTGATATAGACTCGTCGGCATCGATCAAAGCAAAAGTTATAGGGCAATTTTTAACTCCAGCATGCAAGCCCGATAGGGTAGCAGCAATTTCTGCAGCTACCCTTGGACTATTATTGAACAAAAAACAGGCATAGCGCTCGGCAGTGCGAGCGCCTACGCCTGGGAGATGCCCCAAGGCTTCAATAGTATCCTGAAGAGCGCGTGGGAGCATCTTGGTTTAGCGCTTGCTAAATTGTTCTTTCCGGCGAGCTGAACGCAAACCATATTTCTTGCGTTCTTTTTCGCGTGGATCGCGTTTCAGGAAGCCAGCCTTTTTTAGGATTGGGCGTAGATCGGCCATTTCGGTTGTTAGAGCTTTGCTGATTGCAAGTTTAATTGCGTCAACCTGACCAGCCAAGCCGCCGCCTGTAACTTTAATACTTACATCATACTTATCTTGCTTTTCTGCGAGAGCTAATGGGTCAGTAATTTCGGCTAGCATGCTTTTGTTGCCAGATAAGTACTCTAATGCCGGCTTATCATTGATCACAATGTCGCCTTTACCATTGTAGAGTCGAGCCCTAGCGGTCGCGGATTTACGACGACCGAGACCGTAAATATATTTTTTATCTGCCATTATTTAATCTCCTTTGGATTCTGAGCTGTATGGGTATGTTCTGCTCCATCGAATACGCGCAATCGCTTTAAGCGCTCCGCGGATAGTTTATTTTTTGGTAGCATACCCTTGACAGCGCGTTCGATCGCGATACGTGGATCTTTTTCGATTACTTCTTCAAGCTTCAGCTCGGTCAAACCACCAGGAAAGCCACTATGGCGATAGTACATTTTATCGGTCATTTTATTGCCAGAAACCTGGATATTTTTAGAGTTGATCACTACTACGTAGTCGCCATTATCGATATGCGGAGTATAAGTCGGTTTACTTTTGCCCATGAGCTTATCAGCGATCAACACCGCAAGTTTACCAAGATTCATACTACCGGCATCAATTACCCACCACTGACGTTCAATATCGGTGTTTTTATCGTTATAGGTTTTGGTTACGCCTTTCATTTCTGCGCCTCCTTTTGAGCGGCCTTTGGCTGCTCGAGATTAATGGGATCTACGAACTCAATGATGGCCATTTCGGTATTATCGCCACGACGGAATCCAGCCCGCTCAATTCGCAGATAGCCAGAGTCGCGTTTGATTTGCGGCGCAATGACGTCCATAAGTAATGCTGCCGATTTCATATCATCGAGTTTTGAGATTAGTAATCTCCTATTCGCAAGCCCGCCCCTTTTGGCAATTGTAATTAATTTTTCAGTCTCACGACGTAGCTCTTTTGCACGAGCCAAAGTTGTCGTGATCGACTGGTGTTCAATTAACGCACGTTGTAGCCCACGTCGTAGTGCGAGTCGCTGATCGGTTTCTCGACCAAATTTACGACCTTTGTATCCATGACGATGCATTAGAGTAACTCCGTTAACTTTTCTTTTACTTCGTCCAGAGCCTTACTGCCAAAACCTTTGAGATCTTTGAGATCAACTTCGGATAATGTCACGAGGTCACGGACGGTTTTAATTTCATTATTAATGAGAGCATTGGCTGTGCGTGCCGACAATCCAAGCTCTTCGATAGGTAGAGCTAAGCCAGAATCATCGACGTCACTCTCTACACCTGGTGCTGGAGCAGTCTCAACCACGGTATTTCCAGCTAGGGCGGTGTACTGATTTACCAAGATTGCCGCTGCTTCTTCGAAAGCTTCCTGTGGGGTAATAGTACCGTCGGTATCGACAGTTAAGGTTAACTGCTGATAATTCATATCCTGACCGACACGAGTGTTTTCAACCTTAAAACGTACTCGTAGTACTGGGCTGAATGTCGCATCAAGTGCAATCATGTCGCTATGCACGCGATCATTGCTCGATTTCTCAATCGTAAGGTAGCCGCGACCAGACTCGATAACTAAATTCATTTTTAGTTCTGCTTTTTGATCGTCGAGATGACAGATAATCTGATCAGGATTACCGACTTCGATCGTATTCGGTAGCTTAATGTCGCCAGCCGTAACTTTTCCGTCTTTAGTGTCTTTAGCCTTAATATTAAACTCGACTTCAACTGGCTCATCATTATGGGATTTGAAACGAATATTTTTCAGATTCAGCATAATATCGACCACGTCTTCGCGGATGCCTGGAACGGCAGCATACTCGTGATTAGTCCCTTCAATGCTGAAGGCAGTGATCGCCGCACCTTTAATGCTCGATAGGAGCACTCGACGAAGTGAGTTGCCGAGTGTGTTGCCGTAGCCATAGAAAAGTGGACGGATCACGAATTCGGCGCTATTATTACTGAGCTGATTAACCTCAGCTAAATTGGCTTCGTGAATAACTTTTGTAGTCATTAGTTGTTCTCCTTAACGTGAGTAGTACTCAACGATTAGCTGTTCGTTAATACCGGCTTCTGCTTCTTCGCGTTTCGGCAGGCCAGAGATTTCGATTTGCATTTTCTTCGGATCAGACTTAAGCCAGCTCAGCGGGGTAGTGTTACTACTCGCCACAATGTTATCCAGATTCTTAAAATATTCCGATTTTTGTGATTTTGGGCGTACTTCCAAGACGTCTCCTGGTTTCAGACGGATGCTAGGAATATCAATACGGCGACCGTTCAATAGGAAGTGACCATGGCTTACTAGCTGGCGAGATTGACGTCGAGTGGTGGCAAAGCCAGCACGATAGACGGCGTTGTCAGCACGACGCTCTAGTAGTTGAAGTAGATTTTCACCCGCTAGACCCTCAGCTTTTTCAGCCTCCTTCATTAATTTTGCGAATTGTTTTTCGAGTAACCCATACATACGGCGTACTTTTTGTTTTTCGCGTAGCTGTGTTAGGTAAAGGCTTCCACCGCGTTGGCGCATATTAGCGTGCTCGCCGGGGATGCCAGATTTTTTCGCCATCACCTTATGCGCTTTAGGCGCTAAAGCGACGCCTTCGCGACGGCTCTGTTTAACAATTGGGGAAATATCTCGTGCCATTACGGTTTCCTTTCTCCCTTAGGACGTACACCGCCATGTGCGATCGGAGTGACGTCGGTAATACTGTCAATTTTGATGCCAACGTTAGAAACGGCGCGAATTGCGCTATCGCGACCGAGACCAATTCCGCTGACATATACGTCTACGCTATTTAAGCCATGCTCACGTTTAGCGATTTCTAAGGCCTTTTCAGCTGCAATCTGTGCAGCATAAGCGGTACCTTTTTTACTACCACGGAAGCCATTTGCACCAGCGCTGGAAGCACTGAGTGCTCCACCAGTTTTATCGGTGACGGTGATAATTGTGTTGTTGAAAGTTGCTTGAATATGCACTTGACCAGCGTTTACAACCCGCTTGCCTTTTTTGCCTTTTGCTTTTTTTGTTTCTACTTTTGCAGCCTCAGGTGCAGTCGTAGAAACAGTATCTTTCGGTTCTTCTACCATGTTGATTCTCTACCTAAGTCTTACTTGCTGCTTTTGGTTGTGCGCCACCCACGGCAATCGCGCGACCTTTACGAGTACGTGCGTTCGTGCGAGTGCGTTGACCGTTGACCGGCAGACCGGCCTTGTGGCGAACACCTTTGTAAGAGTTAATGTCTTTAAGACGCTTGATGTTATTGGTAACGAGGCGCTTGAGATCACCTTCGACCATCGCAGTTTTATTGACGACGTCGTTGATCTTTTGTATTTCAGCCTCGGTGAGATCCTTCACCCGAGTGGTAGGCTGTACTCCAGCCTCCGCAAGGATGGCTTTACTGGTGGTCCGTCCAATCCCGTAGACGCTCGTGAGGGAAATCCACACTTGCTTCTCGGAAGGGATGGTCACGTTAGCAATTCTTGCCATGCTTAACCCTGCCTTTGCTTATTCTTAGGTTTTTTCTTATTGATGACCCGTAACACGCCTTTGCGACGCACAATAATGTCATCAGGGGAGATTTTTTTAACACTTGCACGTACTTTCACAGTGTCAAAATCCTTTCCGTTAAGACTGAGAAGTCTAGAGTTATGGAATTAACTCTGCAGATGTCAATTCCAGCTATTCCTCCCAGCGTCTAATATTATTATTGCAGACGGAATCTAATACGGCCCTTCGACAAGTCGTAAGGGGTTAATTCGACCTCGACCCGGTCTCCCGGCACCAAGCGGATGTAGTTCTTACGCATACGTCCGCTCATGTGAGCAATGATATTATGACCGTTCTCAAGCTCCACTCGGAACTGAGTGTTCGGCAACGCCTCAACAACCTTGCCAGTAAGCTTAATCACTTCCTTATTACTAGCAGAACTAGCTGCTTTCTTGTTCGGAAGCTTCTTTACTTCTTTTTGACTAGCCATAAATTACTCTTTCATTCTATCATATAGAATGCGGATCGTAAAGTACTAAATGTTGTAATTTTTACAACATTTAGTACAAAAACCGTAGTAAGTATTGATATGATTTTAGTCAACTAGTACTGCACGAACGAATAGCCGTTCAGAATAAGTCTGCTTATTCCAAATCCAATTACCCGTGCAAGTAATAATGGTTAGTGAGTCTTTTCTTTCTACTGGCGGACTGAAAGCTACCGCCATGTAACTATTTGCTTCACTGAGATTTTTGTTAACTAGATCTATAACCTCGTAAGTGTATTTGGTTTTTTCGTCACCCATTTCGATAACAATTTTATCGCCGACTTTAATTGACGGAAGATGGTTAAAAATACCATTACCCATATTCCCACCATGGCCATCCATGACTGCGGTGCCGGTTTGTCCAGGCAAAGCTGAGCCGCTACCATTATACCAACCTACGTCATAGATATTCTTCGGTGTTTCGATTTCTCCATTGCTTTTTTGCCCAACCTCGACTATACGCGCGTTAATGATACCCAAACTTTCGATGCTAAGAAAACGAGGTTTGTCTGGAGCTACGTGATATTGCTGGGTGTCAGGTATGGTTTCATCAACTTCTTCTCCTCCATCATAATATTGGTCGGCGGTAACTTCGCGCTCACTACCTTCCATTCTTGCTAAATAAGAATGTTCCCAAAATGCAACACGTAAAATAAAGCCTAATACAAGTAGAGCAATTATCCCCCATATTAGCCAAGATATCCTGAATGAAATTTTCCTTAGACCAGGTAATTTCATCTCTTTTTTACTACTAGAGATTTCCTTGTTTTTGATCTTTTCTACTTTGCCCACGCCTCAACCTTTTTATTTATATTCATCATATGTCACCATGAGTGCGCGAGAGTTCATCTGACGTAGATTCTCGAGCGCAACGGTCACGACGATCAATAATCCTGTGCCAGAAATTGACAGACCAAGCGGAGTACCAGTAATTACAATAAACACGTAATCGGTAGCAAATGGTAGCATAGCGATTAGCCCAAGTGACAATGCACCAAATAAATTTAGGCGGTTGATGGTCCTACCGAGATATTCAGCGGTGCGATTCCCCGGTCGCACGCCTTCGATGAAGGCGCCTTGCTTTTGTAGATTGTCGGCAATTTCATTCGTATTGAAGATAATACCAGTATAGAAGTAGGTGAATACTACCACGAGTAAGAAATATATTGCCGGATAAAAGAACCAACTGCCAGTGATTCCATTTGGGTAAAGTGAGGCAAAATTGTTTGCAGAAGGCGCAGTGAAAAGCTTCATTAGGCTATCAGCAAAACCATTACCCGGATCCATAGTATCGATTAGCTGACCTAGTAGTGCTGGCAGTGACAAGAAAGCGGTTGCGAAAATCACTGGGATAACGCCCGCGGCAATTAATTTAAGCGGCAAAATAGATTTTATACCGCCATAGGCGCTATTGCCACGGATACGTTTGGCATAATTAATTGTAATGATGCGCTGAGCTTCGTTGATTTTAACTAATAGATATATAACAAACAATACTGCTACTGCAAAACCGAGTACTATCCAAAAAACTGTCGGATTAACTGGCAAATTAAACCAGCCAAACAGCGAGAGACTTCCTTCCGAAGTGTCAAAGAGTGCTGTCCCGAGGCTAGTTAGAGTGGCTGGGAGTTGTGAAACGATGCTCGTAAAGATGATGATCGAAATACCATTGCCGATTCCCTGTTCGGTGATCAGCTCGCCGAACCACATTAGAATTGTAGAACCAGCCACCATAGCCGTAACCGATAATACCCAGTCGGCTGTGGTCGGAGTATAAGCCAAAGTAGTATTAGCGCTTAGGACTGATTGATAAAGCATGAATATATAAGCAATTGATTGTATGATAGCTAGAGGTATCGTAAGTATCCTCGTCCACTGGCTAATTTTACGTCTGCCAGTTTCACCATCATTTGAGAGTTCTTCTAAGCTCGGAACGGCTTTTGTAATCAACTGAACCACGATCGATGCCGTGATATATGGAGAGATACCGACCAGTAAAATCGAGAACGTAGTCAACCCGCCACCAGAAATTAGATTTAGAAAACTACCGAAATCAGATTTTTCAATTAAACTCTGTATAGCTTCCTGGAAAGTAACCGGCTCGCCCATTGGAACAGGCACGTGTGCTAGAAAACGATACACAACCAAAAGCCCACAGACAATCAAGAAACGCTTGAGCATAGATTTATTTTTGAGTGATTTAAAAATAGTCTTAAAATTCATAATTCCCAAATTCCTAGATTTAGTTTATCAGAAAAATCGATGAGCTTCAAGGGTCTATATTGAAATGAGTACATGTTAGATGTTCTTTCATTTTTTCTTCCTCTACCCCTCCTGTGTAACGCAGCGGATGGCGATACCAGTTCCACGAT
>CARSRA010000028.1 GCA_949063825.1 uncultured Candidatus Saccharibacteria bacterium
GTCTTGATACTCATTATTTATCTTCTCCTTTCTCCTCTTTAGCGTCGTTTTTCTTCGTTTTGAGAGCTTTTTTGGCAACTTTCTCTGCTTTTGCTGATTTCTCTGATTTTTGTTCAGATTTTTCTTCCTCAAAAACTGGGATTTTGTCACCCTCTTTTACTGTTACGTAGGCGACTTTATGATCTTGTCGATAAGTCGTGCCTGGGTAAGCATGTTTACCACGAGAGAAACGCGTAGCTTTACCTTTACGGTTCAAGACGCGAACTCCAGTAACAGTTACGTTAAAAGCTTCAGCGATCGTCTTAGCGATTGATTGTTTACTGGCGCTACGTGGAACATAAAATACGTAGGTGCGCTTTGATTCAAGATTATAGGCTTTCTCAGTCGCGCGTGGGATAATCATACTGCTCTTATTCATTATGCCTCCTCCTTACCTAGTAACCAATTTTCAGTTGCACTGATTGCGGTTTCACTGAAAATGAGTTTGTCGGCATTCAGGATATCGAAAACATTGAGGTAGGTTGCGCGAACGAGCTTCAAATTGGCGATATTATTAGTTGCCCTGAGTACTTCTGGTGCTTTTTTCGATACTACCATCAAGACATTTTTGTCTTCAAGGTTTAGATCCTTTATGACCTTTGCGATCTCGCGAGTCTTACCGGTAGTGTTGATGCTTTGGATAAGTATTGCACCCTCAGCATTTTTGATGCTCAAAGCTTGGCGGATTGCAATCTTTTTAGCGCTTTTACTGATCTTTTTGGTAAAATTCTCTTCACCAGTACGACCAAAGGCTACGCCACCATGTCGCCAAATCGGGTTGCGAGTACTACCGAAGCGAGCTCGACCAGTACCTTTCTGCTTCCAAGGTTTCTTACCGCCACCACGGACTTCACCACGCTTCAAAGTCTTAGCGTGCGAACTGCGTGAATTAGCAAGGTATGCATCATACGCGGTCTTTAGGAGTTCATGATTTTCTACGGTCAGCCCAAAGACATCTTTGTTTAGTTCTGCCATAATTTACTCCTTCCCCTCCGTCAAGACTACAGTAACGATACCTTTTTTTGGACCTGGCACTGCACCTTTGACACCGATCAAATTATTTTCTGTGTCAATATAGGCGACAATTAGGTTTTTGACCGTAACCTGGTCATGACCCATGCGACCTGGCATCTTTTTGCCCTTCCAGACTTTCTGTGGATAGCCCGAACCAATCGAGCCAACGCGGCGAATATTTCCTTTGAACCCATGCGTATTGCGTGATTCAATGAAATTCCAACGCTTTACGGTACCAGCGTACCCTTTTCCTTTCGAGATACCAGTTACCTCGACCTTGTCGCCGAGCTTGAAATTCTCGACGCTAATCTTATCTCCGACTTTAAGTTCCGGCTCGTCTGCCGTACGGAACTCTTTCAGGATTTTCGGAGAAACTCCGGCCGCTTTGACGTGGCCAGAAACCGACTTGCTCAGATTCTTACCCTGACCATACCCGAGCTGCACGGCGTTATAACCGTCATGTGCGACAGTTTTAATCTGAGTCACCGTGGATGGGTCGGCCGATAGAATCGTAACTGGAGTCACGATACCATCTTCGCCGATGATCTGGGTCATACCAATTTTGGTGCCGATGATGGCTTGCATCCTGTTCCTTTCCTTTATAACAACACGAAGCCTAGACTAATGAGTGGTTCCATTTTGTCTGATCGATCGCGGCTATTAGCCATAAAATCGACGGATCAGACAGCAGGCCTTCCCTGTCGTCTAGTTCGCATTGCCCTTAATTAGACTATACCTTTCTATTTTACCACAGTTATCTCTTTATAACAACCCCCGACAATCAGTATTTAATATAATATGTTGTAAAAAATATGTTGTAAAAATTACAACAGTAGACTCGGACCCCTCTTAGATATGTTGTAATTTTTACAACATATCTAAGGAGTTGAGTAGTCAATATATAATATATCAGCCTATAAATCATACGCCAGGTGAAAAATTCTTTAATTTTTTGTTATGTTCTTTGTAATGGGGGTCATGACTGGCTACTTCTTTCCAGAAGGCAGCCGAATGGTCCATATGATTTAAATGCGCCAGCTCGTGCAGAATTACATAATCACGCAGCGGCTCTGGTACCTGCATTAAACCGATATTAAGTGAGATTGTCCTGTTGCTGCTACAACTACCCCAACGAGTAGCTGCATGGCTGAGGCGACACTTATCGTAACGATAGCCATAGAGTTTGGCGTAATATTCGAGACGATATGGCAAATAAGCGTGGGCTTTCTTGGTCAGAATCTTTTTCTTAGCATCGCGAGCACGCTGGGTGTCTGGTGGGTTAAGCGGGATATTCTTGCGTACCAGGTCTCGATTACGGTTTAGAAACCGCTTAGCCAAAAACTCTGTCGTATGCTGAGGTACTGACATTTGCAGGCGTCCAGACGTTGAAATTGAAAAACGCACACCTTTAGACCATGCGTTTTTGCGCACCAATACCTCGCCGAATTCGGCGTCTTGCAAGATCATTCTAGAGCTGGGTCAGAACCTGTTTCAACTGGGCTGGATATGTATGCTTACCCGAAAGCACGATAGGGCTTTCCGCGTCGGAAGGAGCCTCTAGGGCTTTGATGCGGGTATCATAGACGGTCTTGGCCCGCTCAACTGACTTAAGTTTGTTCTTTAACCGCGCTCGCACTGTACTAACGTCGGTCTGGATCCAAATCAGCGTTGGCAAATAACCTTCAGCGCGTAGGATTTCAGCCAACTCTTTGCGGTCTTTTTCAGTGTCATTACCGCCTTCGATCACGAGGGTCGCACCGGTACGGGCAACCTCGGCAATTAACAATAGGATAAACTTACGGGAAAGATTATGCTCATCGCGTAACTTGTCTAGATCATAGAAAGTCGCATTGAATTGTGCTGCAAATTGTTTACCGAAAGTAGTTTTACCGCTGCAAGGAACACCGAACACCAAAATAGCGCGTTGACCACCGGAACCCGGTGTATGTAGTTTTTTACCTTCCATAGACCTCCATCAATTTTTACCTTCCTTTGCTGTCATTATATCATAGTCTCCGGTATTTGAAAGTAAAATTTGTGAAGGATAGTAGAAAAACCACACAATGAAGTTGGCGAGATTGTAAAAACTAGCCGGGAAAAGCCCAATTAATGAGAAATATGATATGCCGGTACACATATCGCAACCAGCAAATAATAAAAATCCAAAAAATGCAAACCAGGCAGTCGGATTTTCTGGCTCAGTTTTATGATAGTGGAAACTGATAATGAGATTGGTTATTAATAATATGACATAAAGCCCGCAGACTAGATATAATCTTGGCATAATATCAAAGACTATATCTAGTACTAGCAGGCATATTGCTATAGCAATATAAATGAAAACGTAGCGTTTAGTCGGAGATTGACGCAGACTTAGCAGATGTAGTAAATGGAATACTTGTGTACTTACAAAAATGGCAACACCTAGTGGCGAGATATTATTGCCCGCAAGAATCAGATCAGCAACACAAGTCGCACCCATAGCGAGTAGCAGAAAGTAGTCATGCGGAAATTTGATGACGACATATAAGAAGCACAACAAGATCCCAGTGAGACGCACAAAAGTCGTTAATTGACTATTAGGTAGAAAGTTCCCAAGTATCAAGATTGCTGCATATATCGTAACCCAGGCTATAATCCAGCCTGTATGAATGCGCTCTGTTAGTCGCCTATAACTCATAATGCTATATATTATAACATGAGTTTTATGATTCTAAGATCCACTTGACGATCTGGGGTTTTATCTCGCGATATTCAGCTTCTTCAAATTGCATGTTCGCTATACAAAATCGGCACGAAGAGAGATGCGAGCAAAACATGCAGTCCTGTAAATCGAAGCAGTCCTGGATGAAGAATGAATTGATGATCTTATTACTATAATTGACTGAAAAACAGTTGCTGGAGTTGATTGAATCATCAAGTCTAATACAGAAATTAGAATTTGCCGAACGTCGAGAAGCAATTAAATATTCGCTATCACTACATGTATTACAATAAAGAAAATATTTGCCATTAAAGCAATTAGTTGATTGGTAAATATATTCTGAACGATAAACTGTATCGCACTTTGATGAGTTGATCGTATCGGAGAGGCGATTGGAGGTCATATAATTCACTTCTTCCCATGCAGCTATAATTTCGTCAATACTATGGAAATCACGTTTTGCCCGCATCCAACTCGTTTGCTCATCATGTTTTAGCATATTTTCTAGAGTAATGTATCTTTTTGCGCCATTAACAATTGACCAGGCTGCTTCGCCCGTGGTGTCATCGCGGAATTGATTTGGTAATCCGAGATCGAAGGCGAACTTTTGTTCAATTTCATCCAACGAGATGTCGTAATCAATTTGAAAGACATTTTTAATAATTTTACGAGCAGTCTGCTGTGCTATTATCTCATCCATGTAAATCCTCTTTTGTGTTATCTGATTTGTCTTGAACTTTTGTATAATGAATTTCTGGATTACCCTCTTTAAGTCTACGCTTGATGAATGAGGCAGAAGTTTCATGTGTTTGTTCTATGGTATCGGCATTCATTTTTAAAAGTTGATTTAAGGTTGTGGCTGAAGTTAGATCGAGGTGGTTTTTTAAAGTCAAATTAGAGTCTTGTGCTCGAGATTTTTGTCGTTTCTTTGGTGAGCTTTTATGCAATCGAGGTTTGGGCATGAAATCGAGTGTTGTAGCCTTGAAAGCTGGTAGTAATTGATCTCCTGTGCTTAAGCGAACTACACATTCACGATTTTGGAGTCCAGTCAGAGTTTTTACTTTTTGGTCAATCGTGTCGCTGAGTGGGATTTTCATTTCAAAATTATGCACGATTAAATTTGCGTCACTTTTAGCAATACGGAAAATATAATAATTAATAACATTCGCGAAGATTGCTTGACGCAGTGGCTCGGAAATACCGCTAAAATATTGACCAGCAAGGATGACCGACACATGATATTTGCGTGCTTCGGCTAAAAATCGGCAAAGGATTGGATTTTCTACGACCGCTACTTCATCAATGATAAATATGATATGTTCAGAAAAAACATGCTGTTCTGCTAAGGTCAAGATCTGTTGCATAATGAGGCCGGCGACGATTTTGACAACTCGATCACCAAATCTAGTGTGATCAAGCGAGAAGATTGTGAGAAAGTTTTGTTGTATTACTTGATTAATACAATCCGATTTTGTATCTTCGGCAAAAATTGGAATCATTTCTACTTCGTCAATTAACGCAATGATGGGCGAAATAGCCTCGGTGTACGAGTTGACTTTGATTTCGGTAAATTCAGCATAAAAGAAAGTTAATACGCTGGTTGGGAGTTTGGTGTCGGTAGTCTGTAATAATTGATTTCGAAAATCGAGATCAAGTAGTAACTTGCGTAAATTATGGAAATTAAATTGATTCAGTTCGAGCAATAAATAAAGGCTATGGCGTAGGACTCGTTCTAATTTAGGGTTGTAGTTATTTGCGATCAGACCCTGAAAAATATCAATTAATAATTCTGTGGCGACGGTCGCATTTTCGGTATGACTAGCGAAGAGATTGGCGGAATTTTTTGGATCGAGGAAATCAATTACGCATCCAAGTTGACCGATTTCATCTTCTAGGGCCGCGTGTGGATCGATTACGACAAATTTGTATTTTGATTTTAAGTCCGTATTATCAGCGATTCGATCAATAAAGAGGCTGAGGAATTTTGATTTCCCTGAGCCACTAGCGCCTAGCACTAATGAATGTTTGGCAAAATCAATTTTGTCTTGATCGAGATATCGAGGTGTCTGAAAATACGGAAAAGCATCGACTGCTAAAAATGCTCCGTCAGGATTATTTTTTAAAAGATCTAGAGTTTTATATGAATCGAGATATTTGGGTGGACTTTTGTAAGCTAAATGGTTATTATGTTCGAAATCAGCCGCTAGGAGCTTGGTAATCGTGGCCGGTAAAAGGCGGTAGGATTTATTCACACTATGTGCATATGTCTTTGACATAGATTGGCGAGAAAGGGTCTTAAAAAAGCAAAATTCAAATACTTTAGCATCGAATTTTTTGTGAGTTCGCAGAAAATCCTTTAAATCGATAAAATTGAAGGATTTTTGAAGATAAAATATCTTCGATGGATGAGTTTGGAAAACTGGTATTTTGGCGTGCCGTAAAAAGAAATCTGGTAGACTGCGGAAAATTGCTGGAGATTCAAAATCGATTTCAAGATAATAGTGGATTTTGATTTCCGAACAAAGAATTATTATGCGCCAACTCGTAAAAGGTTTTTGAAATTCCGAAATTTGCTCGATGAACCGTTGCCAGGACGAGGCGGAAGTAGACTTCTTTGTCGGATAAATTTCGTAACCAAATTTCATGCGATATATTATATCACCCGACGGAAGATACGACTGATTTTCCTTGACCAAGAAAAATCAGTTTGAAATAATCGGTACCCAAAGTTCGGTGATGCCATCATGGTAATGCTCTAATTCTGGCAGATCGGCTAATTGATAATTGGAGCTAGGTAAGAACTCCACATAAAATTGATTGGATGTTTTTTGAATTTCGTTAGCTTCATACGAATTAGTTATAAATTTTAGCCACTTCAAGGCCGGGAAGCTAACTACCTCAAACCCGGGAATTTCTTGTTTGTATAAAACGTAGTATGCCGAACAATCTTCACGTTCAAGATCATGATAAGCAACCATCCCAAAATCTGGAAAACCAAAATTATCTCGGTATTTTTCGGAAATTGATTCAAAAAAGCTCGGTGCATCTTTGCCGATGTGATCTGTATCGGTCTCAGTATGTAATCCATAAAGTTTAAAAGCTGGACGTTCAATCACCATGTACTCGGTGTGTAGATTTTTATTAGTTTTTTCTTCAAAAACTGGTCGCGGAAAATTTCTGAGTTTAATATTGGGTTTGACTTGGCTGGGCTTGATACCATGAAAATTATTAAAAGCACGCGAAAAAGCAATGCTACTGTTGTAATCATATTTCATCGCGAGGTCAATGATGCGCCAATTTTTGGTCAGTAGATCGCACGCCGCATTTGAAAGTCTACGTCGACGAATATATTCGGCGAGTGGTACACTAACGAGTGCCGAAAAAATCCGCTGCATAGTGCATGTGTTTGTTTCTAGTATTTCTGCGAGTGTGTCATAATCAATTTTGTCATCGAGATGGTCTTCGATGTATGTCGTGAGCTGATTAAGTTTTCGGTGAATGCTCATTTTTAGAGCCAGTTATGTACTCCGCCATGATGAGAACAAGTCCCCCGTCGGCTTTGGCTATAGCTATAGGTTCCGTCTCTGCAAAGCGCCGTGGCGTTGCTAGAGCTAGCTGTCGAGGGGCGACAAACACTATTTCCAGCCGAGTTCACGTAAGTACTGTTATGGCAATGAGTAGTTTCGGCCCTTGGCTGTGATGGAACGTAAGTCCCCTGTGCGATAATTTCAGTAATTGGGCTGGTGGTTGTTTCAGTACGATCGAGTGTTCTATTAATTTCAACGCCGTCTTCATACGTGACAGTGTAATATTCGACTTTGACACCATCTTGACCTTTCGTGGTGACGCGAGTTTGACCTTTTGGTAAGTTGGCATCTTCGATATAAGAAGTCTCGTGCGGTATTGTCAGGGTCTTAGTAATGGTCTCTTGTGTAATTGTCGGTTTTGTTTCCTCAATCGCTATCGGTGTTGCGACTTCTTGGGCCGGTTTGATATTTGTGGTAGTAGCGATTGCTCCGCCACCAAGCAGTGTCGCTCCAGCCGCTACGATCAGTTTAATGTATTTTGGACTCATATAATTCCCTCAGTTACCTTAGCATATTATACTGTGATATGTGAATTTTGTCCAGGGTTAGAGAGGGCTGTTTTGTCGCAGAGTACTATCTACCCTACTTCGCGGTGCAGCGTAGGGAGCGACCGAAGCCACGACCGCCGTAGCTCTGCGGACTGACACCGCTGCTACTGAAGCTCAGGAAGTAGGCACGCGATGAACCGAGCACAGTACGAGACCAGAAGCGCCCGCCCGTAGTCTCACCGCCCAACGAGCCCGAAGTACCGTATTCGCCAGTGTAGGCAAAGCCGAGGGGACTGCTACGCAACTTGGTAGATCCAGTACTATCATTCGTAATACCATA
>CARSRA010000029.1 GCA_949063825.1 uncultured Candidatus Saccharibacteria bacterium
CTCACACATGTCTGCAGAGTACTATCTACCCTACTTCGCGGTGCAGCGTAGGGGGAAACCGTTACCACGAAAGCTGGTGCTCTGCGGATTGACATTGCTGCTACGGAAGTACAGGAGGTAGGCATCCGATGAACCGTTCACAGTACGAGACCAGAAGTACCCGTACGTAGTCTCATTGCTCAACGAGCCCGAAGTACTGTAGTAGCCAGTGTAGGCAAAGTCGAGGGGAGAACTACGTAACTTGGTAGAACCAGCAGAACTATTCGTAATACCATAGGTAGTAGTGATGAGATTAACGTAGTTGTCTTTGGTGGGGAGGGTCCAGCCTTTCAGTTGCTATGTTCTAATTGCTCTCGTCGAAGATATATTATATTGACACGAAGTAATATACCCTCCTTTGAGGGGAGGGCATACATTACACGCTGTGAATCGCTCATTTTTCCGTATGTCGCTATGCGACATCTGCGCCACAAAAGAATGGCGGTGATTCCGCAATCTTGTCGCGTTTATCGCGCCATTCACGCCAGGCCGTCAGTTCTGCATTCTGAGAATAATCGAACTGTTGATCAACCCAGATCCTCAGTTGTGCTGCTGACGCCAGTTGGTCTGTAGACAGAAGCTCTTCGCATGATACTTTTAGCTTGCGATCCTGTGGTCGCAAATTGCGCAGCGTCAGTGCGGTCGCAATCAGTACCGATGTTTCCGCTTCGGGCTGATCAGCATGGAAATCTGCGAAGCAACTCGCAACAAATCTGCCATGATCGCAGTTTAGCAGCAACGTACTTAGCCCAGTATCCGGGTAGATACCACTTTTAGGCCAAATAGAGAAATACGTATCCGCTACAGCACCGCGACTACTGCCCAGTAGCGACATTCCTTGCCGTGTTGCCATGACTACTGCGTCTTTGGTTGAACAGACTTGGCCCTCATGATTATACTGACCAGCTCCTTCTTTCATGACACATTCAGCAACTTTAGAGGCGCGACCCTGCCATCGCTGCCCCAAAATTAATAAATTCCCCCTACTCGGGCTGTCGAGCCGGTATTCCAATAGATCCGCCAAGATCCTGAGCAGGGCTTCCTTTTCGACCTGTTCCATATGCAAAACGGACGGGTCGAGTTTTACACGCCAATTGAACATGTTGTTAATCCCCCTTTTCATTTTTGAGCGATCCAAGATATTTCGCCCTAATCATCAGCCATATTACCAGGAGATGCCCAGGGGAACTTTATGAGTAGACTGGTTGACATTTAGGGCAAAATATCGTCATTGCGGTTAAGTTGCAAGGTGTAAAACCTTATCCTTTCATTATATCACGCCATTATTAAAGTCAAGCATAAAATTTACTTGCAAAAAGCGTAAAAGTTTTATATCATTGTATCAGGAATGTTACGTAACAGAATATAGGAATAAAAATGCAAAAAAAGATTAAGAAATTATTTCTTTCGCTAGGGGCTCTGACTGGAGTTTTAGCTGCTTTGATCCCCATGACGGCTTATGCTGAAGTTTCACAGACTGCGCCGTCGCATGTTGAGGTTACCGTAATGTCGGCGATTACACTTGAAGTTGAAGTAAACGGGGAAGATCCCGAAGATGAACATCGAGTATTCTTTGATGATCCAGTTCTTGGTACTACGAGTGAGGCGGATTTTTCAGCTACAGTTTCAACCAACCAGCCATATACGCTATCGCTGAATGCGCTTGACGGCCAGACTGATATGTTGCCTGCAGGCACCACGAGCGAGAATGCACCACTTGGCGGTAAAATACCTGGTACTGGTGAAATTGTTGAGGGCAAGACGAGCTGGGGCGTGAAGTTAGCTTCGGACGCAGATTTCTCAGCAATTCCGGCTACCATCACTAAATTTTATGAGGGTGCGGATCCGGTACAGGGGGCCGAGACAAAATTTACGGTGGGCCTAGCAGCGGGGACCGATCTTCTTGACGGTACTTATTTGAGTACGCTGGTAGTAACTGCGGCTACGAAATAAATGTTACGTACGATACGGCAGTTTTGCATAGTAGCGATTTTGACCGTAGTTAGTGTCTGTGGTTTGGCGGCTCCGGTACAAGCGGATTCTGATAGCGACAAAAATATAGTAATGTCACTGCGTCCTTCCGAGCAGGAAGTCGAGTTAAAACCGGGTCAGCATTTTGAGGGCTCAGTGGTGGTTTACAATGTTGGCAAAGTCCCGTTTCAGTTTGAAGCTAGCGCGGCACCATATCAAGTTAAAAACAATGATTATGAGCAGGATTTTGTTTCTAGTAGTGAATCAACGGCAATGGCAAATTGGATTAGCCTGCCCGAGACGAATTTTACCGTTAAGCCAAACCAATCCGCCGAGGTGAAATTTACTATTGATGTGCCAAATGATGTACCTGGCGGTGGTCAATATGCGGCGATCATTATTCGCACGGACAAAGGTCAGCAGCATCAAGCTGGGATCGATGTAATTGGCCAGCTGGCAGCTTTACTATATGGCCATGTCGAAGGCACAGAGCTTCGCTTGAGTGGATCTGTCCAGGAATACGATTTTCCTAGTCTCATGTTTGGCGATAAATTTGATATTAAGTCAACTATCGAGAACACCGGCAATGTTGACTTTCGAGTGACTGAGACGCTTATGATTAAGGATTTTTTTACAAATCGGGAAGCTATGAATCCGGAGTCCATAAATGAATCTGGTTATCCGATTGGCACTATTAGCGCTGCTGTTTTGCCTGGTACGGCGCGTGATTTTACAATGTCTTGGAAAGATGCTCCGCAGATTGGTCTCTTTAAGGTTACGCATACGATTTCATACCTTGATCAGGACCACGTCACTGAGAAAATCGTGCTGATCTGTCCATTATGGCTGATTGTGCTCGTAGGAGTTTTGCTACTACTGATGATCGGATGGCTGATTATGGCACTGATCGGCTATCACAAGGAAAAACCCCAAGTTTTGTGATATTGCTATTGACTTTTTATATTAAGTGTGCTATAATGGAAGTATGACTCAAGATCTCGGGATAGGATCTAGTCACGTAGAAAAGGGGGTGCCCATATGGGTAAAATTAAGACTTTTATTGGCAGGCATGTTTGGATGCCGGCCGATAAACTGAAAACCGTTTATAGCCGGTTATACATGGCGAACAAATTAGCCGAGAAGGACAAGGTTTTTCGACGCCATTTCCTTAACTATTATGGTGGATCGAAGAAAGAACTTAAAATAACCAGTCATAGGGCTGTAATTTACGCCCTTCTTGTGTTTAGTGCCTTTAATTTAACTCGCGGGATGCCATTCGCGATTAAGAATCTCTCAGAAGGCAAGCTCATTTTAGGGCTCTTGCCTATTGTGGCGCAGTTATTGATCCTGTCGATAATACGTGGTAGATTAGAGGTTATTCACGACTTCTATATCTACTCCGTCACGGAGGCGAGCCGCGCAACAAAAGAACACCGTGCTTCAGAGGAATCGTCACGTATGGCGGCAGTCCTTGCGAACGGAGGAAGAGGCAGAAAAAAAGCAAGGAACGAAGAAGAGAAAAACGCAGATTCGGCTTATATCCGCAACGCTCGTAAAGAACGTGCCAGAAGGAAGTAGATAGCGTACCGAAACCGGACGCAAGGCACCAGACGTTGCAAAAGTACATTAATCAAATATCCCATTAAACCCTGGATGCGAACATCCGGGGTTTACTTTTTTATACGGATATTTTATAATTAAAATATGATTTATCTTGATCATGCCGCAGCAACACCCTTGACCTCACGGACATTAGAGGCGATGACACCTTATTTTAGGGAGCGATTTTTTAATCCTTCAGCGCCATATTTGCCTGCCAAGCGCGTGCGTGAAGCCTATGAGGCGGCTAAAACCGATCTTGCACGCATAATTGGTGCAAAGGGTGTAGATATGATTATGACTTCAGGGGCTACCGAATCAATCCAACTAGCTTTTACGGCGGCTCGTGGCAAAGTATTGGTTGCTGCTACCGAACACGCGGCTGTACTAGAGGCGGCGCGCAGCCGTAAACATGATTTGATTGCGGTGGATGCTAATGGTGTAATTGACCTCGATGATCTGCACCAAAAAATCAGCGATGAAGTCGAGCTAATTTCGATTTCGCTTGCAAACAATGAGCTTGGCACGATTCAGCCGCTGTCCGAGGTGGCGGAGTTGATTCGAGAGATTCGGGAAGATCGTCGAGCTCGGGGAGTGAAGTCACCCTTATTTTTGCATTCTGATGCTTCACAGGCGATGAGCTTAATTGATATTAATGTATCGCGTCTCGGCGTAGATCTTCTAACCATAAACGCGGCTAAAGTAGGTGGGCCAAAAGGAGTCGGGGCACTTTATGTGGGGCGCGGTATAGAGTTAAAACCTTTGCAACGAGGAGGCGGTCAGGAGCGTGGACTCCGAGGCGGGACCGAGAATGTTCCGGGAGTAATTGGTTTTACCGTCGCAGCCCAGGAGGTAAAATCCCACCTCAACAGTAATCGTAAAAAATATCAAGAAATGGCCTCTATCCTCAAAAGAGAACTAGCCCATACTTTAATTATATCACAGATGGGCGAAAAAGTCAAGATTTTGGGCGATTCTCGACGCCAATTAGCGAATTTTGTACCGATTTGTTTTACTGGAGTTGATGCTGAGCGCTTGATTTATAAATTAGAACAGCAGGAAATTTACCTTTCGACCGGGGCGGCTTGTGCGGCAAATAAGGGTACGAAATCACATGTATTGGCAGCGATTGGCCTGGGCGACGAGGAGATTATGGGGTCGCTTCGAATCTCGCTAGGCAGCACAAATACAGCCGAACAGATGCCAATAGTTGCTGGGGCTTTAGCGCGCGCTGTAGCAGAAGAGCTGCATCGAACTCATAAAATTAAGGAGGCACATGAGTAGGCGAGTCTTTTTGGGAATGTCGGGCGGAGTAGATTCGTCAGTATCAGCATTACTTTTAAAAGAGCAAGGTTATGATGTGACCGGTATTTATATGAAAAACTGGTCAGAGGATCTACCGGGGATGAAGTGTCCATGGGCAGAGGATTTAGCGGACGCGAAGCGTGTAGCAGTGGGGCTAGATTTGGATTTTGAGGTTTGGGATTTTGAACAAGATTATAAGGATGCGGTGGTTGATTATATGCTGAGTGAATTTCGAACGGGACGAACACCGAATCCGGATGTAGTATGTAATGAATTAATCAAATTTAAGCTATTCTATGAGCGTGCGCTTGCGCATGGGGCGGATTCGATCGCGACTGGGCATTATGCGCGTACCGGACGGAGTACTGGTGGTGAGCCGGAGCTACTGAGGGCGGTAGATGAGAATAAAGATCAGACTTATTTTCTGTATCGGATGAGTGATGAATCACTCGCGAAGACAATTTTTCCGCTTGGCGAATTCAAAAAACCCGAAGTCAAAGCTTTGGCGCGGGAACGAGGTCTAGATGTGGCAGGCAAGAAGGAATCTATGGGGGTGTGTTTCGTAGGGGAAGTAGGAATGAAAGAATTTTTGAGTCGCTACATTGAAACGAAGCCGGGCGAGATTCGTGAGCAGGAGAGTAATGCGGTGCTCGGGCATCATGATGGAGCGATTTTTTATACACTTGGTCAAAGACATGGAATGTATCTTGGTGGCGGATTACCGTATTATGTGGTTGGAAAGGATTTGGAGCGAAATATCGTTTATGTTTCGAAGAACTTGAACCATCCAGGGCTATGGGCGAACGAATTAGAATTAACGGATTTACATTGGCGGGCTGGTTTTAATGCTGAAAAAGTGGCGAATTCGACAAATTTGATGGTTAGGCTCAGGCACCGGGCGTCACTGATTCCAGTGACCGTGATGCGAGATTCTAGGCCAATAGACGAGTCTCAAGGTTTGGGATCATTGGATGGATCTCGAGATTTTGGATCAAGAAGTGGTTCTGTGCGCTTGCGGTTTGCTGAGCCGATCCGGCGCCCGGCGCCAGGCCAGTCGGCAGTCCTCTATGGCGACTTAGTTTGCCTAGGCGGCGGCATCTGCAATTAATACCCCCTAATTCTCTCTTCGCTTCCAGCAGTAGTTAAATATATGTTATAATTATAGGTATGAATGCAAATGAAGTTCGCCAAAAATTCTTAGATTTTCAGGTTAAACATGGGCATAAGATCATCCCGCCGGCACCGTTAGTGCTCGAGAATGATCCCACTACGCTCTTCACTGGCTCGGGGATGCAACCATTATTACCGTATTTACTAGGGCAAGCTCATCCTGAAGGTGTGCGCCTAGCGGATGCGCAACCAAGTATGCGATTACAAGATATTGGGGACGTTGGCGATCCGCGTCATACTACGGTATTTGAGATGTTGGGGAACTGGTCACTCGGAGACTATTTTAAGGAAGAGCAGATTCGTTGGTTCTTTGAGTTCATGACTAAAGAGTTGAATCTTGATCCGGAGAAGATTTTTGTTACTTGTTTTATCGGCGATGAAAGGTATGGGATACCTAGGGATGACGAAGCGGCGGCAATTTGGCAAAAAGTCTTTAAAGAAGCTGACATAGAGGCAAAGATCGTTGAGATCGGGTCTGCAGAAAATGGAGCCAAGCGTGGGATTAAGCCGGGTGAACGAATTTTCTTTTATGATGATAAAGAAAACTGGTGGAGTCGTGGCGGCGGGATCGAGACGACGCCTTTGGGTGATCCATGCGGTCCGGATTCAGAAGTTTTTTATGATTTCGGTGAAGACAAGCAAGACATAGAGGAATACGGCAAATCGCATCCAGCGAGTGATGGTGCGCGATTTATGGAGATCGGTAACCAGGTATTTATGCAGTATAAGCGCAATGAAGATGGTAGCTTTGCGGAATTAGAAAAGAAGAACGTCGATTTTGGTGGTGGTTTAGAACGTCTCACGGCGGCGGCGATCGATAGCTTCGATGTCTTTAAGATTTCCTCACTTTATTCAATTGTCGAAAAGCTAGAGGAAATTTCGCACAAAAATTATGATAATAATACCGACGAGATGCGGATCATCGCTGATCATTTACGTGGTGCATACTTACTCGCGGCACAGGGATTAGTACCAGCAAATAAGGCGCAGGGTTATGCATTGAGGCGCCTAGTGCGGCGAGCAATTCTAAAGGCACTTGATCTTGGAATCGGTCAGGACTTTTTGGCGGAAATTATCCCAGTGATCGCAGAAAATTATACTGATCTTACGGATGATATCCTACCGAATCGTGCGCAAGTACTTGAGATTCTTACCAAAGAAGAAAAAGCTTTCCGAAAATCAATCGGTAAGGGTGTACGTGAGCTTGAGAAGATGGCGAATGGTGGTCAGAAGATTTCTGGGCGTGATTTGTTTAAACTGCAGGATACTTATGGTTTTCCGATGGAATTGAGCGTGGAAGAAGTATATAAAAATAATCTGGAGTTGACGCCGGACTATCAGACGGAATTCCAAGCGGCGCTTACTGAACAGCGCGAGCGTAGCAAGACTGCTTCAAAAGGAATGTTTAAAGGTGGGCTTTCGGATACGAGTGATCAGACTGTAAAATATCATACAGCATGCCATCTTTTGCTGGCGGCTTTGCAGGCGGAAGTGAATCCAGAATGTGCCCAAAAGGGGTCGAATTTGACGCCAGAGAGATTAAGGTTTGATTTTACGGTAGATCATAAGCTGACACCGGAAGAAATTATACGAGTAGAGCAGCGGGTCAATGAATGGATCGAAGCGGATTTGCCAGTTGAGTTTGCTGAGTACGACAAGGACGAGGCATTTGATAAAATTCATGCTAATGGGAGCTTCCGCGAGCGATACCCGGATCGAGTGACGGTCTATATGATTGGTGAGGATGCTGGCAAAGATGATGTTACGCGCGAGAGTGAAGGTATCGTTTCTTGCGAAATTTGCGGTGGGCCACATGTCGAACGGACCGGTGGGTTAGGGAAATTCAAGATCACCAAAGAAGAGTCTTCGAGTGCTGGGGTGAGGAGAATCAAAGCGATTCTAGAATAATCGTATTTTAGTATTTGGAATTTCTTTTTGGACTTATTACGATTTTGATATGCCTGTAGATTACCACCTACCCTACTTCGCGGTGCAGCGTAGGGAGCGACCGGTGCCACGAGTGATGCTGT
>CARSRA010000030.1 GCA_949063825.1 uncultured Candidatus Saccharibacteria bacterium
CAGTACAGCATCACTCGTGGCACCGGTCGCTCCCTACGCTGCACCGCGAAGTAGGAGATAATTATGTATTTAGTGTTTATTACGTTACGAGGGAAGGATGGAAAGAGTCTCAGTTTGCTCGTCTGCGTATTCGGTTAAGCTTCCTTAGCACCTGATATATGGCGTATTTTGTGCCATTTAAGGGTAAATCCCAAGTACCTGCGTAGTCGACCTGGCGTCCAGCGTAGCTTTTCTTATACTTAGTAAAGCCATACCACGGGTGTTTCGGATTGCTCGAGGTTGTGATGCCCCAAAAATCGTAATATTTTTTTCCGGCAGCTTGTGCATCGAGTATTTTTTGGATCGTAAGGCTGACGCCAGCACGCAAATTGTGATGTGTGGGATCATCCGCAGCATGCACTGCAAAGCGGGTATCGCCATAGTCGTAGACGAGGGAAGCGGCAACTGGTTTGTTTTTCAGTTCAGCAATATAGAGTGTGGCAAAGCCTGCTTTCAGCTGGTTTTTGAGGTGATTTTCGTCTTGGGGATTAAACTGGCGTTCGCTACTTAGCTTTTTTAGTAGATCAGACAAAATCATGATTTCTTCTGGATCCTTACTGGTGCGGATTTTGATGCCTTTTTTACTGAGATTGCGCCAACGCCGGACGCGATCTTTCTCCATTTTGTCTAATACCTTTTCGGCTGCATCGGGAAGATCGATAACCCAAGTATTAGCTGGATCGATATCGTGAGATTTCTTGAGCCCTAGCTTCTTGAGTTCGTCGGTTGTAAAATATGATCTATTAGCGTTAGTATTATCACACTTTTCACCCTTGTTATAGCAAGGTAGCGTTGGTTCGATCCGGATAAAGATTGCCCCATGTTTAGATGCCAACTCACGGAGTTGAGAAAGCGCGGGCGTTAGCCTTGAAGCGTCTTGTAGTGCTGGGCCATAGGGAAGATAGAGGTAATTGCCAAGTGGAGTTGACTTGAGTAGTACTAACGCATGCCAGCCATCATCTTCTAACCAAAAAGTTTTTTCTCCCTCTAGTTGTTCGTAGGCCTCCCAGGTATGAGATTGTAAGAAATGGCCAAAATCACCGTTATCTAGATTTGATTTTGCAGCTGCGCTCATTAGATTACCTCAAGTTCGCGCTTCATGCGCCCAATCAGGGCAGATTTTTCTTCAATCTGTTCGCGAGTTTGTCGCACAAGATGTTGTGGTGCTTTGTCGACGTAGTTCGGATTCAACATTCGAGCATTAAGTGTGTCGAGTTCGCGACCGACGGCTAGGATTTTTTCAGTCAGATTTGTTCGGTGTTTATCGACGATTTCTTCTGGTACATCGAGATATAACTCGTGGTTGGATAATGCTAATCTGAGACCACGTGGCTGGCCTTCGGTGCTGAGGGTCGATTTTGCGCCAGTAAGCTTTGTGATAAGCAATTGATTGTCGTCCACGAGGCTATCGTCGCCATATAGCAATGAATATTTGCCGTTATTGGTGCTTGAGAGGCTCTGTAAGGTGCCTCTAACCTCAACCACGATAGTGATTATGTTATCGAAGTTTGCGGCTGAAATAGGGTCAAATTTGAGCCGTGGGGACCATTTTTGCGTAATTAGTTGACCATCGGTCCAGCTCAAGCTTTGCCAGATCGCCTCCGTTACGAATGGCGCAAAGGGATGAAGCATCTTAAGGATCATCTCGAGTGTCACCTTAAGTAGAGGGAGGTTTTTATAGATTTTTTGGGTCTCTAGGAACCAATCAGCATATTTGTCCCAGATCGTGCTATAGATTAGCTCGACTGCTTCTGAAAAACGATAATTATTAAATGCGTCTTCAATTTTTTCTTTACACGAGGTGAGCTCGCGGCAGATCCAGTCTTCACCGACATTATCGGTAGAGTAGGGGAGGGAATCACCAGCTTCTACTTGTCCAAAATTAACAATCTGTGCGTCCATTTCACTCTGCAAGATTTCGACGGCGACTGGACTATCGCTATGCGCCTGATCAACCATATTTTGGATAAAACGAGCCACGTTCCAAAGTTTGTTACAGAGATTGCGCCCTGAGATGACTGAATTTTCCGAAAAAGCCTGATTCATACCTGCGCTTCGACCCCTTAGGATTCCTAGTCTAAAGGCGTCTGAGCCATACTTAGCGACAAGTTCGACTGGATTAATTACGTTACCCTTGGACTTGCTCATTTTTTGACCGTGTTCATCCAAGACTAGCCCGTGTAGGTATACTTCCTTGAATGGTACTTCTCCAGTCACATACACTCCCATCATGATCATGCGTGCTACCCAGGCAAAAAGGATATCGCCAGCCGTCTCCATCACGTTCAGTGGGTAATAAGGGCTTTCGCGACCTTCGGTCCAGTCGGTACAGACGATTGGCCAATGCGAACTCGAAAACCAGGTATCGAAAGTGTCATCGTCGCGATAATAGTTCACGCCACCCACTTCGATTTTTTGGAGGTTTACGCGTTTATCGAAAATCCATTCCGGAGCTTCGGGATCTTCAGTTTGATGGAACATTGGAATGGCGATTCCCCATGGAATCTGCCTAGAAATATTCCAGTCTTTTAGCCCTTTTAGATAATTAATGACTACCTTTTTCTTATTCTGAGGATAGAATTTGATTTCGTTATTCTCGAGGTGCTTAATTGCGCCAGCTGCTAGCTTTTTTACATCGATGAACCATTGTTTTTTGAGCATTGGCTCGATCACGGTATCACACTTGTAACAGTGGGCGACAGAGTGACTGATTTTCTTTTCTCCTCTAAGTAGGCCTTGCTCCTCGAGATCGCGAAGAACTTTCTCGCGACATTCAAGTGTCGGCAAACCGGCGTATTTAGCGCCAACATTCTCAAGCATTTTGCCGTCTTCGCCAATAACCTGGATACGAGGAAGATTATGACGTTCGCCAACTTCGAAGTCATCAAAGTCGTGCGCGGGGGTAATCTTCACAGCGCCGGTGCCGTATTCTGGGTCGGCATGTTCATCAGCAATAATTGGAATCTCACGATTGGTGAGGGGGAGTTTCACAAAACCACCAATTAAATCCTGATATCGCTCATCGTTTGGATTGACGGCGATAGCCGTGTCACCGAAGAGTGTTTCTGGACGAGTTGTAGAAACAATAATTTCAGTATGCTCGATATTAGGGTTGTAATCCGTGCCTCGATCTGGAGCCATGCTGACAGTATAGGCAATATCCCAAAGGTGACCTTCTTCGTCTTTATGCTCGACTTCAATATCAGCAAAGGCTGTCTGGTGATGCGGGCAGTAGTTCACGAGCTTTTCGCCGCGGTAGATCATGCCGTCATCCCACATTTTCTTGAAGGTCTGATAAACGCGGGAGATGACGTTTTCGTCGAGAGTAAAAGTTAGGTCGTTCCATGCGCAACTAGCCCCTAATGCGCGAAGCTGCAGTTCCATGTTTCCACGTTGTTGTTCGACAAAATTCCAAACCTGAGAATAGAGTTCGTCTCGTGAATATTCAAAGCGCGAATGCCCTTCCTTTTCGAGGGTGCGTTCGTATACTACCCAAGTTTCGAAACCGGCATGATCCGCTCCTGGAATATACCAAGTATTTTTACCACGTAAACGATAATAACGCGTCAATGAATCTTCGAGTGCGATAGTCAAGCCATGTCCGATATGTAGGTTGCCGTTAGCATTTGGCGGCGGCATCACGATTGAATAATAATCATTTTGATCTGCTGAAATTGGTGTGGACTTTGGTGGCTGGAACACGCCTGTTTTTTCCCACTGCGCATAAATCTGTGGCTCGAACTCTCCCGGTTCGTAACTCTTTGTGAACTTCATCTTGTCTCCCAACTAATTATCTTAATTATAACAGAACCGAATGCTGAAAACCAGCCTAGAAGGTGCAGACGACTACCTATTGACAAAATGCTAATGGTGTGATAGGGTAGATGTAATGGCCGAGCAACGCTCGAAGTGTAATCTGTCTATCGATATAATGTCGTGTTAATGTCGTGTGGAGTATTCAAAAATAAAAATATAGAAGGAGAGAGATGAGCGAAAACATCCCAAATAATCAAGAAAATTTTGAGAGTGAGAATAGTAACAAAGAAGTCCCACAGACTAGTGCGTGGGATGAGTTGCGAGATGTGGAGAACGATAGCTTCAACCCGCAACCAAAAGCGGAAAAATCGCTAGAGTTAAGTTCGGAAGCGGCAGCGGAATTTCGCGCACTGGAAGAGCGACGCGTGAGTAATGATTTAACTGAAGAAATGCGTCGACGTGATTTATTGCTTGAGCAGTCTCAACATGAGCCATCAGCCAAACTAGAAGCAAAAATTAGAGAACTAGGGATTCAAATTGATGTCGATAGCGATTTTTACGGTGAAATTTCTGATCCAGATGATGCTCGTACCCCAAGCGAAATCTACGCCAGTTTATCTGCAAAATACTCGCGTATTGCCGAGCGCGGAGTGAAGACTGGTAATAAGGATTTTGCTAATGAATATAATGGTCGAGCAAAGATTGCAAGGGAAGCTATCGCAATTTCCGAAGGACGTCAAAGAATTTTTACTCAAGGAAAGCAAGCTGAAGAAACTAAAGATCGTAAGTCCTTGGGTGATTTTAGGATTATGTAAAAATAAAAACTACCTAGCTGAGTTTTAACTTTTCTTGCAATAGCTGGAACTCTTCCTCGGTTGGTTTAATATTGCGTTCTCCAGCCCAGTTTTCATTTACGGGCAGGATATGCACGTGGGCATGCGGTACATCGATGCCCACGATTTTGATTTGCATCCTTTCGCCTAAGACTTCTTCCATATGTCTCGCTAACTTCTTGACGGTTGCCATGACGGCCTGATAGTCACTATCAGGCAAGTCGTAGACTTTATCAACTTCTATTTTCGGAATCACTAAGGTGTGCCCCTCTGCTTCTGGCTCAATATCGAGGAAAGCGTAGGTTTTTTCGTCTTCGTAAATTTTATAGCTTGGCAATTCGCCATTAATGATTTTTGTGAATATTGTTGCCATTTTTACTCCCTAAATTTTCTAAATTATAACACATTCATTCCAGATATGTTATAATAGAGGTATTAAAGGAGGTAGAGTGTGAAAACTAGAAGAAGTCGCAATATTGTGATCGTTGTAATTGCTGCGATCGTAGCGGCAGTGCTACTGGGCGTAGGAATTTTCTTTATTATTCGCGGGAGTAAGTCAAATCATGACACGCCTGGCGAAGAAGTTGTCGAACAGAGTGATGCTGAGAAATTTAAACAGAGCTACGAAAGCCTCAATGGTACTATTCGTGAAAGCGATGGTGCAACTTATAATACGGTCGAAATTAGTAGTGACAATCCGATCGTGTATGTAGATGCTAAGCAGGCACTCGATTTGCTGAAGTCGGACAAAGCTATCATTTATATTGGGGCAAACTGGTGTCCTCACTGCCGTAATTCGGTACCAGTCCTGTTGGATGTTGCTAAACAGTATGATCTTGGTAAAGTTTACTATCTAGAGCTTGACGACATTAAGAGTCAGTATGAGTGGCGTGATGGTCAGGCCGTAAAAACCCAGGATGGCACCGAGGAGTATTATGCTTTACTTGGCGTGCTCGCGGAACGATTGAATGACTACATAATTAAAGATGACGCTGGTAACGATCAGCCGACCGGCGAGAAACGTATCTATATGCCGTATGTTTTGGCGATAAAAGATGGTCAAGTAGTTGGTGATTTTGTAGGGGATGTTGCTACGGAAGATTACGAGGAAGGTCAAACCAAATACGATCCATTAACTACGGCGCAATACGAAAAACTCTTTAATAATTATGAAAATTTGCTGCGTGCAGTCTATGGCGATACGGCAGGTGATGATTGCGAAGAAGTTTGCGATTAAATTCTCGATCTTGGGAGTTTTGTGATATAATGAGTCAAAGAGTTTATTAAATAACTGTGAGATAGTTATGAGGAAAATTACGAAGAATATTTTACAAATTCTTACAGGTGTAGCGACAGTATTTTCGCTGACGGCAGGGAAGGCTATGGCTTTGACCGTACAGGAAGGAGCTGAGGCTGCGCGCGCTGATGGCATGCCAGCTGAGCTAGTAGGTATAAATGGCGTTCTGAATCAGTTTACGAATATCGCCCTATACGTGATCGGCTTTATTTCGGTAGTAATGTTGATTTGGGGTGGTTTACGTTATGTTATTTCTGGTGGCGATAGCAAAAAGATCACGGATGCTAAAAATACAATTCTTTACGCGTTGATTGGTCTCGTGGTAGCGTTCTTGGCTTATGCGATCGTGAACTTCGTGCTCAACGCGATCGGTGCAGCATCAACTCCGGAGGAACAAAAGCAAGAGGCTGCTATTAGGTTAGTTGGAGTATTGCTTTAGGATACATAGTTTAGAGACAACATAAAACGCCCTATTCTAAGGGCGTTTTTTGAAAGACATCGGCAGAATGGAAAGTTTATTTGTCGGAGTTTGCTTCGTCCGATGTTGTTTGTGGTCGTCCAATTTCAACTATAGCTGCATAGATATATTGTGCTCCATCCTGCTTCAAGAGGTTGGCAGCAGCCTGTATACTAGCACCAGTCGTCCACACGTCATCCAGGAGTAGATATGGCTGCTTTGGATCAATTTTTTGTTTGAGTTCGTACGCTTTTGCTGCTTGACCTATACGCTCAGCGGCATTTGTCCCGACTTGCACCGTATCCGCTTTGCGGCTTAGTATAGATTCGACTTTCCAGCCACGCCTCTTGCCTAATTTTTTAGCGATGAGTTTTGTATGGTCTAGGCCGCGCTCACGAATATGCCTGCCAATTGTCGGTAAAGGAACGATAATTGGTGCGCGTCCTAGCTCACCCATGACCTTAGCGGGTGTTGGTATAGCATAATCCAGTAGTTCAGCTAGCGTATCGCTACAAGCACGGACGGATTTATACTTGAGTTCAGAGACTAGTTTTGCTAGGATCTTTTCGCGCCAACCCACCGTCCAGATGCCTAAAAAAGGCGAAGTGCATTCTTGACAAGCTCGCAAATCTTGATTCCAATATGGAGAAATTGCGCAGCCATTCTCTTGATATTGGTGGTTATTTGAGAAAATTTGTTTGCAATACGGACAGATTGCGGAACGTTGTTGAATGATGTGATTTTTACAACGTTCACAAAGTACCGCTCCCAAGGCATTGCAACCCCTACAAGAGTGAGGGCAAACAAGGTCGAGTAGACCACATTTTGTTGTGTTTTTTACAACGAAACTCATGATTACTATTGATTTTAATATAAAACATATTTATAATAAAGCATAACAATATAACGGAGGTAAGCAATGGCACGAACAAGTGATGCCGATATACTGATGGAAGATGATATAGCCAACTTCTTCGACGACACCGATCCGGTGCCAACTACGAGTCGAAGTGAGCAAGCTATCTCCAATGTTGAAGAACCATCAGGTCCGGGACTGGGTGGCGAGTGGGACGAAGACGCGGGTGATTTTCCGGGACAGCTCGCGGTGGATGTCTATGAGACAGCAGACAAATTAGTGGTAAAAGCTCGCACGGCTGGTATTTCTAAGTCTGACCTCAATGTGACGATCTCTGATAATATTTTAACAATCTCTGGTATTCTGAGCGGTGGCGAAGACGAGAATACGACCGCATGGCATATCCAAGAGTGCTACTGGGGTGAGTTTTCTCGTACGATCGCTTTACCAGTACCTGTAAAGGAAGAGGAAGGCACAGTCAAGGCAGAATTAAAAGACGGTGTTCTTACGATTTCCTTTGAAAAGGAGCAACAGGACGCGCCAGTAAAAATTCCGATCCAATAATCGTCGTTCGACTTCTAATCACACACCAAAATCATCCTCGCACAGGGGATGATTTTGAGTAAATATATACCCCCCTAGCTCTTTTGGATATTGAGAGATTCTATTCCAAATGCTCGATCTATCTCCATAACCCTC
>CARSRA010000031.1 GCA_949063825.1 uncultured Candidatus Saccharibacteria bacterium
GTAGCTTGGTAGAGCCAGCACTACTACTCGTAATACCATAGGTAGTAGTGATGAGATTAACGTAGTTGTCTTTGGTGGGAAGGGGTAGAGGAAGCCTCATCGAGATCTGTCGGTGACTAATTCTCCTCAAATTGCGAATTATAGAGTTCGGCGTAAAAGCCTTTTTTGGCGAGCAGTTCATCATGATCACCATGCTCGACAATGCTACCGTCTTTCATTACGAGGATTAAATCAGAGTTACGTATTGTACTGAGGCGATGTGCGATCACGAAGCTAGTGCGACCGTGTGTTAGTTTGGCAAAGGCCTGTTGGATTAGTTGCTCGGTGCGTGTATCGACATTAGAAGTCGCTTCGTCGAGAATCATCATCGGAGGATCTGCTACCATAGCGCGTACGATCGTGAGTAATTGTTTTTCTCCAGCGGAGATATTATCAGAATCTTCTGAAATTTGAGTCTTGTAGCCTTTTGGTAGAGATTCAATAAAATGATGTACATGGCTAGCCTTAGCTGCGGCCACGATTTCATCGTGTGTGGCTTGCGGGCGCCCGTAGCGCAAGTTTTCTTCGATCGTACCGGAAAATAGCCAAGTATCTTGTAGAACCATTCCAAACATTTTGCGTACATCAGCGCGTTTCATCTCGATAGTTGGTACGCCATCGATTGTAATGTAGCCAGAATTGGGATCATAAAAACGCATCAACAGATTGATGATAGTGGTTTTACCGGCTCCAGTAGGGCCGACGATTGCAACCTGCATCCCGGGCTTGATTTTAACGGAATAATTCTTAATAATCGGTTTTTCTGACTTATAAGCGAAATTAACATGATGGAACTCGACGGCGCCTTTGACTTTATCTATGGTATGAGCTGGTTCGTAATCAAGGGCTTCCTCCGGCTCATCTAGGAATTCAAAGATACGTTCAGCGGCCGCAAAGGCTTGTTGAATATTAGCGGTAATCTGTGAAACTTCGGTAATTGGACGATTGAACTGGCTCACGTATTGCAAGAAGGCTTGTACGCTACCGATCAGGATCTTACCGTCAATCACCATCCGACCGCCAATAATACAGATGAGGACATAATTGAAATTAGTAAAAATATTAGTGACCGGGAAAGCTAAAGTTGCGAAGAATTGTGCTTTCCAAGAAGTCTGATAGAGTTTTTGATTAGTCTTTTCAAAGGCGGCGATCGAAGCCGGTTCGTGCATATTGGCCTTAATTAGGGTTTGACCCGAAAAGTCTTCTTCTATGATGCTATTTAGTGCTCCGATAGTTGCCTGTTGAGCGCGGAAGAATTTTTGGGCCTTTTTCGCTACGAGACTGATTGAGACTAACGAAAGTGGCACTACGACTAGCGCAAGTAGCGATAAAAATGGCGAGATCGTGAACATCATGACCAAGATGCCGACAAGAGTCGTAGCACTAGTGACGACCTGAGTAAAAAGACTCGCTAATGAATTTGCCATCATCTCGACGTCATTATTCATGCGCGAAAGTGTGTCGCCGATCTGATGACGATCAAAATAGGCGATTGGTAATTTGGTGATTTTTTCTAGAATTTCGCTACGGACACGTTTGGCGAAACGGGCCGAAATTACTGAGAAAATGACCCCCTCGACATAGCTAAGGATAGCTGATGCTCCGTAGAGTAAAATTAATAGCCAAGCTAATGAGCCGAGTTCTCCCCAATTGAGCGAGCTTGCCATAGTTTCGGCATCAGGAATTTGCCCGCCATTTTCGGCAATTACACGACCGAAATCTTCTACTGCGGTATTGGTCATATTGCCAAGAATCTTTGGTCCAAATAGACCACAAACCGTAGCAGCAGTTGCAAGTAATAACGCAGCCATAATCGGTAAGCGCCAAGGCTTTAGCATGGATAGAAAACGCGCGAGTGATTTTTTGAGGTTCTTTGGCTTTGTGACTGGACCCAGTGGCTTAGGCATTCTTAAGCTCCTTTTTGAATTCTTGGGTTGATAATTGCGATTTAGCGATTTCACGATAGACTTTACAACTTCGTAGTAACTCGTGATGTTTACCAATACCGACGACTTTTCCTTGGTCTAGTACGACGATCTGGTCGGCATTTTTGATTGTACTAATACGTTGCGCTACGACTAGCGTAACGGCATCTTTCGTGATCGGAATCAAGGCTTTACGTAGCTCGGCATCGGTTTTCATGTCTAGTGCCGAGAAAGAGTCATCAAAAATATAGATATCTGGATTTTTAGCAATGGCACGGGCGATTGAGAGGCGTTGACGCTGACCTCCGGATACATTGGTGCCTCCCTGGGCGATATGCGCTTCGTATTTCCCCTCCAGTTTATTAATGAAGTCTTCGGCTTGCGCAACTTTAGCCGCTTGATGCATGATTTTGTCGGCTTCAGCTTCGTCGAGATTATCGGTACCAAATAAGATATTGCTGCGTACCGTACCCGCAAATAGTTTACCGCGTTGTGGGACATAGCCAATGCGTCGCATCAGATCTTTTTCTGCATAATTTTGTAATTTGATGCCATTTATGAGGATTTCACCGTTTGTTGCTTCATAAAATCTAGGGACGAGATTGATCAAAGTCGACTTGCCGGAGCCGGTTGATCCTATGAAGGCTGTAGTCTGTCCCGCTTCGGCTCGGAAGCTAATATTCTGTAAAACCTTTTCTTCGGCGCCAGAATAAGCGAAATCAACCTTGCGAAATTCGACGCTGGGTTTGAGATCGGACTTGCCTATGGTTTCGGGTTGCCAGATGATTTTCGGTTTCGCTTCGAGTACAGCATTGATACGTTTAGCCGAGACGCTAGCGCGCGGGATCATGACAAAGAGCATCGTCAGGATCAGGAATGACATTACTACTTGTGTTGCATACTGCACAAAAGCTACCATATTACCTAGGTAGCTAAAATCCTTGCTCATGAGCGAAATCCCCACCCATACGCAGAGCAATGCGACGCCATTCATAACTACACTAATTAGTGGATTCGTGAGAGACATAATCGTATCGACCCAAATATTCCACTTGGCGTTTTCTTGATTGGTTTTTGCGAATTTTCGTTCCTCGGTTGCCTCGTTATTGAAGGCACGAATAACCCTCAGACCGGTCAAATTTTCGCGTGTGAGTAGGGTGATTCGGTCAGCCAACTTACGCAAGAGGTTGAATTTTGGCATAACGATACCGAGAATTGTTAATGATAACAAGACGATAATGCCGACCGCCAGCGCGATAATCCAAGTCATGTCTGGCGCCATACGGATAGCTTGGGTGAGCGCAATGATACACATCATAGGCGCACGAATCGCCATACTGAGGAGCATGATTACGGTTTGTTGAACGATCTGAACATCATTAGTCGTGCGAGTAATCAGCGAAGCGGTCGAAAAGTCGTCAATTTCCGTAATGCTGAAGCTAAGTACGTGGCGGAAAAAATCGTTGCGAATATCGCGTGAATAGCCAGTACCAATTCGCGCAGACAAAAAACCGGACAAAAAAGCGCAGACCGAAGCAAGTACAGTTAGTCCAATCATCAAAACACCTGTTCGCCAAATATATTCCATGTCGCCAGCTATAATGCCGTTATTAATAATAGCAGCCATTTTAGCTGGTAATTCTAGCGTGGCCCAAGCTTGCAAAGCAATAGTGAGAAGCAGCAAGATCACTTTCCAAATATAAGGCTTCAGATAGCGAAATAACTTAAACATTAAACTATTATATGATGAATAAAATTCATAGTCAATATGGGATGGAAAATGATTTTCATGACCTAATCTAGCGTAATAACTTGACTTCTTAGATTATGTGTGATATAATGAAGGGATAGGGTGTCTCTTACTCAGAGCAAGTAGCTTAAGAAAGGAGTGATGTTTTTTGTCTGAGAAAAGGGTAAAACAACTAATTGTATTGTCGGCGAGCTTAGTAGCTACGTTGATCATCGCGAATTTGTTAGCGCTTAAAATTTGGTCATGTTTTGGTATACCAGTTGATGCGGGGATTTTCATATTTCCGTTATCCTATATTGCGGGGGACCTGCTGGCTGAATTTTTTGGTGAAAAAATCGCTAATTTCGTGGCGTTAATAGCGGCTTTGTTTGCCGTGCTGACTGCAGCACTGCTTGGGTTCGCGTGCCAGCTACAGGACTATCCTGGTGCCGATAACCAAGGATTTGAAATTGTGGCATCAATGGCTGGGCAAGTATTTTTTGCTAGCATATTCTCATTTCTGCTGGGTCAATTTACGAATAATCGTATTTTCGAATTGATCCGCGGCAAGAGTTCAAGTCAGCAAAACCAGCAAGACCGACAGGCGGGGGCTTTTGATTTGAGCTTTATGGCGGCTTTTGCGAAACGGGCGATTACTTCATCTAGTGTCGCACATCTAGTAGATGCGGTGATTTTTGAATTGGTAGCCTTTTGCGGAAGATTGCCGGTCGTAGATTTTGTGATACAGGTGGTCTCTGCGTATTTTGCTGGCCTCATGCTCGAATTAGTATTTTTCCCGGTAACGTATTTCTTGGTTGCTAAAGATCGTCGCTTGAATTAGTACCTTAGGATGTTTACCCTCTAGCAATAGAGGGTTTTCCTATTGTATAATATATATGGTATGGAATTTAGGATCGAGAAGACTTTGCCGGGTGGCTTAGGGCGAGCAGGTGTAATTAAAACGGCGCACGGAGAGATTAAGACCCCAGCTTTTATGGCGGTGGGAACAACTGGATTTGTACGGTTTTTGAGTAGCAATGACCTGCATGGCGTCGGTGCGCAGGCAATGCTCAGTAACGGTTATCACCTGCGACGCAAGGCGGCTGCGATTGCGCAGGCGGGTGGTTTGGCAAATTGGCGATCGCAATTGACGGACGATCATGACGCATTAAGCGAGGCTGAGCTTCAGAATAACGAAGCCGAGGCTTGGCATGGACCGACTTTGACCGATTCGGGTGGATTCCAGGTGATGTCGCTCGGATCAGGACTCGGTAAAGTAGTTTCGATGGAGAAAGAGCGCCATATTACCAATACTGCACATCATGAGCGTTTGGCTCACGTCGAGGAGAAAGGAGTAAGCTTTACGGATCCGTTTGACGGTCTACCAGATTTTATCGGTCCGGAAGAGTCGATGCAGATCCAGTGTCAAATTGGTGCTGATATTCATATGGCTTTTGACGAATTGACTTCGCTCGCGGACAGTTACGAATATAATATCGAGGCTATGGAGCGAACTGAACGTTGGGCAAAGCGAAGCTTGGCTGAACATATTCGACATCGTGATGATTTAGGATATCGACAGAATTTATATGCCGTATTGCAGGGCGGGCGTTGGGAGGATCTCCGGCGTCAGACGGCACGAAACCTAGCAAATATGCAAGTTAGCGGGATTGAGTTTGACGGCTTCGGGCTGGGTGGAGCGTTTTTGAAAGAAGATCTTGGTGAAATTTTGCGTTGGTGTAACGAAGAATTGCCAGCTACTAAGCCGCGACATTTGCTTGGGCTTTCGCACCCTGATGATGTTTTCGTGGGCGCCGCAATGGGGGCTGATACATTTGATTGTGTGGCGCCGACACGCGAAGCTCGACATGGGAAAATTTATACCCGTCATGGCAGTATAAATTTGCGCAAGATGCGCGATGTAGGCGAGCCATTAGATCATGATTGTGATTGTGCAACCTGTCAAGCAGGATGGACGTTAGGATCGCTTAGGGCGATGTGGCGTTCGGGTGACGTAGAACAAAAACGCAAGTTCTATCGTTTAGCTTCGATACACAACCTACGCTTTATTATTCGCCTGACCGAACAAATCCGCACTGCTATGATCGGTGAATATTTTGACGAGTTCCGCAAAGAATTTTTGCATAATTATTACGGTGAGTTTTCGAATTAGCGTGCTATAATCATTAATATGAGCAAGCAGTTAATTGAGGTTGATACAAAAACTTTTATTCGCTTTTGGTTGGTGATTTTGGCGTTTGGTCTACTAGGGCTTTTTATTTGGAAAGCACGAATGGGACTAATCATCGTAGGGATTGCAATTTTTCTAGCCGTAGCGATTCAGCCTTTGGCCATAAAGATCAAAAAGCTACTTAGAAAAGAGAATTCGACGGCCGCTTCGGTCCTGGCTTATACTTCGATTATCCTAGTCGTATGTTTGATCGTATCGGTAGCGGCACCAGTAGTAATCGACGAAACGGTACGGTTTGTCGGGCAATTACCGGAAACTTTTGAAGGGACGTTTGGTGGTTGGGCTGGAGTGAATGAGCTCGGCAATAAAATTGGAATTAGTAACTTACAGGATCAGATTTTATTGGCGATCGAGTCATTCTCTGGGCACTTTTTGCAGAATTTCAGTAATTTTGTGTTTGCTGGTATCGGGACAATTTCGCAATTATTGACAAACGTAATTTTGATCCTGGTTTTGACCTTGTTATTTGCAATTGAGGGGCCAGGGATTTTACGACAGTTTTGGGATTTGGTATCAGGTCGGCGCAAAGATGCTCCAGTCCGAGCTTATCAACGTCTTACTACGCGAGTCGGCGAAGTGATTGCAACATATGTATCAAAACAGGTCACCGTAGCAATATTGGATGGGGTGGTCGTAGGGCTTGCGGTATTGTTATTATCACTAGTATTCGATTTTTCTAGTGGGCTTGCGGCTCCAATGGGATTGATCGCTATGGTTTTATATTTAATTCCAATGTTCGGACCAATCATCAGCTGCGGTCTCATTACGATATTACTAGCCTTTAGTTCTCCGGCAGCGGGATTAATTTTCTTAGTCTTCTATATTGTCTATGCGCAGATCGAGAATAATCTAATTGCGCCAAAGCTACAGGGCAACGCGCTGAATTTGCCGAGCGCTTTGATCTTAACGGCGATCGTGATTGGTATGTATATGTTTGGGTTAGTAGGAGCGATTATTGCTATCCCGATTGCTGGTGGTATCAAGGTTGTAGTAGAAGAATGGCCAAGTCTGCGCAAATAATGCGGCTTCACTGCAAGGTGATCAGGGCTGACAAAAGTGATTCGATATGCTACAATAGCCATATTGGACCGTCGCCAAGTGGTAAGGCACCGGGTTTTGGTCCCGACATTCGCAGGTTCGAATCCTGCCGGTCCAGCCAGATAGAAAGGATATGACCTTAACCTTATGGTTGTATCCTTTCTATTTTTTGGGTTGCCTAGATAACGATGTGACAAGATATAATTTATCGGAGATTGGCTGCGGACTTGGTCGGCATTCAATTCTGTTTGACAAGAACGGTTTCAGGGTATCGTGTTTTGATATCTCCGAAAAAGCAATTATCGAGACCGAGAAGTGGGCGAGTGAGGAGGGGCTAGAGTTCAATTATCAAGTTGGTGACATGCTGGAGCTGCCGTATCAAGATGCGAGTTTTGATGCAATTTTGTGTCGTAATGTGATTTCGCATACTGATACCGCGGGGATGGAACGAGTTGTCTCTGAACTGGATCGAGTGCTTCGGCCTGGCGGCGAATGCTATCTTACGCTTGGCTCGAAAGATACTTGGGGCTGGAAAGAAACCGACTGGAAACTAATTGATGCAAACACTAAACTTCGTCGGGAGGATGGGCCGGAAGATGGCGTTCCGCATTTCTATGCAGATTATGATTTGATAAAAGAGTTGTTTGCTGATTTTGAGATTATTGACTTATATCAAATTGAGGAGTTTCATGAAAATAAATCCGAACACAAGGTCTATGAGTCTTGGCACTACCATGTTTTGATCCGCAAAAAGTGATTCGGTTCTTCGCCATCTCTTTTGCATAACGTAATAACTTGCTGTATCATTCTCGCACTAATACCTCGGCGCCAACTCACGGCTGTAGACTTCGTTGTAGGTGCTACTGCCA
>CARSRA010000032.1 GCA_949063825.1 uncultured Candidatus Saccharibacteria bacterium
CTAGGGAACGATTGTATCCTCCCGTCCGGAGAAAGTTGAGAGGCCAGTTGTTAATTGTTAATCTTGTTCTTTACAAGAAGTTTTCCACAACTTCAAGAATCCATTTTCAAAAAATCCGGCAATGAGATAATTTCCACAACGAGATTATTGAAAAAAGGCTTTCCCCTCTACGCGCACATCCGCATAAGTCGGCGTAATTCCCCGTTCCTGCAAGTATTTTACCACTCGTTCTATATCTTCCGCCGTCACCCCCGTTCCCCGCTCCAAATTCACCTTAAAATAGGTCGGAGTTCCCTCAATATTAATATATAATTCCCTACTCGTATTTAGTGGCAAAGTCGCCCTGCTCATCATAAGACCAAGATCCGCCAAATTCTGTTCAAGCAGACTAATATAATCAAGCGTCCGGCGTGAGATCCGTTCATTTCCCGTTTCATCAATCACTTCGGCGCGCAGCTGATACTCGGCACCAGTACTTTGGGGGCTTTTTTTCACCTCTAATACCACTCCTCGTGCGCCCATATAAGCTAGCAATCCTAAAATCGCTACCATGAGCCCTGCTAATATTGCCGAAGTCGCGTGTTTACGCCTGAGACGACGCCGCTCGGTCATCCGCTCAGATTTCAATTCCGATACGATCTCGCGCTCATCGTGCTCGATTTGTTTCTTAGCATGTTTATTCCCACCCCACATTTCTAATCAATCTCCCTAATATGAGTTTTTTGCTTTTCAACTTTACGTAGACGTTTTTGCTGCCTAGTTGGTCGAACGGTAGCAGTCTTCTTTATGCTGTTCTTTGTTACGCATCCTACCCTATGCTTCGGCTTCGCGACCCCACCCTTTTCGCTCTGTCTTGCAATTTGCAACAAAACCACCGCTAACCGCGCTGCGGCATCTGGAGCTGCTTCTCGATGTAGTTTCTGCGCCAAAGTCGACCGTTCTTTTGGTGCACGTATCAAATGTCGCACTTCAGCCAATAATGACCTTGGGTCTGCACGCATTGCCGAATCTTTGATCATCACTACAGCCCCAGCCTTGGCAAAGTCCTCAGCATTCCTTAACTGATGACTATTAGGCAGAGCTTCAAATGGCACCAGGATCGTTGCCTTCTCGAGGGCAGCTAGCTCAGCGATCGTAGTCGCACCTGCACGACTAATTACTATATCCGCTGCCCCCAAAAGCTCATGCATCGCCGAATTAAACTCCCATAATCGGAAATTCGATTGTAATTTCGCCCGATTCCAATCCTCATAGCGTTTCAGCTCTACCATGCTTTCATAATGCTTACGACCAGCGACCAAGCCCACCGACGCCAATTCGAGCATCTCTGGTAAAATCTTACGCATAGCTTCATTAATATTTTCTGCTCCCTGGCTGCCGCCAGTCACTACGACGAGCGGTCGCTCTGGATCAAAACCAAAACTCTTTTTGAGCGCGTTCTGCTGAGTCCGACTCACAGTCCTAAACTCAACTGCGACTGGAATTCCAGTGAAAATTCGTACTGGAGACCCATCTCCCCTATTGACAATTTCATCTATCTGTGTTATACTAGAATTACACACAGGTTGGTCCTGTTCGGGTTTTTGTTGGTTAGTAGACGATTCTTCTTTCCAGCCCGTAGCGATCACCGCAGCATGCTTCATTAGTACTCGATTTGCAAGCCCCGGCACCGCATCACTCTCATGAATCACATATGGAATCCCGAAATGTTTCGCTACTATCCCCACCGGCAGCCCTACGAACCCTCCTTTTAGGAAGATTACATCAGGACGTTTACTTTTAGGGAGCAAACGCCAAAAGCTCTGATGAAGCCCTATGACAAACTGGAAAAACCCAATAATATTCCCGAAAATCAAATCTTTAATCACGATCCACCAATTCCGAATCCATTGGATCGGAGTCCAGCCCGAATAACGGCGGAATTTACCGGCTGAAATTTTCCGTACCCGAATATATGGTTCCGTCCGCGTGCTTGCTCCAGCGCGTGAACCCCAACGCACGCCTAATTCTGTTGTAATTTTAACAACGTTTTTGTAATACTTTTTGTCGGTCCAAAACTCCACTTTCGAACGGGGAGATTGTTCCAAGATCTCACGCACTACTGCTACAGCCGGAGTAATATGACCTCCCGAACCACCACCAACTACTAGAAATTTCATAGCGTCCTCCTTTTGATCATGCCTTCCCTTCGTTGCGGTATTTGATCCGTACCGTGCTTACTGCTAGTCTCGACAGTAATTTTATTCTTACGTGGTTCACGCTCGGTATAACAGCTTAGTTGCAAGGCTAGTCCTAATGCTGCCGACGTAAATAGCATGCTGGTCCCACCATAACTAAGCAACGGTAATGTGATCCCGGTTAGCGGAATTAATCCGGTCATCGAGGCAATATTTACTACCACATGTGCCGCTAACCACGCAAAGATACCAATCACCACTAGCGATTCTTCGTCATCAGCAAGATAATTTGAAACCCGAAGTAGTCGTATTAGAAGCAGGGTAAAACTCCCCACGATCACAAAAAGGCCCACGAAGCCAAAAGTTTCTCCTAGTACCGCAAAAACTGAATCGTTGATCGACTCCGGTAAATATCCTGTCGCCTGTACACTATTGCCTATGCCAACTCCGAGCAGCCCACCTGCGCCAATCGCAATCTTAGCGTTCTCAATATGATAAGAATCGCTTGAATCTTCTGATTGGAAGGTTAAGAGCCGCTCAACACGATGCGGCGAAGATACAATCGCAATCACTCCGCCAGCTGCCACTACCGCTAAAGTCAACAAAAAGTAACGCATTTTTACGCCACTCATAAGTAGCATCGCGAGGATGATCGCCATAATACTCACACCAGTACCAAGATCTTTTTGCACCACTACAACAAATGCTAATGATACTACTGAAATTACTCCAAACGGTATCCAAAAATCCGACGAAGCTAGCCGCCCTTGCTTACTGCGCTCCGCCATCAGGCTCGCAAGATAGAGCACTAAGCCCATTTTTAGTACTTCGGCCGGTTGTAAGCTAAGCCCATTAATCGAAAACCATCGACAAGCTCCAAGCTCGCATTTCGCGACACTACTACCAGTCAGCGCTAATAACGCCAATATTACACAGAGCGACAGCCCTAGAATAATCGCAAATTTGCTAATCTTACGTAATTTTGCATATGGAAATTTAAAAGCTACGATAAAAGCTACCGCTGCCATCGCCACGTTAATTAATTGACGGATGAAAAAATAATTCTCACTATAGTCCACTCCATAGGTAGAGTTCAATACGTTTACACGCATCGGACCAATCGCATAAATAATAATCAATCCCACACCGAGCAAGATCACCGTCAAAGCGCCGATGATCCGATCACTCTTGTGCTTACGCATCGTCACTCCTAGAAGTGATTTCGTTATTATTACGCCAAAGGGCTTGCTGTTTCATATCACGTACAATACCGCCTTGCGCAGCCAAAAAGATTCCAATAATTGCAAACATTCCCGCAATCACCCAAAAGCGCATCACAATTTTGGCTTCATTCCAGCCGGTCGCTTCTAGGTGATGATGAATCGGTGCCGAAATAAAGAGTTTTTTCTTGAAGACCTTTTTCCAAAAAATTTGAATCAATGATGAGCCAGCCTCAAGCACAAAAAGAATACCAATGATCGGCAATAAAAAGAAGGCATCCGTCATCATCGCTACTACGCCAAGCCCTGCACCAATTGCAAAGCTACCAGTATCCCCCATCATAAACCGCGCTGGCGGCACATTAAACCAAATATAGCTAAGCAGCCACCCTACCACCGTGAGACAAAATGCCGTTAGCATCCACTGACCCTGCAATAATGCAATCACTCCGTAAGCCCCATAGGCCAGCATCGCAAGCCCTCCGGCAAGACCATCTAGACCATCAGAAATATTTACAGCATTCGATGTTGCTACGACTGCAAAGGCGAAAATTAAAATCATACCAATAGTCCCCACCTGGACATCGCCAATGAACGGCACTGCGATTGTAGTCCAACCAAGCTTAACCGCGAACCACCAGCCTAAGAATAAACCGAGTCCAGTAATCATTGCAAATTTCACTGGTGCGCGCAGACCAGCTGCACCTTTGCCACTACCAAAGACGTTTATCAAGTCATCGATCAGCCCCACAAAACTACCCCCCACAAACCCTAGCAACGGAAGCCAGGTCTGCTCACGATTTAAATTACAGATTATCGTCACGAGCGTCACCGCAACTACTCCAATAATACCCGCCATGGTCGGAAAAGCGCGTTTAAACTTTTTTGCATGAAGCTTTGTCATCACTGGCAAAGCTTCACCAGTCATTGTAGTTTTTTTCTGCTTTTTCCAAAATTTATATTTATATGCAAAATGTGTATAAATCGGCGTAAGAAAAGTTGCCAACAAAAAACCCGACATCGCAAGAATCAGGCCATAAAAAACTTCATTGTTTATAGTATCAGCCATACTCCCTATATTATACTACAAACTACACCTTAGGTCTAATCTTCAGTGCATCTTGTACATAAGCTTTCAATGCGTTGAATACCGGTAAGGCTACAGATTGACCGCCAGCCTTCTTGCCATCTTCCCAAACCCGCACCATAATCAAGTATTCCGGTAATTCCCCTTCCGTACCACCGACACCAATGTAAGTCGCACTGGTTTCATCGAGCGAATAGGCGCCGTCCTTGATAATCTGCGCAGTGCCAGTTTTACCACCCACATAATATCCTGGCGCATCCGTACCATTTGCGCGCCACATCCGCCGCGTACCGTAGAGCATCTCGCGCATAGTTGCGCTCGTAGCTTCGGATACCGTACTGCGCACCGCTGGTTTTGATTCGGCTTCAATAAATTTACCGTTTACCATCTTCCCCGCCACGATCGTCGGCGTATAAAACTTCCCGCCATTTACTACTGAAGCCATCGCCGCCGCGGTCTGTAGCATTGTGACTTGCATATTTTGACCAAAAGTCATATTAGCGTAAGTACCATTTAGCCCCCAAATCTCTGCATCCGGTTTTTGCACCATACCTACAGCCTCGATTAATTCGATACCAGTCGCCTGACCAAGACCAAATTTGTCATGATAATATTCATAAAGTCGCGTCCGTCCGAGTCCGGTAATATCCGTCTCACTACCACCCAACCATCTTAGCATCTGAGTAGTACCTGTATTGAGCGAATAATTAAAGGCGGTTTGCATCGTCTGCGTACCTGCAACCTCTGGACCTTGCTCCGTATTGCTAATCGGCCAATCATCCACTATTGTCGAACCAGTGTTATAAAAAGTGGTTTCCGGAGTCATCACGCCATAATCTACTCCGGTCGCAAAGGCAAAAGTCTTGCATACGCTTGCCGGCTCATAAGGATCGTCAACGACATGATTGATATAATCCGATGCGCTTTTTACCTTTCCGTAATCCGCTGGATCGTATCCCGGGTAATTTGCCATCGCTAAGATCTTCCCATTATTTGGATCCATGACGAGCGCACTAATATTTGAAAAACCTACAACTTCAGTCTGTGCTTCAATGATTTTTTCAACATTTCGCTGCATACTTTTATCCACTGTGAGTACTATATTCTCACCGTTTACTGGCGGAGTTTTAATATTATCATTCCCGATCGAAAGCGCAACGTTGTTAATATCTTTGACTGTTCGTAAAAGACCATCTTTCCCCGCCAAAGTTTTGTTTAGTGAGCCTTCGATTCCGTATTGTCCTAGACCATCGCTATTCACAAAACCAAGTAAAGTTGAAGCTAATATCCCTTCTGGGTAAACCCTACGTGTATTCGCCTGGAGCCAAACGCCGTCAAAATCCGCTTCGGCAATTTTCTCGGCAGCTGAACGTTCAACATTTTTTCCTACAATATAATACCGCCTAGAGCGATTCGCAAAGACATCATCCCAACTAGCGATTTGACGATCATCAATAATAGCACTTAATTCGTCCGCAATTTCATCTCGATCAGCAATCATCGGATCAACAATAACAGTATAGACGGTCGCATTGAGCACTACTGGGGATGGTTCTTCTCCATCCATCATATAAATTTCACCACGTTTAGCCGGTAAAACATTTTGTCTGGTCTGTTGAGCTGCTGCCTTGGCCGACCACTCGTCATGTTCCAAGATCTGAATCGTAAACAATTTCACGATAATCACCGCCATTACTAGCAGCAAAACTCCTCGCAAAAACTTATATCGGTTCATAACTATATTATAACATAAGCTAGATAGAGATGTATGGGGTCACAGGAACAGTTTTCAGATAATTTATAATTCAAATTCCTGTCCTGCCAATTCCCAAATTCGTTGCTGCATTTTCCGGTAGCCGTAATTCACACATCCACCCATATATGAAGTTACAGTCTCGATATCTTTCAAACCTCGCTCAACATCAATCAATGCCCGATAATAATTATGTTGATAGCGCCGATCCATCTCAATATGTCCATGATGTAAAATATGGCCCAGATAATCCACTCCGCGACGCGTATCAATCCAACGTGTCTTGTGCGGGTGCAATGTCAAACCCATCGTGAATAAATAACTGCGGATTCGTTCAATATCTCGTTCCAGCTGCGACACCTCATCTTCCGTCACTACAATATAAAAATCATCTACATAACGTCCGTAATGGTGATATCCTAATTGATAGATAATAAATTTGTCCAACGCATCTAGAAAAATATTTGACAGTAACTGCGAAGTAAGGTAGCCGATCACGATCCCC
>CARSRA010000033.1 GCA_949063825.1 uncultured Candidatus Saccharibacteria bacterium
CCAAAACCCATCTTGGGGAGTAGGTGCGGTATTTTTTTGTGCAAAATTCTTACGTAAAGGTCTTGCAAAAAATGGGGGGGGGTATAATTGGGGTAACAATACAAAAAGGAAAGTTAGAATGCAAAAGTCTCCACAAACTAAAAATAAAATCATATGCCTACTCGCGTCGCCAGCCATGCTGGGGGCGAACGTCTTTGCGGTGGGGCAAACTTATGCTCTTGAGACCCCTGTCGCTATTGTCGCAGAGTCAAAAGAGAACGAGAAGAAGCTCCTGGACGCGGCCATCCAGTCGGCGAAAACGCAATTTCCTGATTTAGAGTTATATATTACTCTAGGTGAACTCACTGATAATCTGAGCGGCCATACTTCATCTATGGGGGTTCAGCCTGATGGTACGATTTCAGTTGGTATTAGTCCAACTCAAGGTTACGAAGAACTCTTGGCCCAAGCTACTCGAGTAGGGATTTCTAGTGATACGCTGAAAGATAAGACTTATAGTGAAGTTATTGCTTTGGCTGAAAACTTTTCCGCGTATGGAACAGACACCGCTTTTAAGGCGGTGGTCGACTCAGCAAAGGCGGATTATCAAGCATTGCTAGGGGATCTGCAGACAGACCTTTTACGTGCAGATCAGAGCCTAACGGGTCTAGATACAAAAACCGAGGCAGAGCTCTTGTCGATTTATAATAATCTTCCAGTTGTAAAGGATGGCAAATATCGAGATATTATAACTAGCATTGAAAAAGCTGAGGCCATCGATAAAGCCTACGGCGAGGGGAGCGTGAGCCGTGAGGTCCTAGATAGGGTTGCCAGCGAGACTTATAATGAGTTAGTTGATGCGGCGAAGATTATTAAGCCGGATTTTGAAGTGAAGATCCCTGTGATTGATAATCCTGACACCGAATCACCAGATACTACGCAGCCGTCAGGAGGTTCGAGTGCGGGCACTAGCTCGGTGCCCAGCGCCCCTAATGCTGGTAATGTGAATAGCGAAGAAACTTCGGCGCAAGGTGTTAAAACTGCGGTGACTTATATTGTTGTCGCGGTAGCGGTCATGGGTATCGCAGTCAATTTGCGGCGTTATCTGTTTAGCCCGCTTAAACGACGTAAATAGCTCGATCAGTTAGTTATCCAATCATATCCGCACCGAAACCCCTGTGGTAGTAGGTGCGGATTGTGTTATTCTCGCTATGATATATTATACGATTTTATGAAATTGACATGAGCGTGCAGATATTGCTATAATAGCTATTGACATTTTTGCTAATATGTGCTACGATAGAAGTATATGGGCATTCGATTCGGATGTGAGACATCTCTATAGCCATATACAGCACCTTTAAAACTTACGGATGATATAGTTAGACTTTTCTGCCATGTTATTACGCAGATTGGCCCTTTGTATTCAGTACTGAACCAACGAAGAGCTGGTTTGCGTAATAACCCTGTTGCGCAAAATAAAAAATTGCGTCAAGAAGCGCAGAAAAGGAGGTCTATTATGATAGACGATAAGAAGAGTGCTACTGCTACTAATACTGCAACAAACCGGGCTTTTGAGGATCCTGGCTCCAAAGAGTCAAAGGTCTTTTTCGAAGGTGCACGGGCAATTATGGCGGCACTTGAAGAAATTCCGGCCGACCAGCACGCATGCCTGCTGGCTCATAAAAACCAGCAGCATATCATGGCGGTATTACTGATGGGGAGGCATCAGCGTAAAAAACGCAAACGGCAAGAAGCACGGATTCTGATGCAAAATTACGATATCAGCAAGGCAGAACTCCGAGGATTCATTTTTGATGCTCCGTCCATTAATGATGACGGGCGCGCAATGGATGCAAACGGAGAGTTTCTGGAAGATGAAAACTTTCAGCTTCTCCCGGGCAAGGTGAATCCAGGATGGCCGGAACGCATAATTTATAACCTTGATTCCGGCGAAGAGATCTCGCCGGAAAAATATAATCAGCTTTCCGATGAAGAAAAAGGAAAGTACGGCCGCTATAGGACACTGACATTCAGGTCGGCTTCGAACCAGCCAGTAATGAGAATGCGTAGCATTGACATCGAGTTGGTGGGGGAGCTGATCAGCAGGGATATTGCAATCGGTGACCCAGTCAACGACCGTTACTCAGCTGAGATCGCTACGGAACAAGGAGATGCGAGGTCGGGATTCTTGCATGAATTTCGCGACGTTATAATTGAATCTCTTGCCGACTTAGGTCCACAGATGATGCACTCGACTGACTTTGCTGCGATGTTGAACCTTGCCGGAGTACTCGAAAAAAATAGTTCCATAGGTAAGAATGGCAAGGTATTTACAAATGATCTGGAATTCGTAAGAAATTTTACCATCTTTAAAAAATTTACAGATGATCCAGAATTCGTGAAAAATTTTATGATCTTCAAAGAAATATTCGATGACCCCGAGATGCTTGTGGCATACCGCAAGCAAATGGGATACAAAGGTCCGGAGGATCTCCACTGATTCACGGGAACCCATATTAATTCTTATTATCATCCGCAAGTTATCCCCAAGGCGTTAGTCTCGGGGATTTCTTTTATCTTGATCGGAGATTATAGGCAAAAACCCGGAGTCGATCAGACGAAGAATGGTGATTTGTGTGTCTTAGGCAATCAAAAAAGTCTCAAAATCGACTAAAATAGCAAAAAAGTTTAAAAATCTTTGAAAAAAGTGTTGACTTTTGTGATAAGGTGCGCTATACTGAGGAAAGTTAAACAAGTTGTGGAGAACAACCTCTGTATTATGATAGAGACATGCGAGGTAATCTATCAATCTATAATAAGATTGTATGAATATACCAAAGCTTTTGACAGTCTCGAATTAACAATTTGGACAACGATGAAGTACGAATTGATAAAGATTTTAATCTGAATCAATGAGTATTATTGTAAGACGGAACAGTAGTCGATCGAGTGTCGATTACTAGTTAAGTCAATGCATAAAAAGGTACATAAGGGCACTGATAGTGGATGCCTTGACAATCAATACCGATGAAGGACGTAGAACTCTGCGATAAGCCTCGGGGAGCTGAGAACGAGCATTATATCCGGGGATTTCCGAATGGGGAAACCTAGCTTGAGTCATGTCAAGTTGCATTTACCTGAACACATAGGGTAAATAGACGGGAACCAGCCGAACTGAATCATCTTAGTAGGTTGAGGAAAAGAGAATAACCAATGATTCCGAAAGTAGTGGCGAGCGAAATTGGAACAGCCCAAACCTTAACATAACCATACGGTTTAACGGCCAGAGTTATGAAAGGGGTTGCGAAATTGGATGATTTTTATGCTGGATAGTTCATTTTGGACTTTCCGGCATAAAAACTGACAGCGTTAACTGAGCAGATAATGATACAACTTCAAATCGTAGCGGAAGTTTTTGGAATGAAACGCCAAAGAGGGTGAAAGCCCCGTATGCGAAACGGTTTGAGGCATTATACATCTTTTTTCAAGTAGGACGGGGCACGAGAAACCCTGTTTGAATCTGGCAGGACCACCTGCCAAGGCTAAATATATTGATTGATCGATAGCGAACTAGTACAGTGATGGAAAGGTGAAAAGAACCCCGGGAGGGGAGTGAAATAGATCCTGAAACTCAGTGCCTACAAGGTGTCGGAGCAGCTTCGGCTGTGACGGCGTGCTTTTTGTAGAACGATCCAGCGAGTTAATGTTGTCGGCGAGGCTAAGTCAGATGATGGAGCCACAGTGAAAGCGAGCCTGAATAGGGCGACAAGTCGGCAGTATTAGACCCGAAACCGGGTGACCTAACCATGAGCAGGTTGAAGCTGCGGTAACACGCAGTGGAGGACCGAACCAGGGTACGCAGTAAAGTGCTTGGATGACTTGTGGTTAGCGGTGAAATGCCAATCGAACTCGGAGATAGCTGGTTCTCCTCGAAATAGCTTTAGGGCTAGCGTTGTGTAGTAGCATTTGGGGGTAGAGCTCTGAAAGGGTCTGGGGCCGGCAACGGTACCCATCCCTATCAAACTACGAATACCGAATGTGTAATCACGGCAGTCAGAACGGCGGGGCTAAGCTCGTCGCTCAAAAGGGAAACAGCCCAGACCATCGTCTAAGGTCCCTAATTAATACTAAGTGGGAAACAAGGTGAAGTTTCTTAAACAGCTAGGATGTTGGCTTAGAAGCAGCCATTCATTTAAAGAGTGCGTAACAGCTCACTAGTCAAGAGATTTTGCGTGGAAAATGTAACGGGGCTAAGTATTAAACCGAAGACATGGATTGCTATTATGATTCGTCATAGTAGCAGTGGTAGAGGAGCGTTGATATTGCGGTGAAGTCAGATTGGAAAGTCTGGTGGAGCGTTATCAAGTGAGAATGCTGGAATCAGTAACCATAAGACAGGTGAGAATCCTGTCGGTCGTAAGAGCAAGGTTTCCAGGGCTACAGTAATTGTCCCTGGGTTAGTCGGTCCTAAGCCGAGGCGTATCAGCGTAGGCGATGGACAACAGGTTAATATTCCTGTACAGGTAGTAGTTGTTAACAGTTCACGGTGAATGACCGGAGCGGATTAATGGTTTATCCGTCCAAGGTTTATGGGAACATAAACTGAGTGAAAGGAACTCTTCGGAGTTTTAATTCTGGGTGAAGCACTGGCTAGAAAAGCTGATTAACTTATGCTGCTGCCTACCGTACCGCAAACCAACACAGGTGCTCGGGTCGAGTAGACCAAGACCTACGAGAGAACTTTCGCTAAGGAACTCGGCAAAAAAGCGTCCGTAACTTCGGAATAAGGACTGCCCTCTCATTAAGATGAGGATTTGCAAAGAGTTGCTCGGCAGAGCAGTGTAAAGGTAATTAATATATGTATCTTAAATTCGAATATCTGTTGTCGAGACACAATTTTATTTGACTCTTTGTAGCTTGATCATCATTTTGATGAGAGGGCCGCAGCTAAAGAGCCCACGGAACTGTTTATCAAAAACATAGGTCTCTGCTAACGCGAAAGCGGATGTATAGGGGCTGACTCCTGCCCAGTGTCGGAAGGTTAAGGGGAGCGCTTCACGGTGCAAACTGAAGCCCCGATGAACGGCGGCGATAACTATGATCGTCCTAAGGTAGCGAAATTCCTTGTCTGGTAAGTTCAGACCTGCACGAATGGAGTAATCATGTGGGCACTGTCTCGGCGAAGGCCTCGGTGAACGTGCATTGGCGGTAAAGATGCCGTCTGATCATGCCAGGACGAGAAGACCCCATGGAGCTTTACTACAACTTTGCATTGATTGTTGGGACATTTTGTGTAGCATAGGTGGGAGGCTTTGAAGCAGATACGCTAGTATTTGTGGAGCCAAAGGTGAAATACCACCCTGAGTGTTTTAGCAATCTAACTCTTGACGTTATCCGCCAAGAGGACCGTGCATGGCGGGTAGTTTAACTGGGGCGGTTGCCTCCTAAAGAGTATCGGAGGCGTTCAAAGGTTGGCTAGCTACGGATGGAAATCGTAGTGGTAGTGTATGCGCAAAAGCCAGCTTGACTGTGAGGGCCACAACCCAATCAGACACGAAAGTGGGAGCAAATGACCCGCTGTACAGAACTTCGGTTCAATTTACGTGGGAAAGACAGCGCACACGGATAAAAGTTACCCTGGGGATAACAGGCTGATCGCGCCCAATAGTTCACATAGACGGCGCGGTTTGGCACCTCGATGTCGGCTCATCACATCCTGGAGGGGGAGCACCTTCCAAGGGTCCGGCTGTTCGCCGGTTAAAGTGGTACGCGAGCTGGGTTCAGAACGTCGTGAGACAGTTCGGTTTATATCCGGCATGATCGTTAGGAATTTTGAGGAGATTTGTCTCTAGTACGAGAGGACCGAGATGAACGAACCTCTAGTGTATCGGTTGTGGCCACCTGCTGCATTGCCGAGTAGCTATGTTCGGAAGAGATAAGCGCTGAAAGCATATTAAGCGCGAAGCCCACTCCAAGATAAGAATTCCCTATGGAGACTCCAGAGAGATGATCTGGTTGATAGGCGCAAGGTGGAAGTATGGCAACATATGGAGCCGAAGCGTACTAATAGGTCCATCGCCTTTTTATGCCCAAATTACTATTGACACGGTCGATGGTAATTTGGTAAGATTTAACTAGTAATCGGTACTTGAATACCGAATGAAGTTTTACAATCATCGTACAAGCTAGTTGTATGGACATCGATAGGCGCAATAAACGCTCATTTGGTGCCCATAGCGCTGGGGAAATACCTGTTTACATTCCGAACACAGAAGTCAAGCCCAGTAGCGGCGATTATACTGCCACAAGCGGGAAACTAGCAAGGTGCCAAATTATACGAGTGAGCCACCCCGACGGGTGGCTTTTCGTCTTTTTTGGTATATGATTGCTTGTGGCGAGAGTCGGAAAATGTCCGCAGTTGGTTATGATGGTCACAGACCTAAAAAGTGTAATATTTGATCAGCTATTTCTCCCCAAAATACCGACCAAATCTTAGGGGCTTATGGAATTAGTAGATATAATTTACGATTCTTCCTCTACTCCTCCCGTGTAACGCAGCGGATGGCGAAGCCTAGACCGCGACTACCGTAACTTTG
>CARSRA010000034.1 GCA_949063825.1 uncultured Candidatus Saccharibacteria bacterium
ACCAGTCGTGGTCACGGTTTCCCCCTACGCTGCACCGCGAAGTAGGGTAGATAGTACTCTGCAGGAGAAAAATGTTTTTCGCGTCGGTACACGAGATCTCTGATGATCTAATGAAGCCTTACGAACAACATCAAACCAGCATATTATCCCCCCTTAGCTCTTTTGGAAGTGTAAAAGATACAACTGAGATTCATAATGACTTTGATGTAACTTTCTTCAGCGTCACTTCCAAAAGAGCTAGGGGGGATGAGGCTTCCTCTACCCCTCCCGTGTAACGCAGCGGATGGCGAAGCCGTAGCCACGGTTGAGACCGTCTTGCGGGCCAACATATGTTGGTGATGTAGCTAGACGGCGACCGCCAGTATCTGAACTACTAGCATTAGCCCACCAATAGCCATTCTGTGTACGATTGTCGATGTATCCTAGGGAACGATTATATCCTCCCGTCCGGAGAAAGTTGAGAGGCGACGCAATATATAGTAGGGTTTACCTATACAGCTAAAGACCCGCAACGATTTGCGGGTCTTGTAGTTTAGGACAAATATTTTTTATAGCTGTTTTACCTGTAGAGCATCAAGCTCGACTGGTGTTTCGCGCCCAAACATCGAGACCATCACTTTCATCTTGCCCTTAGTGGCATCAATTTCAGAGACTACACCTTCGAAGCCCTTAAACGGCCCGTCGATGATCGAGATTACTTCGCCGATTTCATAATTTACGGAATATTTTGGATCTTCTACGCCCATGCGCTTCTTGATTTTGGCGATTTCTTTCTCAGAAACCGGAGTTGGTTGGGTGCCATTACCGATAAAACCAGTCACGCCTGGAGTATTGCGTACGATATACCAAGTTTCATCCGAAAGGCACATTTCGACTAGCACGTAGCCTTGAAAAATCTTGCGATCTACTACCTTACGTTTGCCGTCCTTGATTTCGATGCGCTTTTCTTTTGGTACGATAGCGTCAAAAATGCGTTCATCGAGCTCGCCACTTTCGACGCGCTCTTTGATACCGTTTGCAACTTTATCTTCGTAGCCACCATAGGTACTAATTGCATACCAGGCGCGTTCATTATTTTTATATCGGTTAACTGCCATTTTATCCCTTTCTATTTAAATGCTAAATTAAACAAAAACGTAAATAACGTATCGAGTAAAAGAATGAAGACCATCATAACAGCGCAGTAGGCTAACACTGCGAAAGTCATCTTCCAGGTAGCTTTGCGATCTGGCCAGCGTACTAGACATAGTTCGCTCCATGAATCATGAATGTAACGACCGAGTGCTACGAAAGGTCGGGCGATCAGTTTTACTTCCTTGATGGGCTTACGGCCATCACTCAATAAATCGTTTTTGGCTCGTTTTTTAGATTTTGAGCCTTTTTTGGTAGGTTTGGGCTCAGTCTTTGCATGGTCCTTTTTGATGGATTTTTCGTGTTCTGAGATGGTCTTATTGTTGGTTCCCACTGGCTCAGTTGGCGCCTTGACGGCGGTATTAACACGATCATCTGACTTAGCGGAATTCTTACCTTTTTCATTTTGATTAGGTGTTTTTTCACGGCTAGACGATGCAGAAATGCGTGTAATATGTTTATTTTCCTCGCTATCGCTCTTTTTAGACATACTTCCCTTTCTCTTGGTATCAAAAAAAGTCTGATACCAGACTTGTCAATAGTTTAGCATAGATCTGAGATTATAGCAATGATTTTGGCGGATTTTAGATATCTCATGTTTAGTTTTAGGATTTTGATCAATTTCGGGTATAATATTCTTATGAAAAGTACGCCTGGCCCAGAAATCAAAATGCCAATTGTTTCAGATACGGATGGGGCTTTGCCGAGCCCGGCGATTGATCTTGTGTCGGCAAAGTCAAAAATCGACCCGATGTGGGTGTTAGGCGGAGTTCTAATCGCGTTAATTGCGGTGGTGGGTATTATTTTGATTGTTGAGGGGATATTACTGGAACAGAGATCACCGGAGGTATCTCTGCCAACAATAGTCGTGGAGACGGTAGCTGAAGATTGCGTGGGTGAGAGACCGGTCAATTTTCAAGATACAGAAGGAGACTCATCTGATGGAGGAAACTCGTCAGAAAAACCCTCAGAAGCGTCTGGAGGGGCAAATTCTAGTAATATCCCAGCTTCATCACGGACCTATGCGGGCGAAAACTGTACTTTAATGCAGGGGCCATTAATGCTAATAAATCCAGTTTTTCAGGTAAAAAGCGATTATATTGCAGCTCGTAAACGTGAATTGGTTGATATTGCAAAGATGTATCAGATCAAGGAAGGTGTGCCAGGCAATGGTTCTCCCCTTCTAGATTCGGAGGCGGCAGTACATCTAAATGCGATGATTAAGGCTTATCAAGCGGCGTATCCGCGCCATAATATCGAGACACGCTCTTGCTTCCGTGCGACCGGTACGAATTGCGGAAGATTGTGCTATGCAACAGGCACAACCGATCATCATACCGGCTATACTTGCGATTTGATTGATCCGAGTTATGGTACGAGCCTTAATACTGATGATTATGACAAGCATATAGAGTGGCAGTGGCTAAAAGAGAATTCTTACAAATATGGATTTATCGATCGTTTCCCAGCGGCCTGGGCGGGTGGATCAATGAGTGAACCTGTAAATATTAATGCAAAAGGGTCGACGGGGCTTTATGAGACTTGGCATTACCGCTATGTCGGAGTGGATGCGGCGACTGAAATTGCAACTGGTAAATACAATAATGGCCAATATGATTCTCTGGAGCATTACCTGAAGACTCGTGGGATTGTCGATTCACTCACCGCTGGAACCTGTAGGCAATGAAAAAGCCCCCAGTGTACCCACTGAAGGCTTTGATAGTTAGGAATTGGTTTTATCACCCCCTATTCTCCGTAAAGATTCAGCAACTGCTTGTGACTTGCCCGGGTCGGGTCGGTCTTTCCGGACTCAAACATCTTTCTCCATAACAGTTCTGGGTTATCGATATTCCGATCGATAAATTGCCAAACTTTATCCGGGCCAGTGAAATACACTATTGAATTTGACCACGGAATGTCTCCGGTCCCCCGAAATGCACGTGCTGTGCGAGCGAAGATGATACGGAGGTCCTTTTCCGATAACGCAGGGCTAGCCCTGCGAATACGCGCGTATTCGCAATATCGATCAAAAGCTTCTTTGAAGTTCAATTTGTCGCAAGCCGCAAGACCACAGATAACATAGCTTTCCACCCCAGGCGCCTCGAATTTACCGCTAAGAGCTTGTTCGATGCACTTGGTGACTCCTTCTTCGAAGGTGATGTAGCCGGGCAACGGTATTCCGATTTCGGGATACTTTGACTGCATAAAAGCTGCTCGATACAGATGTCCGAATGTTTCGTGACCCAAAACTATCCTGCGGACGGTCTCGGGGGTAAAATCACCGTTGGATCTGTAGAGTGGTACGTTTAGGATATGATCAATTTGATCAACGTTCATACCAGTCTTTTTTTCATCGACTTCAGCATAAAAATCGGTTTTAAACTCGAAGTCTTCCCTAATGATCGTATTCACCAGATCGCAGACTTCTTGAGCCGAGTATTTATACTTGGCCTTGTCGATTCTGGTAAAACTTTTCGCCCATTTATTCTCAAAGATTTCTCGGAACTTTTGGATAAGTTCCGGTTCCGGCACAAACCCAACAGTATTCTTGGCCGTTGGATTTTCCAATAAACACCGGTAAACATCTGGTTCCGGTAACCCGTTTAGCCTTACGTTCGCATCCTCAATAGACTTACGTAGCGGAGCGAGCGATGCCTGTGATGCTCCGGAATCCCTTTCCTCGCGGTAGCGTTGCATTGTCATCAAATTCTCTAACTTCAATTTCACTTCTGCGAGATATTCGGAAATAATCTGAACTTGGGCCGGATGTAAACCCGACTGCTCGTCATCTAATTGATGATCGATCTCACTAAGCTTCGCGAGCTGACCATTAAAATCATAATGATCATAGGTGAAATTTGGCATAATTGACCTTTGGCTGGTCAAAAATTCCCTCTCTGCAGTCGCAAAATTGTTTGGCGTCATGTACCTTACGAGATCCACGTCACATGCGTGGACCTCCATCATGAAATTATCAAATTTCAAAAAACCACTTCCTCTCTATAAATGTGCTGGGGTTTAGGACCCTATTCTCTAATTATATCACACAAAATCTAAAAAGTCAATAGTGAAACAATAAATATGCCAAAATACCCTGAATATACTTGCGGAAAAAACGATTTTCGTCTATAATGAAGCTAGTTACGCGCTCAATAAGGAGTATAATATTATGGCAGGAAAAGTAATTGGTAATTTGAAATTACGCATTCCGGGCGGCAAAGCTTCGGCGGGGCCTCCGGTTGGTTCGACCCTCGGTCAATGGGGTCTCAATATGATGGATTTCATTAATCCATTCAATGAAGCGACCAAAGATTTCATGGGTAAGAACGTGATTGTCCACATCAAGGTTTATGAAGATCGTACCTTTGATTGGAAGTGCTTGGGACAGCCAGTTGACGATCTCATTCGTGAGAAAATTAATATCCAAAAAGGTAGCGGTAAGCCGAATCTTGAAAAAGTTGGGAAGATTTCTCGCAAAGATCTAGAAGAGATCGCTGAGAAGAAAATGGACCAGCTTAACGCTATTGACCTAGAAGGTGCAGTGAAAGTTATAGCTGGTACGGCACGTTCGATGGGTGTGGAAGTCGTAGACTAGGAATCTATAATTGCTATTAACTCCGTCTCTAAAATGAGGCGGAGTTTTTGTGCGTAGACTAGATGGATTCAACTCTTCTCTTACCTCTCCCGTGTAGCACAGTAGAAAATTGTAGATATTTACCCCCCTATAGCTCTTTTGGAAGTGACGCTGAAGAAAGCTACAACAAAGTCATTATGAATCTCAGTTGCGTCTTTCACACTTCCAAAAGAGCTATAGGGGATATACTCCAATCTATAACTAACAAGAATAAGTGCTTGATTTTTCTTTATAATCCTCTTTTTGAAGAATAAAAGAAGTAATCGTAGATAATAATGACTGCAAAGCACTCATCTTCAGCGTTTCTTCAAAAAGAGGGTTATAAAGATAGCCTACTATCTACCCTACTTCGCGGTGCAGCGTAGGGGGAAACCGCTGCCACGATCGTAATAGCTCTGCGGATTAACAGCGCTACTATTGAAGCGCAGGTAGTAAGCAACCGTAGAAATGACCGCTGTACGTGACCAAAAGTCCCCATACGCAGTCTCAGAGTTCAGTGAACCCGAAGAGTAACCGTAGTAGCCAGCGTAGGCAAAGTTGAGAGGACTAGAACGTAGCTTGGTAGAGCCAGCACTACTACTCGTAATACCATAGGTAGTAGTGATGAG
>CARSRA010000035.1 GCA_949063825.1 uncultured Candidatus Saccharibacteria bacterium
CTGCACCGCGAAGTAGGGTAGATAGTACTCTGCAGACATGTGTGAGGCATGGATACAAAATGGAGCTCCTATCTAGGAGCTCCATTTATGATTAACGGGAATTATTTTTTCTTACGGCTCTTCGCACGTGTTTTGGTATTCTTTGCAGAACTTGTTGCTCGCCCACGAGCAGTACGCGTAGCTTTTTGTACAGCTTTCCTAGTCTTTACAAAGTATACGATCCCAGCGATAATTACTAAGACAAGCGCTACCGCCAAGAAGACTTCTGCCGGCCCAGTATTTGGCAGATTATTTGGCTTATTGGGGTTTGATGGTTTATTTGGCTCCCCTGGATTCGTCGGATCCTCCGGGTTGTTAGGAGCATCTGTCGTTCCCTCAGTCTGAATTGTGTAATTAATATGTCCAGCATACTCATCACAGCCCAACAAAACGCCATTCAGATCATCATAACCAAGGTAAGTTCCATTTTCCGAGAACAAGTTCGCATCTAGCACCTTGCCGTTAGTTTTGCCACCGTTATAAATCTTAGCCGAACCTGTGACATAATGCAAAATCATATCTTCGCTAGCCGTCACCCAGGCTTCATCCCATACCTTCTGGATATTATCTCGATCAGCTAATGACGCCCAAGAGATAATGCCGCTCACCGCACCTTCCTGACCAGCAGTTAATTTCTGCGGGAAAGAAGAAGATATGCGTGCATCCGTCGCTACGCCCGCATAATTATGCGCTTTGCTATTGTAGGTCGCTGAAGCATTGTTATGATAATAGATATAAACATCATACTCTTTGTCCGGCTCAATAGTAATTTTACTCGAATAAGTGCCATTTACGCCTTTTTCGACGATCCGCACAAAATCTCGTTCATCTCCCACCGACGAGCTATCAGTCATCGAGTTGAATACTGCATGATCGGCCGGATCCTTCATGGTATAAGTCGGACGATCAGTCGGCCCCCAAGCCAACGCCACTCCCCCAAGTGACGTAGCCGAAATCACCGCTGCGATTCCCCCGCTAATTATTTTGGTCATTTTATAATTCATTTGTGTTTACTCCTTTTTGTTAATTATCAAACCCACTATCGCCCTGAGCGTTTAATTGATCAAGGTAATCTAGAATCTCTTGGTCGGTCATGACATGATCACCTTGATTTTCCGGGTTTTGCGTAGGAGTCTGTCCATCAGTACCACTATTAATAATTGGGGCATCGGTACCCTGATTCTCGCCATCCTCTGTAATATCTTCATTCTGCTCGAGATTACCTTCTAAACCTTCACCAGCAGTATGATCATATAAATTGTTTGGATCTTTTGGCTTGACTGGTTCGGGTTCTGGCTCGGGTTCGGGTTCGGGTGGCATTGGAGGCCTTGGCGGAATGATTTCAGGAACTATGCTCGGTATTGGTGACCAATTCCTTATCGTATCTGGAATATCACTTCGTAGAATTTCTTTCTTGAGCTCCTGCTCATTCGGTATCGACTCTTCGACTACAACCGGGTCTTCAGGATTTTCCGGATTCGCCATAATGGTAATCACTGGTTGGTAACCACACGATTCATTCAGCTGTAGATACTCATATTTACCTGTGAAATCACCATTCTCGTTCCGAATCGGAACAGCAATAATAACCTGTTTATCACCGTGACGTTGCATTTCTTTATTATAATTCCGTATCTCCAAGTTCTTCGGCGTACTTGCAGACGTAGAATCATTCTTAGTAATAATGTAAGATTTTTGTATATCATAGCAGCGAATAAACTTAAAGGTGGCCTCCTCGTCAGATAAGAGATCTTTCAACTTATCTAGATATGCCGCCTGTAATTCGCCGCCGTTATCAGCTTTACTGAGCTGTTCATCGATTTCTTGGGCCGTAGTACCACTTTCGAGCCCAAAAGAAACTGGAGTAGATGCAACTAGGGATGCCAACATCTCTGGACTTTGCGTCGCCTCACTTAAAATTGATTCTTTTGTTGCCGTGATATTACCATGATTCTCAGTTTTATCTTCACCAAAAGCATTCAAGCCGCGCTTGTTAGTCGAGTCGTAGTTGGTAGCGTAGTTATACAGCGTACCATTCTCAGCCTCATGTAACTCCGCCGCGGAATCAATCGCATTCAGAGCCTCCGCTCCTACCCCTACATTGTAATCTGCATTATAGTTCTCAAAGCTCGCAGCACCGCCAGGCTGAGCCGTAGACTCAATTTGCGTTGTATCGTTTGCCGTTACACCAGCTTCGCCAGCAAAAGATGGGAATATTCCCGCCCCGCTCAAGACAGTGAGAGCGAAGACTGCAGCTCGGGCCGCCATCCGCTTGACGCGACGACCAATCCCCGAATTACCTACGCGATTTTTTAGCTTTTCCATGATGCTAGTTACTTTGCGTTCCCTCTCGGAGACAACCTCCCCCTCGACGGTCATTTCCGATTGGTTATCGGACGCAAATTCTTCCGCGACCGGCATCGCTCCTTCGCTAGTACTGGCGAAATCGTCTTCGCCATGCGCTCCTGGATTAGCCAAAGCTTCCTGTACACGTGCGACGAGACTCGGATCACCCAGCAAACTTGCAATCTGCTCAGCACTGCTCAACATCACAGCCGCCTGTGAACTTTCCGGAGACAAGGTATCAATCTCTGAGCTCGTTTCAGCCTTATCATTCACTTCACCAGCCATAGCGCTTCGATCTCGTTCATTTTTAAGCCGCTCTAGCTTCGTTGCCATTATTGCACGGGTCGACAAAAGATCGACACGACTCGAATTAGCCTCACCGTAATCACCGCTGCCGTCATGCATTACTTGCTCGGCATTAGCTATATCTCGATCGATAGAATCAATTTCCTCTTCTAAACTCTTGATCTGCTCGTCGATCGTCTTATCTTCTAGGTTTTTCTCTATCTCGGACGCTTCATCCTCCTCGACCACAGCCTCGGCCTTAGACCCTGCTTCTGCATCCCCACCAGCAGCATGTCCGTTTTTCTCAAAAGCCTCATCCAACTGCGTTAATACTCCAGATTGCGACTGTTCTAGCTGTACCAATTCAGCCCGTATGCCAGCCAAGCGCGCTTTAGCGATGGTATAGTCCTTAGTTCCCGCCTCCGGCACGCCAGTACGCGAGCCAAGCTCCTGTTCAATAGCCGCTACTTCGTCGGACCATTTACCTTCTTCAATTCTAAGACTGTCAATACGCCCTTCGACGCTCTCGCCCTTCAAGATCTTTCCGATTTCTGTCACTGGTGCCTGGCGAGCCGCCTCTAAACGCTCGGCTAATTCCGCGTCAGCCGGATTCTCAGTGACACCCTCCTCGGCTAACTTCTGCTGGGTCTCACTCGATAATGCTTCACCGCCAAATTTGTCATATCCACCAATAGGCTCATCTTCGGGGGCAGCTTCAGCCTCCAGCGTATTAGCCGCCATGATGACTTTTTCACCGACTTCTCGAGCTTCCGCATTGCTCAACTTTTCTCGATCCTCTAGGCCCTCTGGCGCAAACGGCATCTGCCACTCGCTGCCACTATACGGATTCTGTTCTGCACCACCAGTAAATTCGTGATTTTTCACCATTTTAGATATTCTCCCCAGCTGCCACCATCTGACCGCCATACTTCATATCAATTGCCTTATCCTCTTCCGCGTGTGCCGCATAAATCGCATCAAGATCCGCCGCATGCCCCTGTCCCGCCGGAGTTGAACGCAAGAACTCGGCTGTTTGCTCATCAGCAATACGGATAAGCGCTGCGTTATCGCCGTGCTCGAGATATTCTCGTCGGAATTCCTCTAAAGCTCGTCTTGATACTTCATCAAAGTCTACACCAGATTCATCAAAAACTCGATCGATCGCTGCACCATCACCGTTTTGATCAAGTAGATCATTCAATTCAGCTAATCTATCATCCGGCAATGCTGCAATTAGAGCGTATTCCATTCGTTGGTTTAGTTGTTCGATCAACACACGACCGATCTTATCTCTAGACGCCTCATCGAGACCTTGTGGAGTTTTTTCCGTGATCATCTTGTTCACGAAAATCTGCAAGATCCTTTCATCGCTTAACTTGATATTTTCTGGCATTTTCGTACCTTTCATGACCTTATTTTATTCCGCCTCCTGCTCACGCGCGCAAAGCATAGACGGCTTTTCCTCAGTTTAGCATGGCATTTTTATTTCGTCAAACAGCTTATCCTTCTCGATATCGTCTCATCTCAATCCACGCGCAGCCTAGACATTATAACCATCAAAAAAACCGAACGATCGTTCGGTTTTTTTGATTTTATCTCTATCTTATACTCTATTTCCTCTTATTTTTTTCTTCGACTAACCTTACTAAGCGGCTAGTTGTAAATTGAGCTGTTTGATTTTTCGACCGATCTGACGATTACGAATTCTCTTCATTAACGCCTGATCGTTTTCTAAATCTTCTGGAGCTTGATATGCGCTTTCATTAGCATTTGAGCTCCCAAACAGCTGAAATTCATCCCACTCACCCTTATTACCTCGCACGGTATTCGCCTTACTTAGGTCAACCATGTTTGGCGAATACAGGATAGTGGCGTCCTCACGTATTACATCGGTTTCTCCTTTATTGGTGTTTATTTTTTCTGTCATTACTTTCCTTCTGCTACGAGATTCGCCCGAATCAGTCTATGACCCAAATCTCGTAGCAAATTTATTTGATTTTTATTTTTTATCTACCGCTTTTCCTTTCGTTTTACTTTATGCGCTAGATATGTTGTTTTTATGTTTGTTAGATGTGTTTGTTTGTTATCTAACTGTCCTTATACTAGCACACATCATTCAAAAAGTCAATACCTTTTATGCTTTATTTTCAAATATTGTCAAAAATTCCAATATCTACCCCTGTAATATTTTTAATCGAATTAGATATTTTATATTAAGCTAACGCAAAAAACTACCTAAGCTCTGCCTTAGCTTTAATCTAAATGCAACAAAAAGACCGACATCCTACTGTCGGTCTTTTATTATATTTGTACTTTTTAATATTTTCCGCTTAAGGCCTCAAGAATCTAAAGATCTCCTCGGAAACTCCCTCACCCTAGATTCACGCTTTTTCGAGGCTGATTGTGATATTATCCCCATTCACCTTCACAATCTCATCATAAGCATAGTTCGCATCCTCAGTGAGCTCAACTGCTAATACTTCGTTTTTTAGCATTTCTCGCCATTCTTCTGGAACCTCGGTGCCCACGTT
>CARSRA010000036.1 GCA_949063825.1 uncultured Candidatus Saccharibacteria bacterium
GAGTACGAAACGAGCTGGCAGCAAAACCACCAAAAGTAGCACCCGTAAAGTGTCTGCTACGCGTAAAAAGTAGCGATAATCTGCTTGTATTTTAAATCCCCTTACATTATAATAAAAACAGGTTAAGGAGGAAAATGAAGAAATATTTTGTTGGTTTGATTGTAACAGCCTTAGCATTATTAGGGGTGACTGCTCCTGCTGTATACGCCGAAGGTGAAGAATCTGGTACAGTTGAAGGTAGCTCGTTACGTATGACGCCGATTGGAGTACGTCTACGCCTAACGGCTGGCGAGACTCTACAGGGAGACATGAAAGCCTGCCAAACTTCCGTTACGGATAGCTGTTCGGTCGAGGTAACAAATGTCGGTAATCAAAAATTTAGTTATAAAGTAAATTTCACACCTTATTCGGTAGTTGACAACGCCAATAACGTACAATTCACTGACGGCGAAAACTCGACCCATACCCAGATTGCGCGCTGGCTTCAGGTCCGCGACAACGATGGAGTATATAAAGATAGCGCCACCTTTACGATTGGTCCTGGCGAGACTCAAAAAATCTATTATCGCATTCAGGTACCAGAAAATATCCCAGGCGGATCCCAGTACGCAGTACTTTGGGCTCAGATCTTAAATGATAACGCCAATGCAAGCGGTATTCAAACCGCGGGCCAAGTTGGTTCGACAATTATTGGCCGTTCGACCGGAGAAGCAAACGAATCTGCTGAGTTATCGAATGTAAAAATGAGCTGGTTTGCCCTAGGTGGAGAGATAAAAGCTGGCGCTAAGGTCAAAAATTCTGGTAATACCGATTTCGATGTCAAGTACACCTACACTGCCAATACCCTGCTCGGTCGAGAAGTATTTAAAAAATCAGAGCAAACTTTAGCTTTCCCAGGGATTGAGTACGAACCAAGCATTACATGGGACGAAGCGCCAATGTTGGGTATTCTACATACCGAGTTCACCATTAGCGCTGGTGATAAATCAGAAACAATCCGACATATCGTAATTATTATGCCGCTATTCGCTATCATTTTGCTAGTTTTATTGTTGACAGTCATAATTACCTGGATTATAATCATAATCAGGAAGCGCAAAGAGCGTAAAGCTCGTAAGCTGGTTTAGCGACATATCAGCGAACGGGTCGCCATAATACTATTGCGAGTAGTATTCTGCGAGATGGCAAGCTCAAGCTGTTTCAAAATAAAAACTAAAAGAAAGAGTGTGGAAATGAAACAAAGAAAGAAACAACTTTTAGGTGTGTTGGGCTTGGTTGCCGTCATGGTGATGACCGCAGTTGCATATGCGCTACCGACTTATGCTGAGTCTGCGGATACGACAGTCCAGGTAACAGTAAATGGACCAGGACGTTCCATAACTATTATGTCGCCGCAAGACGGGGAAACCATTGCGGTTAATGCTAGCGATGGTCATATCTCGCTTAATGCGAAGGTTAACCAGGAACAAGTACGCAAAATCCAATACCTGATGGTCTGTACTAATGAGGCTGGAGTGGAGTCGAAAGCCGAAGCAGAATCCCTCATCACTGAACTATCCGGCAGTGATGAAGTTACATTAACCGTACCTGCTAGTGCTGGTAACAGTGATTGTACTCTGAAAGCACACGGTTTCGATGACAATGGTATTGAAATTGCAAGTGACCAAGTCTCTTTCAGCTTTCGTGCCATGAGTGTCGTTTTTACTGGTAAATACGATGAATTTGGTAATCCAGAGGTACTTTTGACGATGGCTGGCAGCGTCGATCATGTCGTCCTGCAAGTACATGACAAAAAAGGCAACCCAATTTTCGTGAGCAAAGATGGTACATCTGAGGCAATTGAAATCACTAAAGACAAATTTACCGTTTTAGATAATGGCAACCTTAGCTATAGCCTCTTCTTACCGATGAACAAGTATGATGCGCCTAGTGGATCATACGACTTAGTGTCAGTAGCGTACAACGCAGATGGATCGATTAGCTCTATGAACGTAAACGACTTCTATTATGATCGAGAAGCGGCTGGTGTCCCAAGCGCTGGTTCAGTCATGAAAGATCTCAACATCTCACGCGCTGACTTCGTCTTGACTGGTCTCGTAATATTTACAGCCGTATCAGGTTTCGCGCTTTACCTGATCTTTCGTAAACGCTTTCAAGCTTAATTAACATTAACTCAATAACATAAAAAATAAAGCCCTCGATCGAGGGCTTTATTTTTTATGTTTATCTAGCCTAAAATTTGAGCACGCTCGTCAATTAGCTCATTCTTAAACCCTTGCACGACATCCCGCACGATCTCTCGGAAATTTGGCACGTTAATCTTTAGCCATGCCACCGCCTGGCCACCTTCATCAATTTCCTCAAAATCACGCAGTTGTCGCTCAGTCAACTCACGGCTGACCGCATGCCCGACACGTACCTCCAGCTCTTCCTCCGCATGATCCATGAAAGCCTGTCGCTCATTTTCCGGCATTTCATTCAATCCCACTTCTTTCATAAATTCATCATCTATGCGCATACTCCTCCTTTCCACCATTATATCATAAGCAGAAAAATGCGCCAAAGATCAGCCATTGATATGTATCAGCAACCCACAGTAGCCCATACTGACTAACGTTTATAGCCGTTAATAAAACTTGCAGCGTCCATCGCACGCTTGCCTTCGGGTTGCAGGCGCAGAATCTCCACAGTCCTGCCGTCTTTACAAAATAAAAAGATTTGCCCTTTAGTATGATAAACTTGCTTTTCTGCCTCCACGGCATTCGCCAAAATATTCTCTGTGTCAGAGTCCTTTAGCTCTGCCCCCAAAATGATGCACTGTTTGCCAAAAATCTGACATTTCGGCTTAGGAAAACCCTGGAAGGCGATGATCTGACGATAGATTTGCCAAGCAGGAAAATCCGCCGGCTTTAACTCACTATCGCTAGCTTTTACAAATTTATCGGTATAAGTCGCCATATCATCATTTTGTACACTCACAGTAAGCTGGCGAATTTCACCTAGATGTTCCACGATCCAACCTGCACCCGCCTCGGCCAACTTCCTATAGATCAGTTCTTTTTCGAGTGGTAAATTAGCGAAACTTTCCTGATGGTAAATCGGTCCAGCATCCATTTTGCGGACTAATTTCATAATCGAATAACCAAATTTCGTGTCACCCGCCATGATCGCCGATTCAATAGGCGAAGCACCACGATATTTTGGTAACAGGGAAGGATGCAGGTTCAGAATTCCTTCTGACTCGAATTCCTGCAATAGCGACTCGGGGATCATCACACCGAAAGATACTAGAACTGCAAAAGCTTCAGGATGTTGCTTTTTGAGATCAACAACCTTCATAAGATCAGCTTTGTTACGTGCGTGAAAAATAATTTCTGCCTTTTTTGCCAAAATTGGCAAAGCATACTGCGCGAGCGGACCATTTCCTAAGAAGATTACTTGTGGTTTTTGGATCATTTTATGTCCCTCTATTGATATATTCTACTCACTATCCGGAAATAAGGCTTTATTTCCTCGGATCTCACTATCATAGTCAATCGGCACTAAATCGCCTTTTTCGTCAATCCGATAAAAGGCGGTCCGATCATCACGAATATGGTCAATAAATAAAATACCGTCAAGATGCTCAATTTCATGCAATAGAGTACGAGCCAAATATCCGCTCGCTTTAATTCGTACCTCTTGTCCATCTTCGAGCAAAGCCTTTATTTTGACTTTAGCTGGACGACCTACCATACCATAGATTTCCGGGACCGAGAGGCAGCCTTCCTGCTCCTTGATTACTCTGCCATCAGTACGAATCACCTCTGGATTAATCAATGCAGTAAAATTATCATTTTCTTTGTCATCAAGATCATCGCGCACGATAATAATCCGCTGATTTTCGCCAATCTGCGGAGCTGCCATCGCCGCCGACAGCTCATATGGGTGCTCTTTTTCCCATGCGCGCGACAACTCTACCATATCACCAATAATCTGACGAGTTTCATCTGTGATTTCGCGTACTTTAGCCGATTTCTGCCTAAGTCGCGGATCCGGAGTAGTAATTATATGTCGCATAGCTATTATTCTACCATAAATTCTTAACTAAAGTCAAATGACTTCCTATTTTAGTATTAACCAATAGAAAAACGGGCTTCAACCCGTCTTTCTTGCTGATGCGCGCCCACCCTGGGGCACAAGCTTTTTGTTTTAATCCGCTGTTTATTTTGGTTTCGTCTCCACACTCCACTCTTCAGTGGAACCCCGTGAAGCGTATCAGCTTATGTCTATAATAAGGCACTAACGGGCTAGCCGTCAAGGGTTTTTAATATATGTTGTAAAAATCACAACGAATCATGCAACTCGTTAATAGAGCTACCCTCAATATTCATATTCTCATTGACTTTTTACATCAAGTGTGATATAATAGAAGGATAGGCATTATTCCTGAATCGGGGAATTAGAAATCGACTTTATTAATCTTTGAAGGGTACGATGAGGCTTCCTCTACCCCTCCCGTGTAACGCAGCGGATGGCGAAGCCGTAGCCACGATAG
>CARSRA010000037.1 GCA_949063825.1 uncultured Candidatus Saccharibacteria bacterium
GAGGGTTATGGAGATAGATCGAGCATTTGGAATAGAATCTCTCAATATCCAAAAGGGATATGGAGAAGATCCTATGCATATTCTCACCAGTTGTAGGTTGAAGTATCTCTAGATCATTGAATTTCTCGTGTACCGATGCAAAACACAAGTTTATCTTCTAAACTCCTCGATGAACATGAAGAACTTAGGTTAGTACATATCATATCATCCCCCCTAGCTCTTTTGGAAGCGTGAAAGACACAACTGAGATTCATAATGACTTTGTTGCAGCTTTCTTCAGCGTCACTTCCAAAAGAGCTAGGGGGGGAGTAATATTTGTCAATTCCCTACCCAGCACCAACTCCACGCCAAAAAGATTGACACTTCGACTGGTGATTGCGTGATAATAATTCACCACACCATAATCAAAAAGTATATCAATACTAAAAAGCATCAAAAGTCAGAGCTTAATTCCCTGCCAAAAAACAGAGACATAGCCCAAAACACCATACAATTAATGCCGGCCTAAACAGAATCCACACATGCTTGTCCGTGCACGTGAAAACCCTTGTCCTATGTTTAATCCCGGCAAAAAATTAGATCCAATAAGAACACATTATTTCAAAAAAACAATGGTTCATCTATTGATTCTCCCAAAATGTCGTGACCTACCCCTATTGTAGCTTATGTTTAATCATCTGTCAAGCATAAAATTCATGTTTTTAATCACCGATACGATAAATTTCCATATTTCTATGTTAGAATTATTCCATGCCACATTTTTCCAACGATATCCAACCCCGACACAATAATCATCTTGTTGTAAAAGGGGTGAAAAGTTTGATACTAGATATTGGTGGGATTATTTTAGACGACTCAAACCAAGCATTACTTCAGGTCTGGCAATTGCCTAGCGACGAGGCGAAATGGCTTTATGAGCTTATCTACCATACCTCGGCTTGGCGTGAGGAAATTATGACAGGGAAGCTCAAAACCGAAAAATATATGCATACCCTAATCGACGAGCACCCAAAATACACTAGGGAAATAAAACTTGCGCTCGCAGCAGAGCATTTCGATCAAGTACTTCCACTTTGCGAGCCAAATCTTGACCTAGTGAAAAAGCTTCATGAAACAGGGGAGTATCAGATGTATTGGCTCTCGAATATGAACGACATCGAGTATGAAGTCTTAAAACAAAAGGGAATTTTAGACCTACTAGATGGCGGAATTTACTCATGTGATGCACATTATCGGAAACCTGATCCCGCTATTTATCGACTCCTATTTGAACGTTATGATTTAGAACCGACAGAATGCGTCTTTTTTGATGACAGAACAAGAAACCTAGATGCAAGCGAGAAATTAGGCATGCCAACAGAATTAGTACCTAATCTATCCGCGCTTACGACCATACTCGACAAGTACTTCTGATTATATACGCCGCTAATATTACCAAAGAGTTATTTTTCGCTAATTTTGGTACGCGGTGCAATGCTAAGACGATACGGATCGGTCGGCTTAACTCCCGATTGGATCTCGAAATATGCTGCTACGCCCACCATCGCAGCATTATCACCCGTAAAACGTGCTTCCGGAAAGAAAATATCTATATCATCACGCTTAAAATAGTCATATTCCGCATTTAGAGCCCCGCTACGAGCATTTTTGCTTGATTTCGCAAACATACCCGTCTTAACATCTTTTGACTCGTCTGTGGCTTCCTGATGGCCTTTTAGGCTATTTAATGCTAGTGATCGTAGCTGCCGATTTGCGCTCACTCCTCCCGCGAATACTACCGACTTCACCTTTGGATATTGCTCTAAGGCTTTTTCCATTTTTTCTAATAAAATTTCACAAGCAGTCTGTTGGAAAGAAGCGGCAAAATCGGCCTTCTGCTGCTCCGAAAGATGCTCTTTAAGCTCATATGAGGGCGTAGTGATAGACAACCCGCATTCCGCCTGCACCGCACGTAGCACTGCAGTTTTGAGTCCGGAAAACGAAAAATCTAACCCGTCAACTCGAGGATGCGGAAGATGATACCGTGTCGGATTGCCATTTTTGGCACAGTCAGCGATCGCAGGGCCGCCAGGATAGGGAAGACCTAAAATTTTTGCTACCTTATCAAAACACTCACCCACCGCATCATCCTTAGTTGTGCCTATAATTTCAAATTGATTGTGACTTGGCATATAAATAATTTGTGTATGTCCGCCCGAAATCACTAGCGCCAGTAAAGGGAATTTTGGTAAATCAGAGTCTAGCATAGCTACATCATCGCCTGCGTCAAGCCAATTAGCATAAATATGCGACTTGAGGTGATGCACAGCATAAAGTGGCTTTTGCCAAAGAATAGCCAACATCCGTGCGGTCAGGGTTCCGATCATCAACGAGCCCATCAATCCGGGAGTATGCGTAACCGCAATCGCATCAATCTCGGTCTTATCGGATCCCGCATCCCCTAGGGCTTTGTGTATTACTGGTAAAATCGCCTCCAAGTGCGAGCGCGCCGCAACCTCCGGAATCACTCCGCCATACTCAGCAAAAATATCAATCTGCGAAACCACCACATTACTCAAAATCTGGCGACCATCCTCTATGACGGCCGCCGCGGTTTCATCACACGAACTCTCAATCGCCAAAATTTTCATGGTGTAATTATACCACACCCCCTAAATTAGTTATTTACCGTCTCGATCAAATCCTTTCTTGAGCGCGAGTTTAACCATCCTACTAAGTCTATTTCTTATCCCTTCTTCGGCAGATAATTCCGGCGGCGCTGGACGTAGGCTCTCAGACCCAGCGTCATCATTGCTACTTGGCGCTTCAAGCATAGACTCCTTGAGAGTTACCTTTGATGCCACGAATCGTGACATTGTCGGCTCGAAATCTCTGTCCTCCGGCACCTTAGCTATAAAGTCAACCAAACGCTCGCCTAACTCCTCGTTTGGCACCGCAAACCGTCCTGATGCTCCATTTTTACTAATTCTGCCAATCCCCGGAAGTGCCTCAACCATCTCGCGATTAATGATCTTTGGCAAATTATAATGAATTATGGTTTCCCCTGGGCGCTCTTTAAGAGGCTCAGCCTCAATCATTAACGCATGCGCCCGGTCGCGCACCATCATTAAGGCCTTATCGTCAACCGAAATAATATCAGTGATACCCACATTCATGTCTTCGGGGATCGCCTCATAAATTTTTGATCCTAAGCCATTAGCTTCACCACGTAGTGTAATCTTGCCTTTAGCTTCAAGCTCGGGAATTCTTTGCAAAATTCCTTCATTATTCATAATCAAACTATGAAAAGCATGCAAAAGCTCATTAACCGAGCTGGCGCGATTAATAAGCTTGCTAGATTCACGGATTAATAAATATCCGACCGCTTCTTTACGTACATCATCTACGAATTCATCACGCATATCATAGAATTGCTTTTCGTAGATTCGTTGCAAATTATCTACGTCAAAATTACTAGTAGCAAACGTTTCTGAGCCTCGAGCAAAAAACTCCTTAGTCGAACGCGCCATGTGCTCCCCTAATTGAAACTCTTTCACTATTCTCTGGAAATCATGCTCAAACCCCGAAAATTCCCGAAACGCCCGATCCAAATAACGCATCCGACTTGATTCATCGTAAAAATCAGCATTACTTGGCGCTATATCTGTAATCTCTTCTTTAATCTTTACGTCAGCCTCGAAGAAATGCTTGAACGCCTCTAGTGTTTGCCGACCTTTCTCGGCTCGCTCTGCATCCTCCGGCGATAAAGTCTCCGCCTCGTCGATCTCTGCACTGGCACCCCGTAAATCAGCATCCTTTATGTCAGTAGGCA
>CARSRA010000038.1 GCA_949063825.1 uncultured Candidatus Saccharibacteria bacterium
TGCAGACATGTGTGAGGCATGGCTGCTGGAACTAAGGAAAGGATTTTCTGGGAGCGGCTTTCTCGCTCCCCCGGAAGGGGGAAGAGGCGAAAAGCCTAACTCCGGGAAAATCCCAGATTCTTGGGCTCGCTTGCGAGCCGCTTGCCCGGTCCGTTTTTAGAGGGAGTCCAAGTATCTGGATAAATAAAATCCATGATAAATAAGCCGCCGACCTACGGAAAGGGCGAGCCGCCCCGCGAGGGGAGTAAAAGCTTGGGCCGGAGGTGTCACTTTGATGAGGTGGAGGGCGCACTCTTCATGAGTCAAAAAGTTGGGCGAGCTGAGTGCATCGTTCTAACAAAGACGTCCTTGGGATTTGCACGGCAGCACCGTGTGCAACTGAAAAGTACATTGCCAAAAAATGGTTGTGCCCGCAGAGTACCGAGTGTTTCCCCCTCGACTTTGCCTACACTGGCTACTACAATACTTCGGGCTCGTTGAACAATGAGACTACGAACGGGAACTTCTGGTCTCGTACTGTGAACGATTCATCGAATGCCTACAACCTGAACTTCAATAGCAGCAATGTCAATCCGCAGAACAACGGCAATCGTGGCAACGGTCGCTCCCTACGCTGCACCGCGAAGTTTTTTCCGGCACCTGATCACCGGGGGATTCTCGTCCTGCCCCCGGAAATGATATATATTAGAAATCGCGAATTCGATCGGCGACCGATTTTAGTATGTCGGGTAGATCGGATTTTTCGGTAGCCGAAAATCGACTGAGCACAAATTTTACATCGCCCATTTTATTGCGTAACTCAGGGTTATTTGTGCCGAGTCTGAGCCTTGCAAATTCATCTGTCCCGAGATACTGGATGATTGATTTTAAACCATTATTTCCACCGCTTGAGCCATGCGCGCGATAGCGAATCTGTTTAAATTCTAGATCAAAATCATCACAAACTACCAAGATATCCTTGGGGCTTAACTTGTAAAATCGTAATGCTTCTTGCACGGCAAGACCAGATTCGTTATAGTAGGTTTGCGGTTTCAGAAAAACCTTATCGGCAAATTTTAGCCAAATAGCATGGCGTTTGGGCTTTTCCCACTGAACCCCCTCAATTTTTGCGTAAAAATCTAGTGCCAAAAAACCGAAATTATGACGCGTAAAATTATAATCATCGCCCGGATTTCCTAGTCCAACAATCAATTTCATGTCTTTAGTATAGCAGATATACATTAGATTACTCTAGGTTCGTAGATCGAAATTCAGATTGCCCTATGCTACAATACTTATATGCATGACCAAGAAATTAAATGCCCTAAGTGCGGAGCTGTGTTTAAGGTAGATGAAGCCAGCTATGCTAAGATCGTGAAGCAAGTTCGTGATGACGAGTTTAGCCGTGACCTAGCTGAGCGCGAGAAATCTTTCGAACGCGAAAAGTCGGCGGCAGTTGAACTTGCCAAGGTTGATACTGAGAAGACTTTGCAGTCCGAGCTAAACCAGCGCGAAAATCGAATCGTTAAGTTGGAGGCGGAATTAGACAATCTCAAAATGCAATCCGAGGCGGAGCTGAGGAATCTAAAGACCAAAACCGAGATCGAGCTCGATAATGCTAAGACCAAATTTCAACTCAAACTTGCCAACGAGGAGAGCAAGCAGCAGAATTTGCGCGACGGATATGAGACTCAGATTAAACTTCGAGATGAGCAGATCGAACGTCTCAAAGATATGAAGTTGAAACTTTCTACCAAAATGGTCGGTGAATCGCTCGAACAGTTTTGTCAAAACGAGTTTAATAAGGTGCGCATGGCGGCTTTCCCAGAGGCTTATTTCGACAAGGACAATACCGTTTCGGCGACTAGTGGAAGTAAGGGTGACTTCATTTTTCGAGATCCAGCTGAAGGTGTCGAGTCGCTTTCGATTATGTTTGAGATGAAGAACGAGAATGAAGCTACTCGCACAAAGAAAAAGAATGAAGATTTCTTAGCTGAGCTCGACAAAGATCGACGCGAAAAAAACTGTGAATATGCAATTTTGGTCTCGATGTTGGAAGCAGAGAGTGATCTATATAACCAAGGGATTGTTGATGTTTCTTACAAATATCCAAAGATGTATGTGATCCGACCGCAGTTTTTTATTCCGATGATTACGATCCTAAAGAATGCGGCCGAAAAGTCACTCGAGGCGAAAAAAGAGCTGGCACTAGTTAAAAATCAGAATATCGATATTACGACCTTCGAGGATGACGTCGAAAACTGGAAGGCGGGTTGGCTCGCGACTATGCAGAAAGCTGGCAAGAAACATCTCGAGGCGATTGAGCAGATCAACAAGGCAATTAAAGACCTTGAAAAAGTTCGCGATGCTTTGATGCTTTCGGACAAACACTTGGTGGCTGCTGAGCATAAGATGGATGATCTCACGGTCAAACGTCTTACTCGCAAAAATCCTACTATGCGGGCAAAGTTTGAAGAGCTTAATGCGGGTGATGCTAGTCTGGAAGAGAAATAGAACATCCCTCAAAGGTTAACAGTCATGAGTTTTGTGTACCATAGCTTGATCCTTATGTTTTTACTCCATACGCTAGTATGCTAGAATATCTCAAAGGAGTTATCATGAAAATTTGTATTTGTAGTAGTTTGACTTTTGCGGATGAAGTTCTAGAGATTAGCAAGATGCTCGAAGCGGCGGGGCATGAGGTTTTATTACCGAATGGTATTATTAACCGTCTAGCAGAGCGACCGGATTTCGATCCAATCCGAGCGAAAATCGATACCGATTCAAACCGCTTACACGCTGAAAAAATACGTGAGTGTGATATTGTTTTAATGTGCAATTTTCTCAAGAATTGTACGCCCGGTTATATCGGAGCAAATTGCTTCGCGGAGCTATATTTAGCGAACTATTTTGAAAAACCGATTTTTGCGTTGTTCCCATTACCTGATATTAATTATATTAATGACGAAATCCGCTCCTTTAATATTACAGTATTGAATGGCGAACTAAAGTTAATTCCGTCAAGCAGTGACACTCCAAATAGTAATGTAGTGGATAATCCTCCTAGCCCTATTGAGCCTTCAGGCAATCCTCGTCCCGCTAGCTCCGAACCGGTTTCGAAGCCTCCAATTCCGGCCGCCGATCCGTCAGCCCTACCTCCGAACCCGCAGATTACATTGAGTACTGCCCCGATCGCGCCAATCACTTCCAGTTCAGTACCTGAAGCCGAGCCTGTTCATTGCGAGGTTCCGGAATCAAATCATCAAAATCCCCTACAGCGTATGCGAGATAATTGGTTTTCGCTTTGGGATAAACAAAAAGATGGGGAAGCATAGCAAAATCGCTTACTCTGTGCTACAATCGTGAAAGACCGAGAGTTGATTAGCACTCGTAGCTCAGCGGATTAGAGCACTTGTCTTCGGAACAAGGGGTCGCGCGTTCGAATCGCGCCGAGTGTACCAGGGTTTGATTATTTTTATTTTTGTCAAAAAGATTTAGAATGGTGAGAGCATGATACCTAACTAAGGGTATCTTTTGCTTAGTATAGGGGGTATGCTTTTATCCTGCGGATTCCTGGGTTATTTGTTTATATATGCCTGCAGATTACTATCTACCCTACTTCGCGGTGCAGCGTAGGGGGTAACCGTTACCACGATAGT
>CARSRA010000039.1 GCA_949063825.1 uncultured Candidatus Saccharibacteria bacterium
TGTTTGCCCCAAAGGCTGGACCCTCCCCACCAAAGACAACTACGTTACCCTCATCACTACTACCTATGGTATTACGAGTAGTAGTGCTGGCTCTACCAAGCTCCGGAGTGCTCCCCTCGACTTTGCCTACACTGGCTACTACGGTACTTCGGGCTCGTTGTACGGTGAGACTACGAGCGGGAGCTTCTGGTCTCGTACTGTGGTCGATTCGTCGAGTGCCTACCGCCTGCGCTTCAGTAGCAGCAGTGTCGATCCGCAGAGCCGCGGCGGTCGTGGCGACGGTCGCCCCCTACGCTGCACCGTGAAGTAGGGTAGATAGTACTCTGCAGACATCTCGCGCTGCCACATTCATGCTATAATACGGCAATGAAGGCTTCGCATCTTTTTCTATCCTATGGCGCCAAAGTTATTTATGATGCTTGTAACTTTATCTTAGAAAACCAGGACAAAGTCGGTATCGTCGGTGTGAATGGGGCTGGCAAAACTACGCTTTTTCGAATAATTCTTGGCGAGCAGCAACTTGATAGCGGCGAGATTGTTTTGCCCGGACATCGTATCGGTTATCTTCCACAGGAAATTACTATTTCGCCTGAGTATCAGGATATTACGGTTTGGGAATATGTGGCAGCCGGACGTCCGGTAGATGAGTTACAGGAAAGACTGAATCACGAATACGAAAAACTAGCTAAGTATCCCGATAGTGCAGCGATTTTAGACCGGATTAATGATCTACAAGATTTAATCGACTCTTATGATGTTGCTAATTTTGACGGGGAACTACTAAAAATCCTAGATCAAATGCAGCTAGTTGATTTAATGGACCGGAAAATGTGTGATCTTTCTGGTGGTCAGAAATCGAAAGTTGCTTTCGCGCGGGTGTTGTTCGAGAATGCAGGGTTGCTATTACTGGATGAGCCGACTAATCATCTCGATGTAGAGACAAAATTGTTTGTATCAAATTATTTACGTCATTATCAAGGGACGGTACTTGTAATTTCGCATGACGTAGAATTTTTGGATGCAATCACAAACAAGACTCTATTCGTTAATAAGACTACGCATAAAATGAAGATTTACCGAGGTAATTATAGCGAATTTCGACGTCAACGTGCTGCCGAACAATCCGCGGAAGACGCTAGAATTACTGAGCAAGAACGTGAAATTAAACGTTTGAGTGAATTTGTAGCAAGGGCGCGAGCGGCAAAGCGTTCCAATACTGCATTGATTGGCATGGGGCATCAGCGTGAGAAAGTGTTAGCGAAAAGATTAGCCGAACTCGGTACGCGTGAGCGCGAGTATGCGCACGTCACGATGCGGATTACTCCGACTAGGGAGAGCGCAAAAACGCCACTTGAGGTTCAGAATCTTTGCTTTCAATATCCAAATGGACCATTATTATATGATCGCCTATCTTTTGCATTGACTCGGGGTGAGCGTTTTTTGATTGTTGGCGAGAATGGTGTCGGTAAATCTACTTTATTGAAATTGATTGTTGGCCAGCTTACGCCAATTAGCGGATCTATTATTTTTGGTGCGCACACTACGACGGCTTATTATGCGCAAGAATTTGAAATTCTCGATGAACGACGTACGATTCTTGAGAATGTCAGCTCATACGATTTTACTGATACTGAATTGCGTAGTGTGCTTTCGAATTTCTTATTCTATGATGACGATCTGAGCAAGAAAGTGGCTATCTTGTCTCCGGGCGAAAAAGCACGAGTAGCTCTCTGCAAGATTTTACTCCAACGCGCAAATGTGATTATCCTGGATGAGCCAACGAATCATTTTGACCCAGAAACCCAGAAGATTATCGGCGAAAATTTACGTGACTATACTGGGACCATTATCATGGTGAGTCATAATCCTGCTTTTGTAGAGCAGGTCGGGACCACTCGCATGCTGATCGTTCCGTCACGCAAGGAGGGTGAGGCTCATAATAATAATCGTACTGAGCTGGCCTTGATTAAGAATTATTCGCGGGAATTGTTAGAGTATTATTACTATCTCAATTCTGATTTGATCTAAAAGGGCATAATTTTGTATCTATTATGTATCATTTTGCTGATTCGTGCTATAATAAGGGTGTCTGCTTCCTAGATTCTGACGTGCAGACTGCTTAATCTTTCATATAACCGGTTTCGACCGCTGTGATACTCTAATTAGGATAAAATATGGAAACTAAAAAGAATATCTTAGTTGCCTTTGTTCTGAATCTTTGCTTTTCGATTTTTGAACTTGTGGGCGGCTTATTTACAAACAGTATTTCGATTATTTCGGATGCAATTCACGATTTCGGTGATGCATTAAGTATCGGTATCGCCTTTTTGCTAGAAAAGAAAGCAGCGCGGGCGCCAGATGAAACTTACACCTATGGCTACAGGCGTTATTCGATTTTAGGAGCCTTTATCACGACGGTAATCTTGACTGTGGGCTCGACTTTAGTAATTGTAAGTAGTATTTATCGACTTTTTCATCCGGAGCCAGTCAACTATACTGGTATGTTATTTCTTGCGATTTTTGGCGTCGTCATCAATGGTTTGGCAGCCTATAAGACCCATGGCGGTATATCGCTAAATCAAAAATCAGTCAATCTGCATATGCTAGAAGATGTACTTGGCTGGGTGGTAGTGTTGATCGGCGCGATCTTGATGCAGTTTACAAATATTTCGATTATCGATCCTATTATCTCACTTGGCGTGGCAAGTTTTATCGCAGTGCACGCTGTAATAAACTTTAAGTCAATTCTCGATTTATTCCTCGAGAAAGTGCCTCATGGTATTTCGATGCAAAAATTAAGTGAAAAGGTTCGGAAGATTCCGGGCGTGGAGGATGTACATCATCTGCATGTTTGGAGTATGGATGGTGAGCATAATTATGCCACTATGCACGTAGTAACAGATAGGAAGTCCAAAGTAGAGCTGAAACAGACGCTACGCGCCGAGGCTAAGGCGCAGGGGATTGGACATTTGACGATTGAATTTGAAGGTCCGGGTGAAGAGTGCCACGAGCATGAATGTCGGCCTAGCGCGTCTAGTAAGGTGAGGCACAAGCACTAGTAGTGGTGTCCTCATAGTACTATCTACCCTACTTCGCGGTGCAGCGTAGGGGGTAACCGTTACCACGATAGT
>CARSRA010000040.1 GCA_949063825.1 uncultured Candidatus Saccharibacteria bacterium
GCTTTTTTGTCTTTGAGCTTTTCGCTGTAGCAAAACCAGCCGACGTTGCCCCAGTTCACCCCCTCCGGAACAACTCCAGCCGCTAGGGCAATATTAAAGGCTTCCTGCACGCCACCGATCTCCATCGCAGCCGGATTATAAGCACTCGGACCGCCAAAGGTTGCCCATTGACTATTCTGCGCAATCCCAACTAAATCCCCCGGATTACCGTTACGAAACCACGATGAGCGGTAATAACCACCGACCGTGCCGCAACCATAAATCGTCCCACCCGGGAAATTGTACCCGTCACCGCTCGACCCAGCAACATTGACCGGATCCTCAGTAGATGCAACGTACACCCACCCCCCCCCATGACAGGTTCCGACTATCTGTGTGCTGCAGTCAGTCGGGTTAGTTGCACTTTCGCTACCACCCGTGCCAGCGTTCCCATCCGCGAAAGCTGGCATAGACAATACCCCTCCGCACAAGCATAGAAACGCAATCACTATTCCGGACCATATTACCGTCGATATCTTATTGAACGTGGCTCTCATCTTGGGTACTCCATACGCATTTTTTCATTCATGAGTTCCTTCATCTTAGCCATATGATAATCCGACAACTCAACCTCATCTCGATAAGAATAGGCTAGCCCCAAAATATTGTGACAGCTAATACGAAGATCGAGCCCCAGATTCACATCTTCACAAGCATCGATGTCACCGGTCGAACCGCCAGTTCCGCCACCACTACTACCGTTGCCGCCATTACCGTTGCTTCCGCCGCCATTACCTCCACCGGTTTGCTCACCTACTTCAATAATCTTATCGTAATCGCCCTGCTCGAGCAGGTAGCGCATTTGTGAAACGCGAACCGCATTAGCTTCCCCAGTATTATTCCCAGCTGCATTAATCGCCTGCTGAAAAACATCCTCCGCCGACTCGCCGCTATTATCACTAGTGGCTTCATCATAGACGTCTTGGAATATAGTTTTGTTTTCTTCATTACGTTCCTGCTCTTCTGCTGGATCAAATGGACCAGGTGCAGTGCCGGAATCTTTATTGATTAATTTTGTAATCAAGAACCATGCCAAAAGCGCTACAATAATAATTCCAACTACAATCCCTCCAATAATCAGGATTTTTCGAAGTAACGCTTTTTGCTTATCGTCTTTATTGCTACTTTCTCCAATTGCCGCTTTTGCGCGCGCAACATATGAATTCGGATTTTGACCACTAGTAGGAGCGGAAACTTGGCTAGATGATGTACTCATCCCCGTCTGTGATAGCTGAGTGGTCTGAGGAGTCGGCATATTAGCATTCACCGATCCATCGGCAGAGCTAGGGCTAACCGTATTAGTGTTATTCCCCCTATTCAATGCTGATGCCTGCGTTACATTATTTCCTAGCTGCACTGCAGCGGGATTTTGCTGTTGAATATCTTTAAGGCTATCCTGCTCCTGCACTTCTCTCATACTACCATGATAGCATAAAATTTATGTTTACTTTATAAATTTTAATAATTTTTCACTAGCTCTATACAATCTAAAACAACTACGTTACCCTCATCACTACTACCTATGGTATTACCAGCGATGCAGCTGGATCTACCAGGCTACGTTCTGCTCCTCTCGACTTTGCCTACACTGGCTACTACAATACTTCGGGCTCGCTGTACTATGAGACTACGTACGGGGAGTACTGGTCTCGTACAGTGTACATTTCGTCGAATGCCTACTACCTGTACTTCGGTAGCGGCATTGTCGATCCGCAGGTCTACGGCACTCGTGGCTTCGGTCGCTCCCTACGCTGCACCGCGAAGTAGGGTAGATAGTACTATGCGGCTAGACTCGGCAAAAACAAAAAGCCATCTTAGCGCTTTTTTGCCTTGGAACGGCTACGCTGAGACTTTTTCCGTATTCGTTTTTTATGACTTTTTACTTCTTTCACATAGCCATAGATCGAAACGGTCAACATGATAAACTCACAAATCACTCCAAACGGCGAAAGCACGAATCCGTTATATGACATCCAACAAAACGCCACTGGTATACCCAGCATTTTGTATACTTTTGTACTATTCTGCCAAATCGAGATTTCATAAAGTACCGTCGCGGCTACCGACAGAAGGCTTAGCCACCCCTCAAAGGTGAATAGGGTAATTATCAAAATTACCGCCAAGATTACGGCCAGCATCACATAGTCCCACCAATATCGCCGTTTTCTAAGTTCCGGCTTCCCTTCCTGCCATAAATAATAGAAATTAGCTAGCAGAATCACGATCGACATCCCTACACCTAGATCCGCACCGAGCAGTACAAAAGCGATGATTCCACAAATCATCGAAAATATATCTAGCACCACGACCAGTTTGCGTCTCCTCGCTAGATAAGATAGACCGAGTAGGCTATACTCAGCGACTGTAAAAATCTGTGACCAAATATAAGCAGCTGTAATTTCCATAATAGTTATGTCTATAATAACACACTACAACAATCATAAAAATAAAAAGAAAGCGACCATGAATGTCGCCTTCTTATAATAATTAAACTCTATATAGATTATTTTGCTTCTTTAGCAAATTTTGCCAAAGCTGCCTTCCGGCG